>DATFAY010000211.1:0-9906 GCA_035254085.1 Piscinibacter sp.
GCTGGCCTGCGACCTGCCCATGCCCGACGGCACGCGGCGCAGCGTCATCCTGTCGCGCGCTGCGCTGCCGGCGGCGCAGGCCGACAGTGCCTACCTCGGCGCGACCATCGGCCGCTACGCCAATCGCATCGCGCACGCGCGTATCGGCCTGGGCGAGCGCCGCTGGGCGCTGGTGCCCAACCCGGGCTCGCGCCACCAGTTGCACGGCGGCCTGCACGGCTTCCACACGCGCGCATGGCAGGTGGAGGCGGCCGACGAGCGTGCGGTGCGCTTCTCGCTGGTGTCGGCCGACGGCGACGAGGGCTATCCGGGCGAGCTGCAGGTGCAGATCGCCTACCGGCTGCTCGACCCGATGACGATCGAGATGGAGGCCAGCGCAACCGTGAGCGCACCCAGCCCGGTGTGCCTCACCAATCACGCCTACTTCAACCTGGACGGCAGCGCGGGAGATGCGCGCGCGCATCGGCTGCGCATCGCGGCCAGCCGCTTCCTGCCGGTCGATGCGGAGTTGATCCCCATCGGCGCGTTGAACGAGGTGGCGGACACCGGCTTCGACTTTCGCGACGCCAAGACCTTGCAGCGCGATTGGCTGCGCGACCCTCAGCAGCACCTGGCCGGCGGGTTCGACCACGCCTTCTTGCTGGACCCCGCCTGCGCCGGCATGAATGCGCCGGCGGCCGTGCTCGAATCGAGCGACGGCGCCCTGTCGATGGAGATCCGCACCACGCTGCCCGCGCTGCAGCTGTATGGCGGCCAGTACCTCGAGGGCTTCGGCGCGCCCTGCCCCGGCATCGCGCTAGAGCCGCAGTTCCTGCCCGACAGCCCGAACCACCCCGAGTGGCCGCAGCCCACGTGCTGGCTGCACCCCGGCCAGCAGTACCGGCACACGATCCGCTATCGGTTCAGCCCTGCTCGATCCGGCGCACCAGCGCCTGCGTGAACTCGCGCGTGCTCGCCTTGCCGCCCAGGTCGCCGGTGCGCACCTGGTCGACGTTGAGCGTGTCGGCGATGGCGCGGCGCAAGCGCGCCGCCTGGTCGGGCAGCTTGCAGTGGTCGAGCATCATGGCGGCGGCCAGCAGCAGCGCCGTCGGATTGGCGACGCCCTTGCCCGCGATGTCCGGCGCGGAGCCGTGGACCGCCTCGAAGATGGCCGCGTCGGCGCCGATGTTCGCGCCCGGCGCCATGCCGAGGCCGCCCACCAGCCCGGCCACCAGGTCGGAGAGGATGTCGCCGAACAGGTTGGTCGTGACGACCACGTCGAACTGCCACGGGTTGAGCACCAGCTTCATCGCGCAGGCGTCGACGATCATGGTCTCGAACGCGATGCGGCCCTTGTACTTACGCTCGTACAGCTCCTGCCCGGTCTCCAGGAAGATGCCGGTCAGCGCCTTCATGATGTTGGCCTTGTGCACCAGCGTGATCTTCTTGCGGCCGGTGGCGATCGCGTGCTCGAACGCGAACTCCAGCAGGCGCCGGCTGCCCTGGCGGGTGTTGATGCCGGTGGCCATGGCCACCGCGTGCGGGTCGCCATCGATCTGCACGTAGTGCTCGTGGCCGATGTACAGGCCTTCGAGGTTCTCGCGCACGACCACCAGGTCGACGTTGTCGAAGCGGCCGCCCGGGATGATCGTGCGCGCCGGGCGCAGGTTGGCATAGAGCTGGAATTCCTCGCGCAGGCGCACGTTCGACGAGCGGTAGCCGCCGCCCGAGGGCGTCTCCAGCGGACCCTTGAGCGCGAGCCGCGTGCGGCGGATGCTCTCGAGCGTGGCCGGCGGCAGCGGATCGCCTGCCACCTTGACGCCTTCGAGGCCGGCGATCTGGCGCTCCCAGACGAAAGGTGCGCCCAGCGCGTGCAGGGCCGCCAGCGTGGCGTCGACGATCTCGGGGCCGATGCCGTCGCCGGCGATCAGGGTGGCGGGGATGGTGTTCGTCATGGCGGGCATTCTCTCCGGTCGGGTCGCAGGCAATCTTGACAATGCGCAGCCGCGTCAGTGGCGTCGCCCGCGGCTTCGTCAGGCCGCCGCCGGTACGCCGCTGTCGTGCAGCCCCAGCGGCCCGAGCGGCAGCGTGCACAGCATGACGCCATCGAGTTCGAGGCCGAGCGCGAAGCGGCCACCGACGTGCAACAGGCGTGGCGTCGTGCGTGCCGGGACCCTCGTCGCCGCGAAGGGCGGCGCGCTCGTCGCGGACGCCGCGACCGCGGGCTGCGACACCAGCGCCACCAGCGCCGCCGGGCTGTGCGTGCGCAACGCCCGCCAGCACAGGCTCGTCAAGACGTCGGTGTCGCGATCGAGACCCTCGGGCGAATCATCCTCGGCCTCGCGCAGGCGGCGCCATGCGCGATGCACCCGCTGGCGCGACGCCGACTCCGTGAGGCCGGCGAGGCGGGCCAGCTGCGCATGATCGAAGTCGAACACCGCGTGCAGCAGCACCGCGGCCACCTCCTCGGCGCGCAGGCGCCGCACGAGCCGGCGCAGCGCCGACTGGGTGTCGAGCGACAAGGCGGCCAGGTGCTCGGCCGAGGGCGCGTGCTCATGCAGCGACGTCGTGGCTGCCGCCTCGCGCTGCTCGAGCGCGCGCCGCCGCAGCCGGTCGATGCACAGGTGGCGCACGACCGTGGTCAGCCAGGCCTGCTCGCCGCCCGGCGACTCGGGCAGGCCGTCACGCAGACGCAGGTAGGCGTCCTGCACCGCGTCCTCGGCGTCGGCCTGGCTGCCAAGCCAGAGGCGCGCGAGCTCGGTGAGCCTGCGCCGGTGCGGCTCGAAGCGGTCGGCTGGAATGAGAGGGAGAGGGTCCAGGTCCATCGTCGGCTTGTCACGCGCCGGCCATCTCGTACGTATGACGGCCGTGTCCCTTCACTTGGATTCGCATGGAAACCCATCCTAACGCTCCTGCGCCGGAGCTTCGCAACGCCTTCCTCGAGGAAAAGGCCTTCGAGTCGCGCACGGTGCTGGTGTTCGGCCCGATCACCGACAGCAGCGCGGCCGACACCGCGCGGCGCCTGATCGCACTCGACGCCGAATCGCAGGCGCCGATCGACCTGCTGGTCTCGTCGCCCGGCGGCCACCTCGAATCGGGCGACGCGATCCACGACATCGTTCGCTTCATCGCGGCGCCGGTGAACATGATCGGCACCGGCTGGGTCGGCAGCGCGGCGACCCACCTGTACCTGTCGGCGCCGCGCGAGCGACGCTATTGCCTGCCGCACACCCGCTTCCTGATCCACCAGCCGAGCGGCGGCGCCGGCGGGTCGGCGAGCGACATCGCGATCCAGGCCGCCGAGATCGTGAAGGCGCGCGAGCGCATCGCGCGCGTGATCGCCAGGGAGTGCGGCCAGCCGCTGGACAGGGTGCTGGCCGACATCGAGCGCGATCGCTGGATGTCGGCCGACGAGGCGGTGGCCTATGGATTGGTGTCGCGCATCATCGAGCGGCGCACCGAACTGAAGCAGTAGGCCTCAGCCCGGCGGACGCCGCGATCCGGCGTCGCCGACCGCCACGCCGGCGCCCTCCCACCCGCCGCCCAGTGCGCGGATCAGCCCCACCGTCGACTGGTATTGCGCCGATCGCACCTGCTCGGCCTGGCGGCGGCTGCGCAACTCGCTGCGCTGCGCGTCGAGCAGGTCGAGCTGGCTGACCAGGCCGTTGCGGTAGCGCGAGGCCGACAGCGCGGTCGCGCGCGAGGCGGACGTGATCGCGCGATCCTGCGCCCGGGACTGCTCGGCCAGCAGCCGCAGTGACGCGAGCTCGTCCTCGACGTCCTTGAACGCGAGCAGCACCTTCTCGCGGTAGCTCACCAGCCCGACGTCGAACTCGGCCCGCGCCGCATCGACCGCGGCGCGGCGCCGCCCGCCGTCGAACACCGGCAGGGCAAGCAGAGCGCCGGCGGCCCAGGTGCGCGCCGACCACTTGAACACGTCGGACAGCTCCGGCGACGCATAGCCGCCGGCCGCAGTGAGCGAGACGCTCGGGAACCACGCCGCCTGCGCGACGCCCACGCGCAACTGCGCGGCCTTCAGCTGGTCGAGCGCGGCCGCGACGTCGGGCCGGCGCGCCAGCACCGTGCTCGGCACGCCGGCAGGCACGCTGGGCAGCGTCGCCGCCGGCGCGGCAGAGGCGGGCAGCGCCTCGATCGAGAAGTTCGACGCCGCCTCGCCCACCAGCACGGCGATCGCGTGCTCGAGCTGCGCGCGCCGCGCATCGAGCGCGAAGGCGTCGGACTCGGTCGCGGCCAGTTCGGTGCGCACCCGCGCCACGTCGAGCTCGGCCACGTCGCCAGCCTCGTAGCGGCGCTCCACCAGGCGCAAGGTGTCGCGGTAGGTGGCCAGGGTGTCGCGCAGGATGCCGCGCTCGACGTCCAGCGAGCGCAGCGCGAAGTAGCGCTGCGCCACCTCGGCCTGCGCCAGCAGGCGCGCGCTGCGCAGCAGGGCCTCGCGCGAGCGCAGGTCGGCGCCGGCGGCGTTGCTTTCGCCGGCCAGCCGACCGAAGAGGTCGAGCTCGTACGACGCGCTCGCCCCGACGCTCGCGAGCGTCGAGGGCCGCCATCCGGTGTCGGGCGCGGCCTGGCGCGCGACGCCGGCGGACACGCCGACCTGCGGCGCCCGCTCGGCGTCGGCCGCGCCCAGCACCGCGCGCGCCTGGGCGACACGCGCCGCGGCGATGCGCACGCTGGTGTTCTCGCGACCGGCGCGCTCGACCAGATCGTCGAGCGCCGGATCGCCGAAGGCCTTCCACCAGGCGCCGTCGGATTGGTTCGCAGCGGGCGCGGCCAGTGCCCAGCGTGCATCGCCTTCCTTGAACGACGCCGGCGCAGCGGCCATCGACGAGGTATCGATGCGCGGCAGCTCGGTGCAGCCGGCGAGCGCCAGCGCCAGCACGATGCCGGCGAGCGCCATGCGCGATGGAGGGGTGTGGGAAATCGTCATGTCATTCATGCCCGGAGAGCGGCGCGGCCGGCATCGGCTTGACCGTGCCGCCACCCGCGTGGTCGACGCTGCCGGCGAAGGCCTCGAGGTGCGGCACCTCGCCATGCAGCTTGAGCGCCCGGTTGCCCGTGAGCGCGCGCAGCGCCACGTAGAACACCGGCGTGAGGAATAGCCCGAACGCGGTCACGCCGATCATGCCGGCGAACACCGCGATGCCCATGGCGCGACGCATCTCGGCGCCCGCCCCGCTGGACAGCACCAGCGGCAGCACGCCCATCACGAAGGCCAGCGAGGTCATGAGGATCGGGCGCAGCCGCAGGCGGCTCGCCTCGATCGCCGCCTGCATCGGCGTGCGGCCGGCGAATTCGAGCTCACGCGCGAACTCGACGATCAGGATCGCGTTCTTCGCCGACAGGCCCACCAGCACCACCAGGCCGATCTGCGTGAACACGTTGTTGTCGCCGTGCGAGAGCCACACGCCGGTCATCGCGGCCAAGAGCCCCATCGGCACGATGAGGATGATCGCCAGCGGCAAGGTCAGGCTCTCGTAGAGCGCCGCCAGCACCAGGAAGACCAGCACGATGGCCAGCGGGAACACCCACAGCGCCGAGTTGCCCGCCAGGATTTCCTGGTAGGTGAGCTCGGTCCACTCGTAGGAGATGCCCGGCGGCAGCGTCTCGGCCGCGATGCGCTTGACCGCGTCCTGCGCCTGGCCCGACGAATAGCCCGGCGCGGGTCCGCCGTTGATGTCGGCCGAGAGGAAGCCGTTGTAGCGCATCGCGCGCTCCGGCCCGAAGCTCGGCTTGACCGCCATCAGCGCCGACAGCGGCACCATCTCGCCCGTGGCCGAGCGCACCTTGAGCAAGCCCACGTCCTCGGCGCGCGCGCGGTGCGCGGCATCGGCCTGGACCCGGACCGAGTAGGTGCGGCCGAAGCGGTTGAAGTCGTTGACGTAGAGGCTGCCCAGGTAGATCTGCATGGTGTCGAACACGTCGGTCACCGCCACGCCGAGCTGGCGCGCCTTGGTGCGGTCGATGTCGGCATACAGCTGCGGCACGTTCACCTGCAGGCTCGAGAACATGCCGGCCAGCTCGGGCGTCTGGTAGGCCTTGGCCATGAAGGCCTTGGTCGCGGCGTCCAGCGCGGCATAGCCGAGCGAGGCGCGGTCCTCGAGCTGCAGCTTGAAGCCGCCCGTGGTGCCCAGGCCCTGCACCGGCGGCGGCGGGAACATCGCGATGAAGGCGTCCTGGATCGCGCCGAACTTCTGGTTGAGCGCACCGGCGATGGCCGCGCCGTTCAGCTCCGGCGAGCGCCGCTCGTCGAAGGGCTTGAGCGTGACGAACACGATGCCGGAGTTGGAGCTGTTGGTGAAGCCGTTGATCGACAGGCCCGGAAAGGCGATGGCGCTTTCGATGCCGGGCTGCTTCATGGCGATCTCGCCCATGCGGCGGATCACTTCTTCGGTCCGGTCCAGCGTCGCGCCGTCCGGGAGCTGCGCGAAGCCGATGAGGTACTGCTTGTCCTGCGCCGGCACGAAGCCGCCGGGCACGGTCTTGAACAGCAAGCCGGTCAACGCCGCCAGCACGAGGTACATCGCCAGCATCGCCGCCTTGCGCGTCACCACGCGCTGCACGCCGCCCGTGTAGGCGTTGGCGCCGCGCTTGAAGACACGGTTGAAGCCGTGGAAGAGCCAGCCTGCCCAGCGGTCCATGCCGCGCGTGAGCGCATCCTTGGGCGCCCCGTGCGCCTTCAGCAGCAGCGCCGACAGCGCGGGCGACAAGGTGAGCGAGTTGATCGCCGAGATCACGGTCGAGATGGCGATGGTCAACGCGAACTGCCGGTAGAACTGGCCGGTGAGCCCGCTGATGAAGGCCAGCGGCACGAACACCGCGATCAGCACCAGCGCGATCGCGACGATCGGCCCCGACACCTCTCGCATCGCGCGGTAGGTGGCGTCGCGCGGACTCAGCCCCGAGGCGATGTTGCGCTCCACGTTCTCGACCACCACGATCGCGTCGTCGACGACGATGCCGATCGCGAGCACGAGGCCGAACAGGCTGAGCGCGTTGATCGAGAAGCCGAACAGGTGCATCACCGCGAAGGTGCCGATCACCGACACCGGCACGGCCAGCAGCGGGATGATCGATGCGCGCCAGGTCTGCAGGAACAGGATCACCACCAGCACCACCAGCGCGATCGCCTCGAGCAGGGTGTGCACCACCGACTCGATGGAGGCACGCACGAACTGCGTCGGGTCGTAGACGATGCGGTAGTCCACGCCCTCGGGCATGCTCTTCTTGAGCTCCGCCATGGTGGCGCGCACTTGGTTGGAGATCTCGATCGCGTTGGAGCCCGGCGCCTGGAAGATCGGGATCGCCACCGCCGGCTTGTTGTCCAGCAGCGAGCGCAGCGCGTACTCCGAGGCCCCCAGCTCCAGCCGGGCGATGTCGCGCAGGCGCGTGACCGCACCGTCGGCATCGCTCTTGACGATGATGTCGCCGAACTCCTCCTCGTTGTGCAGCCGCCCCTGCGCGTTGATCGACAGTTGCAGGTCCACGCCGGGCAACCCGGGCGATGCGCCCACCACGCCGGCCGCGGCCTGCACGTTCTGCTCGCGGATCGCGCGCACCACGTCGCCTGCCGACAGGCCGCGCTGAGCCACCTTCTGCGGATCGAGCCACACCCGCATGGAGTAGTCGCCGCTGCCGAACAGCAGCACCTGCCCCACGCCCTGCACCCGCGCCAGCCGGTCCTTGACGTTGAGCACCGCGTAGTTGCGCAGGTAGGTCATGTCGTAGCGCTCGTTGGGCGACAGCAAGTGCACGACCATGGTGAGGTCGGGCGAGCTCTTGACCGTCGTCACGCCCAGGCGCCGCACTTCCTCGGGCAGGCGCGGCTCGGCCTGCGAGATGCGGTTTTGCACCAGCTGCTGCGCCTTGTCGGGGTCGGTGCCGAGCTTGAAGGTCACCGTGAGCGTCATCAGCCCGTCGGTGGTCGCCTGGCTGCCCATGTAGAGCATGCCTTCGACGCCGTTGACCGCCTCCTCGAGCGGCGTGGCCACCGTCTCGGCGATCACCTTCGGGTTGGCGCCGGGGTACTGGGCGCGCACCACCACCGAGGGCGGCACCACCTCGGGATACTCGGAGACCGGCAGGCCGCCCAGGGAGATCGCGCCGGCGATCAGCATGAGCAGCGAAAGCACGCCGGCGAAGATCGGCCGGTCGATGAAGAACTTGGAAAGATTCACGTCCTGGCTCCGATCACGAACGGGGGGCGCCCTCGCGCTGCGCGCGCAGCTCGGGCTTGGCATCCATGGCGACGATCTGCGGCGCGAGCAGCGCGCCGGGTCGCACCCGCTGCACGCCGTTGACCACGACGCGCTCGCCCGCGGCCAGGCCCGAGCTCACGATGCGCAGGCCGTTGACCGACGCACCCAGCGTCACTTCGCGCCACACCGCCTTGTTGTCCTTGTCGACCACGATCACGAAGCGCTTGTTCTGGTCGGTGCCGATCGCGCGCTCGTTGACCAGCAGCGCCGGCGTGGCGCTCGCCTGGCCCATGCGCAGCCGCGCGAACTGCCCCGGCATCAAGGCGCCGTCCTTGTTGTCGAACTTGGCGCGCACGCGCACCGTGCCGCTCTTGGCGTCGACCTGGTTGTCGATGAGCTGGAGCTGGCCCTGCACCGGCGTGTCCTTGTCGTCGGCGGTGCCCAGCAGCACCGGAATGCGCTCCAGGTGCGCGCGTGCGCTGGCTCCGCCCGGCAGTTCCTTGAGCGCGCGCGTCACCACCTGCTCGTCGGCGTCGAAGCTGGCGTAGATCGGGCTCACCGAGACCAGCGTGGTCAGCACCGGCGCGCCCGGGCCGGCGGCGATGAGGTTGCCCACCGTCACTTCGAGCTTGCCCACGCGACCGGAGATCGGCGCACGCACCTGCGTGTAGCCCAGGTTCAGTTGAGCCGACTGCAGCGCGGCCTGCGCGGCGCGCAGGTTGGCCTCGGCCTCGCGCAGGCCGTTGGTGCGCTCGTCGAGCTCGCGCCGCGCGATCGCCTGCTCGTCCCACAGGCGCACCGCGCGCGCATGGTCGCCCTGCAGCTGGGCGACGCGCGCCTGTGCCGCCACCACCTGCGCCTGCGCGCGCTCGACCTCCGCGGCATAGGGTGCGGGGTCGATCGTGATCAGCAGGTCGCCGGCCTTGACCAGCGCCCCTTCGCGAAAGTGCACTGCCTGCACCGTGCCGGCCGCCCGCGAGCGCAGTTCCACGTGCTCGACCGCCTCGAGCCGGCCGGAGAACTCCTGCCACGCCGCAACCGGGCTCTGCTCGACCGTCGCCACCGACACCGGGATGGCCTGCGGCGCCGCCGCCGGGGCGGTGGCCTGCGCGCTGCCGCCGTGCAGGCCGAGGATCACCGCCGGCACGCCCGCGATCGCGGCCAGCGCCGCGCTCACCGTCAAGGTTCGGCTCCAACGGCCGCGCGAAGTGTTGTTGTTCATGGGAAGGTCCTCCGTGTGTGAATGGATGAATCCGTCGGGTCGGCGGCGAGGAAGCGCCGCAGGGTCTGGCGCACCGTCTCGGCCCAGGGCGTTTCGCAAGGCGGCGCCTCCATGTAGGGCGCCGGAAAGCCGGTCGGCATGGGCAGGCGCAGTTCGTCCACCGCGACGCCATCGCCGCGCAGGCGCTGCGCGTAGGCGGCGGTCTCGTCGCGGAACGGGTCGTCGTGCGCGGTGATCAGCAGCGTGGGCGGCAGGCCGGCCAGGCGCACCGCCGAGCCGGGCGTGGCGTAGGGGTGCAGCGCATCGCTGGCGCGCGGCAGGTAGCTGCGCCAGCCGTCGGCCCAGCGGCAGCCCACCGGCCCCGCATGGGCCTTGCGCAGCGAGGCGGTGGCCACGCACACGTCGAGCATCGGCGACAGAAGGATCTGGCCGGCCAGCGCCGGCTCGCCGCGATCGCGCGACATCAGGCTCGCCGCCGCGGCGATGTTGCCG
>DATFAY010000212.1:0-18903 GCA_035254085.1 Piscinibacter sp.
GGCTCAGGAAGCCGGCTCGCGCACCGGCTTGCCGTGGTCCCAGCGGCCCGCCGTCGCCTCGCCGTCCGAGTTGGTCAGCACGCCCTCGCCGTGGAAGCGCCCGGCGCGCCAGCCGCCTTCGTAGTGCGAGCCGTCGCTGAAGTCCATGCGGCCTTGGCCGTCGGGCTGGTTGGCCTTCCACTCGCCCTGATAGCGGTTGCCGTTGGCGAAGCTCGCGCTGCCGCGGCCTTCGCGCAGGCCGTGGCTGAACTGGCCTTCGTAGCGTCCGTCGGCGTAGATCGCACGGCCTTCGCCGTGCGGCTTGCCCTCGAGCCAGCCGCCTTCATAGGTGTACTGCGGGCCGCTGACCTGGACCGTGCCGACCGGCTCGCCGTTGTCGAAGCTGGCGGCCAGGCGCATGCCGTTGGAGTAGGTGAGCACGCCCGCCCCGTGGCGCTTGCCGAGGTGGAAGCCCCCCTCGTAGCGCGCGGCGCCGCCGCTGTAGCTCATCGTGCCGATGCCCTCGGGCTGGCCGCCGGCCATCGCTCCTTCGTAGCGTTGCGCGAGCGCCTCGTCGCGGTACCAGAGGAGCACGCCCGTCCCGTCGGCATAGCCGCTCTTGCAGCCGCCGCTCCACTGGATGCGCTCGTGCCGGCGCGGATTGGGGTTGAGCACCAGGCAGCCCGGCTCGCCGATGGTGAAGGTGGCAGGCTGCGCGACCGCCTCCAGCACCGCGCCGCACACGAGCAGCCCCGCGAGCACGCGGCACGCCGATCGGCTGCCAGGAAGGGGTCGCCTCATGGGCGGCCATTGTCCGGCAGGCTCAGCGCGGCGGGGCGCTCGCGGCGATCGTCATCGCTGCGATGCCGCCGAGCCGACGCGCCTCGGCGATGCTCGGCTGCACCTGGCGCGCGTACACGCTGCCCGGGGGCTGGGTGCGCGCCAGCGTCTCCCAGTAGCGCAGCGCGCCGGCGTAGTCCTGCCGGTCGAAGGCAGCCGTGCCGGACAGGGCGAGCGCCTTCGGGTTGTGCGCATCCAGCGCCAGCGCACGCCCGAGCAGCGCCAGCGGTTCGCCCTGCAGGTTGCGCCGCCGCGCCATCGCGAGCGCGTAGGCCTGGTCGGCCAGCACGGTCGCGTCGCCGGGATGCAGCGCGGCCAGCGCCTGGTAGGCGCGCACCGCGTCGTCGTAGCGGTGCAAGGCGACGTCGGCCTGGGCGAGTTCCTGCCAGCCGGCGGCATCGTCCGGGTGCGACGCCAGCCGATGCACCAGCTGGTCGACACGCGCGGCGGTCTGCGCGCTCGATGCCGGCAGCGCGGCGGCGCCGGCGCCCTGGGCGGACGCCGGCGAGCGCTTCATATAGAGGGTGGCGACGCCAGCCGCCAGCGCACCCGCGGCCAGCAGCGCGGCCAGCATGGCCCGCGAAGGGCGGCGCGGAAAGGAGATCGCGAAGTTCGTCATGGCGCTCTTCAAGAAAGAGGCTGCCGCAGCAAGACCCGCGCCGTGCGCCGGGGGCA
Organism: Piscinibacter sp.; assembly: GCA_035254085.1. Taxonomy (GTDB): domain Bacteria; phylum Pseudomonadota; class Gammaproteobacteria; order Burkholderiales; family Burkholderiaceae_C; genus Albitalea. The sequence goes on from DATFAY010000212.1 coordinate 1,495, forward strand.
CGCCCCTGGTTGCGCCTGCTCACACTTGACGCATCTGCTCTCACGCAACGCCCAAAACCGTCGAATTCCTTGTGCGATATCAAGGCCACGTGCCAAGTATTGGCATTTTTTTCCAGTCCCGGCGGAACTTCCCCCGCAAACGCCGCGGGCACGTGAACTGCGTTGACCTGCCCCTGTAACGGGACTTAGCGCCCGTCAATAAATCAACAAATGGGGTGACGGTGGAGCCAGTTCTCGAGGGGTTGGTGTAGCCATGGCGTTCGACCTGCCGATCGCCGCACCGCGCTTTGCCGCGGTCCCGCATGCCGTGCCGCGCGCCACCTCATCGGCCGGCTGGCGCTCGCGTGAAGAGGCGATCATGGGCACCGCCATCCGCGTCGAGCTCTGGAGCGACGACGCGGCCACCGGCGAGGCGGCGATCGACGCGGTGATGGACGAGATGCACCGCATCGACCGCGCGATGAGCCCGTTCAAGCCCGACTCCGAGCTCTCGCGCATCAACCGCGACGCCGCGGCGCACGCCGTGCCCCTGAGCGACGAGATGTTCCGCCTGGTCGCGCGCTCGATCGAGTTCTCGCGCCTGTCGGGCGGCGCCTTCGACATCACCTATGCCGGCGTCGGCCATCTCTACGACTACCGCGAGCGCATCCGCCCGAGCGACGACGAGATCGCTCGCGCGCGCCCGGCGGTCGGCTACCAGCATCTGCTGCTCGACGCCCGTGCGCGCACGCTGCGCTTCGCGCGCGAGGGCGTGCGCATCGACCTGGGCGGCTTCGCCAAGGGCCACGCGGTCGATCGCGGGGTGGCGATCCTGCGCCGGCGCGGCATCGCGCATGCCGTGGTGGCCGCCGGCGGCGACAGCCACGTGCTGGGCGACCGGCGCGGTCGCCCGTGGTCGATCGCGATCCGCCATCCGCGCCGCGCCGCCGACGTGATCGCCGTGCTGCCGCTGGAGAACGTGGCGATCTCCACCTCGGGCGACTACGAACGCTACTTCGAGCAAGACGGGGTGCGCTGCCATCACCTCATCGATCCGAAGACCGGCAAGTCGCCCGCCGGCGTGCACAGCGTGACCATCCTGGCCCCCGACGGCCTGACCACCGAGGGCTTGTCCAAGAGCGTGTTCGTGCTCGGCGTCGAGGCCGGGCTGCGCCTGGTGGAGCGCGTGAGCGGCGTGGACGCGATCGTCGTCGACGCCGCCGGCGCGCTGCACTACTCGACGGGACTGCGCGCCGCCGGCTCGCCGGCCCGCCAATAAGAACCCAAGAAGCAAGAAGCACTTCGCTCGAACCAAGCCCTCAGGAGGGGACCATGAACCGACGAATCGAAAAGATCGAATGGCTCGCGGGCGCGACGCTCGCGATGCTGGTCGCCGCGCTCGCCGGCTGCGGCAGCGGCAGCGCCAGCGACAGCGCGACCGTCACGGTGCAGGGCGACGTGCCCATCGCCTACGTGATGCGCGTGAACACGATGGGCATGAACCCGACCAACGGCGCGCCCTCGGCGCCAGGCGGGGACCTGTTCATCCGCGAGAAGTCCTCGCCCAGCGCGCCCGAGCACAACATCACCGCGCAGTTCACCCAGGGGCACGGCGACGCCTCCGACCCCGAGGTCTCGTACGACGGCAAGAAGATCATCTTCTCGATGAAGTGCCCGACCTCGAACACCTCGACGATCGAGGGCCAGCCCGCGTGCACCGGGCGCTGGAACATCTGGGAATACGACATGAGCGGCGGGCTCACGGGCGGCAGCTTTCGCCGGCTGACCAGTTCGAGCACCGACGACGACGTCGACCCCGCCTACCTGCCGGCCGGCAAGGGCTTCGTCTTCACGTCCAACCGCCAGACCAAGTCGCACATCAACCAGGCCCTGGGCCACGACTACTTCGCCCTCGACGAATACGAGCGCGAGCGCGTGTTCAACCTGCACACGATGGATGCGCAGGGCGGCAACATCACGCAGATCTCGTTCAACCAGAGCCACGACCGCAACCCGGTGGTGCGGCCCAACGGCGACATCATGTTCTCCCGCTGGGACCACGTCGGCATGCGCAACCACTTCAAGGTGTTCCGCGCCAAGCCCGACGGCACCGACCTGTTCGTCCTGTACGGCGCGCACAGCGAAGGCAACAGCTTCCTGCACCCGCGCGACATGGACCCGAGCGGCAAGTACGCGGGCTTCCTCGCCTCCGACCTGATGCCGCTGTCGCGCACCCACGAAGGCGGCGGCCTGGTCTTCATCGACGCAGCCAACTATTCCGAGCAGAACACGCCGGCCAGCCCGGGCGTCCCTGCCACCGGCGGCCAGGCCCAGCCCATCACCGACCCGGCCAAGCAGCTCAACATCGGCGGCGGGCTGTCGCGCTTCGGCCGCATCACCACGCCCTACCCGCTGTGGGACGGCACCGATCGCGTGCTGCTGGGCTTCACGCCGTGCCAGGTGCGCGACACGGTGAAGAACGCGGTCGTCTCCTGCGCCACGCTCTCGGACGCCGACCTGGCACGCCTCGCCGACATGAACCGCCTGCAGGCCGATGTCGCCGCCGACACGCTGCAGGCCGACGTGGCGCCCTCGTACGCGATCTACATGTTCGACCCAGCGACGCAGACCATGCTCAACGTCGCGTCGCCGCCGCCGGGCTTCATGTACACCGACCCCATCCCGCTGCAGCCGCGCACCGAGCCGAACGCGGTCGACCCGACCAATGTCGACCCGGTGCTCGCCGCGGCCGACAAGGGCCTGCTCGAAGTGCGCAGCGTGTACGACACCGATGGCCTGGGACGCATGGGCGACCCGGTGCTTGGCGCCGCAGACCTGCCGGCCGGTTGCGCCATGGCCATCGCGAAGACGACGCCCTCCGACCCGCTCGACACCCGCGCGCAGGTGGCCGACCTGGTGCGCATCAAGGACCCGGCCGATGTGGCCTACCGCTGCGCGCCGGCGCGCTTCATCCGCGCGGTGCGCGCGGTGGCGCCGCCGTCGGGCTCGATGGGGCTGCGCCGCGTGATCGGGCAGACCGACTTCGAGCCGCAGCAGATCCTGGGCTATGCGCCGATCGAGCCCGACGGCTCGTTCAAGCTGGAGGTGCCGGCCGACACGCCGATCGCGCTGGCCGTGGTCGATGCCAAGGGCCGTGCCTTCCAGACGCACACCAACTGGATCCAGGTGCGCCCCGGCGAGCGCCGCACCTGCGACGGCTGCCACAGCCCGCGCCGCGGCGGCGCCTTGAATTCCGGCACCATCGTCAACACGATGCCGGCCGCCCTGAAGACGGCGCTGGCCAGCCAGCACCAGTCGGGCGAGACGATGGCCGGCACGCGCTCGCGCCTGGACGCCTCGGTGCTGCAGCTGTCTCGCGACATGCTCTACACCGACGTGTGGGCCGACACCACGCAGGCGGGCGTCACCGCGCGAGCGACGATCGCGGTCCGCTACAGCGGCAACGCCAACCCGGCCGACGACCTCGCGACCGCCGTGCCGGTCAACGGCGTCATCAACTATCCCGAGCACATCCAGCCGCTGTGGACGCGCGACCGCGGCGCCAACACCTGCATCACCTGCCACGCCGATCCGGCCAAGCTCGACCTGCGCGCCACCAACGCCGGCACCGGCCGCCTCGCCTCGTACGAGCGATTGATGATCGGCGACCCGGTGATCGATCCGGCCACCGGCCTGCCGCAGTTCCGCATCGAAGAAGGCGTGCCGGTGATCGAGCGCCTGCCGGCGCTGGTCAATGCCGAGGCCAGCGAGGGCGACGCGCTGGGCATGGCGCGCAAGAGCCGGCTGGCCGAGATCCTGTTCGGCGAGACCTTGATGGCCGGCGCCGATGCGCTGGCCGCGCATCCCAATCCGCCGGCCGGCGCGCCCGACCACGGCGCGATGCTCAATGCGGCCGAGAAGCGCCTGGTCGCCGAGTGGATCGATCTGGGCGGCAAGTACTACAACGACCCGTTCGATCCGGCCAGCGGCCTGCGCACCGTCAACACGCTCAGCCAGGCGACCTTCGAGGCGAAGGTCTATCCGATCCTGCAGTCGACCTGCGCGGCCGGCTGCCACCAGGCGATCGGCAGCCAGGCCACGCCGGCGGGCACCTCGTTCCGCCAGAACCGCTTCGTGCTCACCGGCGATCCGGACGGCGACTTCAACGTCACGCTGACGATGATCTCCAACACCTGCAACCCGGCGTCCAACTACCTCCTGTCGGCGCCGTCGACGGTGCCGCATCCGGCTGGCGCCGTCGGGCAGACCGCCGCCCCGCTGCCCGTGGGCAGCACCAACTACACGACGATCTTCAACTGGATCGCCTCCGGCGGATGCTGATGGCCCACCCCCGAAGCACCTTCGGTGCTCCCCCTCAAGGGGGCGCCGCCAGCGGACCGGCGAAGCCGGCTCCGCGGGGGCCGCTTGGTCGCGTCGGCGCATGTGCCGCCGTGGTCGCGCTCGCGCTGGTGGCGTCAGCCTGCGGCGGGGGCGGCTCCAATCCGCTGGGCAACCCGCCGACGGTCGCCAACCCGGCCGGCGCGACGGGCCAGAAGCTGTCGTTCGTGTACTTCCAGAAGTGCATCAATCCGATCTTCCTGGCACAGCTGCCGATCGACCAGAACGGCGTCATCTCGACCAACACCTGCGCGGGCTCAGGCTGCCATGCCAATGCCACCGGCACGGGCGGCGCGTTCCGCGTCGTGCCCACCGCCCCGGCGGTGGACTTGAGCGACCCGGCCAACACGCCCGACGCGATCCGCGCCAGCGACATGTACAAGAACTTCTATTCGGCGCAGGGCGAAGTGGTGCTCGGTTCGGCCACCGAAAGCCGGCTGCTGGCCAAGCCGCTGCTGCTCAACGTGCTGCATGGCGGCGGGCAGATCTTCGCCAACGACCAGGACCCGAACGCCAGGCTGATCCGCTACTGGATCACGCACCCGGTGCCCGTCGGCCAGGACGAATTCAGCGCCGCGGCGGCCACGATGTTCACGCCGGCCGACCCGGCCACCGGCGCGTGCAATACGCAATGACGGCAATGACGCAGCGACTCGCCTTCATCGTGCGCCTGGCCGGCCTCGCCCTGCTGCTCGCGCTGCTGTGGGCGAGCGCGCCGGCGCACGCCGAGCTGCGCGTCGAGCGGCTGCAGATCACCGACCCGTACATCGAGCTGCACACCGGCCCCGGCCGCGGCTACCCGGTGTTCTACGTCGCCGAACGCCACCAGTGGATCGAGCTCGAGCTGCGCCACACCGACTGGTACCGCGTGCGCACCGAAGGCGGCCAGGTCGGCTGGGTGCATCGCCGCCAGCTCGAGACGACCCTCACCGAGGCGGGCGGGCGCAAGACCTTTCGCGAGGTGATGCTCGACGACTATCTGAGCCGCAAGGTGCAGCTCGGGGTGGCCTGGGGCCGCTTCAAGTCGGAGCCGATGATCAAGCTGTGGACCTCCTACAAGCTGTCGGAGACGCTCAGCGCGGAGGCCAGCATCGGCCAGGTGCAGGGCCTCTTCTCGGGCAGCACGCTGTGGCACGTCAACCTGCTGTCCGAGCCGTGGTCGGACCTGCGGCTGTCGCCCTTCTTCGGCATCGGCGTCGGCCGCTTTCGCAACATTCCCAATGCGAGCCTGGTGGGCGCGATCCCGACCAACGCGAACCTCGCCAACGCCAGCATCGGCGCGCGCTACCACCTGACCGACCGCTTCATCCTGCGCGCCGACTACACGCTCTACACCGCTTTCGTGGCCGACACCCGCTCGGCCGAATACCGCGCCTTCACGGCCGGTGTGTCCTTCTTCTTCTGACCGATTCGCCGGACGTTCATGCGCAAAAAAGACCTCGCCATTCCGCTGCTGATGGGCTCGCTCGCCCTCTTGCTGGCCACCGTGCCGATGTGGGCGCGCGCCCAGCAGCAGCCCCGCGCCACCGAGCAGCCCGGCAACGAGCAGGTGATCGTGCCGCAGGTGGACCGGCGCGACGTGCAGCTGCCGCGCATGCCGTCCAACGACTTCGAGGCCGGCGTGTTCGCCGGCACCTACGCGACGCAGAACTTCGGCTCCAGCGCGGTCGGCGGCCTGCGCGTGGGCTATCACATCACCGAGGACTTCTTCGTCGAAGGCGTGCTGGCGCAGACCAAGGTGAGCGACGAGTCGTTCCGCCAGATCCTGCCTGCGGGCGTGTTTCCCAGCGGCAAGGAGAAGCTGAGCTACTACAACCTTTCGGCCGGCTTCAACGTGCTGCCCGGCGAAGTGTTCTTCGGCAGCAAGCGCGCCAAGGCCTCGGCGCTGTACCTGATCGCCGGCGTGGGCAGCACCCGCTTCGTCGACCAGCGCCGCTCGACCATCAACTTCGGCCTGGGCGTGCGCGTGCTGCTCACCGATCACGCGGCGCTGCAGGTCGACATGCGCGACCACGTCTTCTCGCTGGACCTGCTCGGCAAGCGCCAGAGCACGCAGAACATCGAGATGACGGGCGGCCTCACCTTCTTCTTCTGAGCCCGCGGCCGAACGCAACGACTGGAGCGACCATGATCCTGCATCCCCTGCGGCATCGCACGGCCCGTGTCCTCGCCGGACTCGCGCTCGCCTGCTGCGCCACGCTCGACAGCAGCGCCGTCGCGCCCGCCAGCGCGGCGCCCGACTTCACCCTGCGCTCGATGGACGGCCCCAACCTGCGCCTGCAGGAGCAGCGCGGCCGCGTCGTGTTGGTGAACTTCTGGGCCACCTGGTGCGGCCCGTGCCGGCAGGAGATGCCGCACATGAACCGCCTGTACGAGAAGTACCGCGCCTCGGGCTTCGTGCTGCTGGGCATCAACGTCGACGAGGACCCGCGCAACGCCGCCGGCGTCGCGGCCAAGCTGGGCCTCAAGTTTCCGGTCCTGCTCGACACCGACAAGAAGGTGAGCAAGCTGTACCAACTCGCCACCATGCCATCCACCGTGCTCATCGATCGCGACGGCCGGGTGCGCTACGTGCACCGCGGCTACGTCGACGGCGTCGAGAACGACTACGAAAAGCAGATCCGGGACTTGCTCAAGGAATGAACACGCCGCACCGCTCTTTGCTGACTGCGATCGGCGCGGCTGCGCTGCTCGCGGGCTGCGCCGCGCCCGAGCCCTGGGTCAAGCCCTACGAACGCGAGCGGCTGGCCGACCCAATCATGAAGTTCTCGCGCGAGTCCCTGCCCGAGAAGCATCGCGAACACGTCTACACGGTGCGCGAGGGAGCGCGTGGCGCCACCGGAGTCCAAGGAGGCGGCTGTGGCTGCAACTGACCACCCCCGGAGCGCCTTGCGGCGCTCCCCCTCAAGGGGGCGACGCGAGCGGACCGGCAGAGCCGGATCCGCCGCGTCCGCTTGGTGGCGCCGCGTGGTGCGACTGTTGTCGGCTCTGCGGCGGCGCCGCGCCGCATCGGCATCGCGGGTCGCGACCGTCGTCGGCGGCGTGCTCGCCGGCGGTGCGGCGCATGCCGTCACGCTGCCCGAGGACACCGCCGAGGCGATGATCCACGTCTACCAGGGCGGGGGCATCACGGCCAGCGGGCCGGCCGTGCTGGTGCGCAAGAACGTGGCCGACAAGGTGTCGCTCACGGGCTCCTACTACGTCGACATGGTGAGCAACGCCTCGATCGACGTGGTGACCACCGCCAGCCCCTATCGCGAGCGGCGCGACCAGGTCGACCTCGGCGTCGACTACGCCTACCGCGACGCGCTCGTCACGCTGTCCACCTCGCAGAGCAAGGAGCCCGACTACAAGGCGGGCAGCGCGAGCCTGGACATCTCGCAGGAAGTGTTCGGCGGCATGACCACCGTGGCGCTGGGCTTCACGCGCGGCGCCGACAAGGTGGGCAAGAAGGGCGTGGGCTACTTCGACACCGTCAAGCGCTGGCAATACCGGCTGGGCGTGACGCAGATCCTCACGCCGCGCTGGCTCATGAGCGCCAATGTCGAGGCCATCTCCGACGACGGCTTCCTTGGCAGCCCCTACCGCGTGGCGCGGGTGTTCGGCGCCGCCGTGCCCGAGCGCGACCCGCGCACCCGCTCCAGCCGCGCCGTCAAGCTGCGCGCGATCGGCGACATCGGCGAGGGTGCCACACGTGCCGCGGTGCGCGGCGAGTACCGCTACTTCTGGGACAACTGGGCGATCAAGGCGCACACCGCGGAGCTCGGCTACACGCGCTACTTCGGCGAGCAATGGCTGGCCGACGCCTACGTGCGGCTGTACTCGCAGAGGCACGCGCTCTTCTACAGCGACAACGCCGCCACCGAGACGCTGTACGTCTCGCGCAACCGCCAGCTGTCGACCTTCCACAGCGTGAGCCTGGGGGCCAAGGTGTCGCGCACCTTCGCCAAGGTGCCGGGCCGCTACGAGGTCAAGGCCCACATGGCCTACGAGCTGATGGATTTCCGTTTCAGCGATTTCACCGACATCCGGACCGGCAGCCCGTACTCGTTCACCGCGAACGTGCTGCAGGTCTACGTGTCGGCCAGCTTTTGAAGAGAGACGAGCCATGTTCAAGTCCTGCCGCAAGCTGCTCGGCGCCATCTGCCTGACCGCCGCGGTCGCACTGCCCGCCCGGGCCGAAGACGTTTCGGCGCCCGCACCCGCCGCTTCGGCCAGCGCGCCCTCCACCGGCCTGGACAGCCGCATCCAGGACGCCAAGGGCGACGTGATCCGCCTGAACCGCGACCTCATGGTGCTGGAAGAGGAACTGCTCTTTCCCGCCGGCACCCAGGTCGCGGTCTTCGTCTCGATGGACGTGGGCAAGCTCTTCTCGCTCGACTCGGTGCAGGTCAAGCTCGACGACAAGGTGGTGTCCAACTACCTCTACACGCCGCTCGAAGTGCAGGCCTTGCACCGCGGCGGGGTGCAGCGCCTGTACCTGGGCAACCTGCGCGCGGGCACCCACGAGCTGGTGGCGTTCTTCGTCGGCGGCGGCCCGCACGAGCGCGACTACCGCCGGGGCGCGACCATCAAGTTCGACAAGGGCACCGATCCCAAGTACATCGAGCTGCGCATCAAGGACTCGACCGGCAAGCTGCAGCCCGAGTTCGACGTCAAGGTGTGGCAGTAGACGTCCATGCGGCCCAGCAGTCCTCTTCGCCATCTCCGCGGCTGTGCGCTGGCGGCAGCGCTCGCCTGCGCGGCATTCGCCGGCCGCGCCAATGCGGCCGACACGGTGGGCCACCCCATCAAGGATCCGCACTACGGCGACACGCTCTTCCATTTCTACCAGGACCACTACTTCACCTCGATCACCAGCCTGATGGTGTCGCAGCATTTCGGCCGCGTGTCGCAGCATGCCGACGAGGCCGAGGTGCTGCGCGGCGGCATGCTGCTGTCGTATGGCCTGCACCGCGAGGCGGGCGAGATCTTCACGCGGCTGATCGACAAGGGCGCCGAGCCGCCGGTGCGCGACCGCGCCTGGTTCTACCTCGCCAAGATCCGCTATCAGCGCGGCTTCCTCGCCGAGGCCCAGGACGCGATCGGCCGCATCGAGAACCACCTGCCGCCGGCGCTCGAGGAAGAGCGCGTGCTCTTGAAGGCCAATCTGCTGATGGCGCGCGGCGACTACGCGGCCGCGGCCGATGTGCTCAATGGCATGGCGCAGGCGCCGGGCGCGAGCATGTACGCGCGCTTCAACCTCGGCGTCGCGCTGATCAAGAGCGGTGACGCCGCGCGCGGCACCGCGCTGCTCGACGCCGTCGGCAAGTCGCCGATGGAGACCGAGGAGCTGCGCGCCCTGCGCGACAAGGCCAACGTCGCGCTCGGCTTCACCGCGCTGCAGGACAACCATGCCGAGGCCGCGCGCGCCTACCTCGAGCGCGTGCGCCTCTCGGGCATGCAGGCGAACAAGGCCCTGCTGGGCTTCGGCTGGGCGGCCGACGCCATGAAGCAGCCGACCCAGGCGCTCGTGCCCTGGACCGAGCTGGCCTCGCGCGACAGCACCGACGCGGCCGTGCTCGAAGCGAAGATCGCCGTGCCCTACGCCTATGCCGAACTGGGTGCCTATGGCCAGTCGCTGGAGCGCTACAACGAGGCCATCGCGCTGTTCGAGCGCGAGCGGGCGAAGCTCGACGAATCCATCGCGGCCATTCGCAGCGGCAAGCTGATCGACGGCCTGCTCGAGCGAAACCCGGGCGACGAGATGGGCTGGTTCTGGAACATCCGCGATCTGCCCGAGATGCCGCACGCCAGCCACCTGGCGCAGGTGCTGGCGCAGCACGAGTTCCAGGAGGCGTTCAAGAACTACCGCGACCTGCTGTTCCTCGCGAAGAACCTGCAGGGCTGGGCCGACAACCTGGGTGTCTTCTCCGACATGCTGGCCAACCGCCGCCAGGCCTTTGCCACGCGCTTGCCGCAGGTGCGCGCACAGGCGCAAGGCGTCGACATCGACGCGCTGCAGCGCCGGCGCGACGCGCTGGCCGGCGAACTGGCGCGCGCCGAATCGGAGACGGACGCCGAGGCCTTCGCCGATGCCACGCAGCGCGACCACCTCGCGCGCCTGGCCCGGGTGCGCGCGGCGCTCGCTTCGCTTCCGCCCGACGACGACGCGGCCGCCATGCGCGAGCGGCTGCGACTGGCGGGCGGCGCCCTCACTTGGAACCTCGCGCAGCAGTATCCGGCGCGGCGCTGGGAGGCGCAGAAGGCGCTCCAGGGCACCGACGCGGCACTGGCCGAGGCTCGCCGGCGCAATGCCGCGCTCGCGCAGGCGCAGCGCGACGAGCCGGCGCGCTTCGACGCCTTCGCCGCGCGCATTCCCGACCTCGACCGGCGCATCCAGGCGCTGATCCCGCGCGTGGCCGCCTTGAGCCGCGAGCAGCGCGACGTCGTGCAGGAGCTGGCCATCGCCGCCCTCACGCAGCAGCAGGATCGACTCGCGGTCTACACCACGCAGGCACGCTTCGCGGTCGCCCAGCTGGTCGACCGCGCCAGCATCGCGCAGGAGGGCAGCCATGCGGCCAAGCCCTGATCCACGGCCCGTACTGCTGCCGCTCGCTATGGCCGTCACGCTGGCGCTCGGCGCCTGCGCGAGCAAGCCCCGCGGCACCCCCGACGACGCGCCCACGCTCAAGAGCCTGGCGAGCCGCCAGGTCACCGTCGAGCCCGACAAGGGCATCCAGGCCAGCGAGGCCGACGCGATCGCCGCCTACAAGCGATTCCTCGACGCGGCGCCGCGCGCCCGTGAACGCTCCGAGGCCATGCGTCGCCTGGGCGACCTCGAGATGGACAGCGCCGATCGCCAAAGCGAAAGCGGCCAGGCGGCGAACGGCCCCGACTATCGTGCCGCGATCGCGCGCTACCAGGAGTTCCTGAAGACCTACCCCAAGGACCCGGGCAACGACCGCGTGCTCTACCAGCTGTCGCGCGCCCACGAGCAGGGCGGCAACCTCGAGGCCGCGCTCGCGACACTGGACCGCCTGGTGCGCGAGTACCCCAACACCGGCAGCATGGCCGAGGCGCAGTTCCGCCGCGGCGAGCTGTTGTTCACCGCACGCGACTACGTGAAGTCGGAGCAGGCCTATGCCACCGTGCTCGCGAGCGGCCGCGACAACCCCTACCACGAGCGCGCGCTGTACATGCACGGCTGGTCGGTGTTCAAGCAGGGCCGCCTGGAGGATGCACTGCAATCGTTCTTCGGCGTGCTCGACCTGAAGCTGGCCGACCGCGACGACAGCGAGCTCGACAACCTCAAGGACCTGAGCCGCGCCGACCGCGAACTGGTCGAGGACACCTTCCGCGTGACGAGCCTGTGCCTCGAGAACCTGCAAGGCGCGGACTCGATCCCGGCGTTCATCACCAGCGACGCGCGGCGCGCCTACGAGTTCCGCGTCTACCAGCAGCTGGGCGAGCTCTACATCAAGCAGGAGCGCACCAAGGACGCGGCCGACGCTTTCGGCGCGTTCGCGCGGCTGCACCCGCTGCATGCGCAGGCGCCGCAGCTGCAGGCGCGCGTGATCGAGATCTACCAACAGGCCGGCTTCGCCAACCAGGCGCTCAACGCGAAGAAGGACTACGTCGAGCACTACGGCATCGCGAGCGATTTCCGCCGCGCCAACCCCCAGGGCTGGGAAAAGGCGCAACCGCTGGTGAAGACGCACCTCACCGAGCTCGCGCGCTACCACCACGCCGCCGCGCAAAAGAGCAAGCGCAGCGCCGACTACCAGGAAGCGGTGCGCTGGTACCGCGCCTACATCGCGTCCTTTCCCGACGACCCGGCCACCGCGCAGAACAACTTCCTGCTGGCCGAGCTGCTGTACGAGGACGGGCGCTATCCCGAGGCGGCCATCGAGTACGAGAAGGCCGCCTACCACTACCCCGCGCACGCCAGGAGCGCCGACGCAGGCTACGCCGCGCTGCTCGCCTACGCCAACCAGGAAAAGCGCACGCCCGCTGCCGACCTGCCGGCGCTGCAGCGCGCTGGCGCCGAGAGCGCACTGCGCTTTGCCGCCGCCTTCCCCAAGGACGCGCGGACGGGCCCGGTGCTCACCAACGCGGCCGAGAAGCTCTACGCGCTGCACGATGGCGAGCGCGCGGCCGGCGTCGCGCAGCAGGTGCTCAAGCTCGATCCACCCGCGGCGGCGGCGCAGCGCCGCGTCGCCTGGACCGTGGTCGCGCACACCGCCTTCGAGCGCGGCGCATTCAAGGACGCCGAGCGGGCCTATGGCGAGGTGGTGGCGCTGGTGCCGGCCAACGACCCGGCGCGCCACGACCTCGTCGAGCGGCTGGCGGCTTCGGTCTACAAGCAGGGCGAGCAGGCGCGCGCGGCCGGCAACGCTCGCGACGCGGTGGCGCACTTCGAACGCGTGGCGATGGTCGCCCCGCAGTCGGCGGTACGCGCGACGGCGCAGTACGACGCCGCCGCGTCGCTCATCGGCCTGAAGGACTGGGACGGCGCCACGCGCACGCTCGAGGATTTCCGCCAGCGCTACCCGAACCATCCTCTGCAGGGCGAGGTCACGACCAAGCTCGCCGCGGCCTACCTCGAGAACCAGCAGTGGGCCAAGGCCGCCGCCGAGCTGGAGCGCGTGTCGGCCGGCCAGAAGGACCCGCAGCTCGCGCGCGACGCGCAGTGGCAGGCGGCCGAGCTCTACGAGAAGGCGGGCTCGCGCGCGGCGGCGGCTTCCACTTACGAGCGCTACCTGAAACAGAACCCCGAGCCCTTCGAGCGCGCGGTCGAGGCACGCTGGCGGCTGGCCCGCATCGCCAGGCAAGACGGCAACGCCGCGCGCGAGCTGGCGCTCATGAAGGACGTGTTCCAGGCCGACCAGCGCGGCGGTGCGGCGCGCACGGCGCGCACGCGCTATCTGGGCGCGACCGCAGCGCTGGCAATGGCCGAACCCAGCTTCGAGGCCTATCGCAAGGTCGCGCTGGTCGAGCCGCTGGCCAAGCAGCTGAAGCTGAAGAAGGCGCGCATGGAAGACGCCCTCAAGGCTTATGCGGTGGCCAGCGACTACGGCGTGGCCGACGTGACCACCGCGGCCACCTTCCACACCGCCAACCTGTACCAGGACTTCGGCCGCGCGCTCACCACCTCGCAGCGCCCGAAGAAGCTCAGCAAGCTGGAGCTCGAGCAGTACAACGTGATGCTGGAGGAGCAGGCCTTCCCCTTCGAGGAGAAGGCGATTGCGCTGCACGAGGTGAACGCGCACCGTGCCGCGCAGGGCATCTACGACGAATGGGTGCAGGCGAGCTTCAAGGCCCTGAGCCAGCTGCGCCCGGTGCGCTACGGCAAGAACGAACGCAGCGAAGGAGTGGTCGATGCGATTCGCTGAATCACGGTCGCTGCTCGCGCTGCTGCTGTGCGCCGGGATGGTGGGCTGCGCCTCGGTGAAGCAACCGCTGGCCGATCTGCAGCAGGCAGCGCAGAAGGTCGTCGCGCCCGCGGCGGCCGCATCGTCGCCCGCCGCGCCGGTCAAGGCCGAGCCCGACACCCCGGTCAGCCCCGCCGCACAGCGCGGCTTCGACGATGCGCGCCGCGCGCTGGCCGCCGGCCGCGTCGACGAGGCGGAGCGCGGCTTTCGGGCGTTGACGCAGTCCGATCCGACGCTCGCCGGGCCGCACGCCAACCTGGGCATCCTGTATCGCCAGGCCGGCAAGCTCAAGGAGTCGGCCGGCGAGCTGGAAAAGGCGGTGCAGGCCAACCCGCAGCGCGCGGTGACGTTCAACCAGCTCGGCATCACCTACCGCCAGCTGGGCCAGTTCGCCAAGGCGCGCGATGCCTACGAGAAGGCGATCGCGCTCGACCCCGGCTATGCCGCGCCGCTGCTCAACCTCGGCATCCTGCACGACCTCTATCTCGGCGACGGCGCCCAGGCGATGGCGCTGTACGTGCGCTACCTCGCGTTGCAGCCGACCGGCGACGCGACGGTGACCAAATGGGTCGCCGACCTGAAGAATCGCAAGGCGGCAGCGCCGCAGCAACAGCAACAGCAACAGGCGATGCTCGAACGAAAGGAGCAGCCATGACCGTGATCCGAACTATGTTGCTCGCGCTGGCCGCGCTGAGTGCCGCATCGACCGGCGTCGCGCAAGACCGCGCCGACATCGACCGCACCCAGATCATCGGCAACCGCGAGCTGCCCAAGGTGCTCTACATCGTGCCCTGGAAGAAGCCGCTGCCCGGGGAGCTCTCGGGCCGCCCGGTGGTGAGCGTGCTCGACGAAGCGCTCGCGCCGGTCGATCGCGACGTGTTCCGCCGCCAGGTGCAGTACGACGCGCTGACCGCTCCGCGCACCGCGACCCCCGCTGCCACCGCGCCACCCGCGCGGCCCTGACAACCCGCCCCCGCTTGCCCGGACCCTTATCAAATTTCGTTGGAGAGTGTGAGATGAATGCGTTCAGTACCCTCGTGAAGTTCTTCCAGGATTGCGGGTTGTTCATCTACCCGAGCCTCTTGATCATGGCCCTCGGCGTGTCGATCGCGATCGAGCGCTTCATCTTCCTGAGCCGCGCGCGCACCGAGAACCGCAAGGTCTGGCAGCAGGTGCTCCCGATGCTGCAGAACGGCCAGTTCAAGGAAGTGCACAGCGTGACCTCGAAGTCCGACGCGGCCATCGGCAAGATCGTCAACTACGGCCTCACGCGCATGCAGGCGCCCGGCCGCCGCGAGGACTTCGACGCGGCGATGGAGGAAGGCATGATGGAGATCGTGCCGCGGCTGGAAAAGCGCACCCACTACATCGCGACCTTCGCCAACGTGATCACGCTGGTGGGCCTGTTGGGCACCATCATCGGCCTGATCAAGGGCTTCACCGCGGTGGCGCAGGTCAACCCGGCCGAGAAGGCGGAGCTGCTGTCGGCATCGATCTCGATCGCGATGAACAACACCGCGTTCGCGCTGATGGTGGCCATCCCGTTCCTGCTGATCCACGCCTTCCTGCAGGCCAAGACCAGCGAGATCGTCGACGGGCTGGAAGCCGCCAAGATCAGCTTCCTCAACCTGGTCCAGCGCCTGCGCGCCGAGACCGGCACCGCTCGCTGAGCCGAGGGCCACGACCATGCGAGTGCGACGCCTGCGCAAGGAGCCGGCGCATCTGGAGATCACCGCGTTCATCAACCTGATCGTGGTGCTGGTGCCCTTCCTGCTGTCGACCGCGGTGTTCACGCGGCTGGCGGTGCTCGACCTCACGCTGCCCGCGCAGTCGTCGAGTGCGGTGGAGCAGTTGAAGGTCGACAACCTGCAGCTCGAGGTCGTGATCCGCCCCGATGCGCTGGACGTGGCCGACCGTATCGGCGGGCTCATCCAGCACATCCCGGCGGTGAACAACGCGCACGACACGCGCGCGCTGGCCGCGCTGATGGTGCAGCTCAAGCAGAAGTTCCCCGACAAGCTCGACGCCTCGGTGCTGGCCGAGCCCAACACGCCCTACGACACGCTGGTGCAGGTGATGGACGCGGTGCGCGGCACCGTCACCTTCGACGGGCCGAAGGTCGTGCGTGCGGAGCTGTTCCCCAACATCTCGATCGGCGACGCGCCGGTCGTGAGGAAGTAGGGCGCGTGCGATGAAACTGACCCCGCTGCAAAAGCGCGCGGAGCGCAAGAACCGCAACAAGACGATGGTCGACATGAACCTCGTCTCGCTGATCGACGTGTTCACCATCCTCATCTTCTTCCTGCTGTCCAGCGCCTCGGGCGTCGAGCTGCTGGCGAGCCCCAAGGCGGTGAAGCTGCCGGTGTCGACCGCCGACAAGTCGCCCAAGGAAACCATCGTGGTGGTGGTGAGCGCCGAGGACATCCTGGTCGAAGGCCGCAAGGTCGCGACGGTGGCCGAGGTGACGGCCACGCCCGGTGACCTGGTCGCGCCGCTCAAGGCCGAGCTCGACCTGCTCGCCGCCAACCGCCAGGCGGTGCGCGCCGAGAACCAGGCGCAGCCCAAGGCGCTCACCATCATGGCCGACAAGGACGTGCCCTACAGCCTGCTGCGCAAGGTGATGGTGACCAGCGCGCGCGCCGACTTCAGCGACGTCGCGTTCGCGGTGCGGCGAAAGGATGGGACATGAGCACGCTCGGCCGCCCGAAGGGCTCATACCGCAGCGCACAGCGCGGAGGCTTCCAATGAGCGCAGTGATGGCTGTGTCCTTCCGCACGCCGGTCCTGCCGTGGGCCACGGCGCTGGAGGACGAGGCGCGCTTCCGGCGCATCTTGAACCGCGTGCTCGCCGCCGCGGTGCTGCTGTGCCTGCTGATGCTGTTCATGCCGGCGCCGCAAGTCGACCGCACGAAGCCGCAGGAGCTGCCGCCGCGGCTGGCCAAGCTGCTGCTCGAGCGCGAGCCGCTGCCGCCGCCCAAGCCGATCGTGAAGGAGACGGCGAAGGCGGAGAAGGCTCAGGAGACGCCGCAACAGAGCAAGCAGGAGGTTGCCAAGGTCACGCCGCCCAAGCGCGAGATCAAGGGCGCCGAGGTGCCCGAGGCACGCAATCCGCAGCCCAACAAGCCGCCGGGCGAGATCGGCGAGGCGCGCCGCAAGGCCTCGGGCGTGGGCCTGCTCGCGATGAAGGACCAGCTGGCCGAGATGCATGCTGCGCCGGTCGCCGTGCAGCTCAGGCAGGACATCAAGCAAGGCCCGGGCGTGGGCACCGGGGTCGGCGTGGGCGTCGGCGCCGGCACGGAAGCCGGCCTGCCGGTGCGCTCGATGATCACCTCCAACGCGGCCGGCGGCAGCGGCGGCATCAACACCGCCGCCTACAGCCGCAACACCGGCGGCGGCGGCCTCGCGGGCCGCTCGACCACGCTGGTCGAGGGCGCGGCCGGCGGAGGCGGAGGTGGCGGCTATGGCGGCGGCGGACAGCGCGGCGTGCCCGGCGGCACCGGCAGCGGCGCGGGCGGCACGCTGCACAAGGGCGGCAGCGGCAAGGCCTCGCGCTCGCTCGAAGACGTGCGCCTGGTGTTCGATCGCAACAAGGGCGCGATCTACGCGATCTACAACCGCCT
>DATFAY010000213.1:0-2306 GCA_035254085.1 Piscinibacter sp.
GCGCAAAGCCCAGCACGGGAACGTGGGTTGCTGCCCCCTCGCACCGATCGGCCCGATCGGGGGCTCGGATTCGACAAGGAGTGAAGCATGCCCAGAATCAGTGAAGTGATGACCCGCGGGGTCGAGGTCATTGCGCCGGACGACTCGCTGCAGCGCGCGGCGCAGGTGATGGACGAGCTCAACGTGGGGGCGCTGCCGGTGTGCCGCGACGGCGAACTGGTCGGCATGATCACCGACCGCGACATCACCGTGCGCGCCACCGCGGCGGGGTTGGAGCCCACCGCGCACCAGGTGTCCGAAGTAATGACCGAGCAGACGCGCTGGTGCACCGAGGAGCAGACCACCGAGGACGTCATGAAGCAGATGGCCGACGTGCAGATCCGCCGCCTGCCGGTGCTCAACGAACGGCGCGAAGTGGTGGGCATCGTCTCGCTGGGCGACCTGGCGATCCGCCAGTCGGAGCACACCGACGACCTGCTGCGCGAGGTCTCCTGGCCCTCGGAACCCGATCGCCCGCAGCCCAACCAGTCCACGCATTGACCACGCCCGAGGAGGCGTCCCCCGAGGTGCTGGTGATCGGCGGCGGGCCCGCGGGCTTGGCCGCGGCCATGTGCCTGGGCCGCCTGCGCCGCCGCGTCCTGCTCGTCGAGGACGGCACCAGCCGGGCTGCGCAGATCCCCTGCTCGCACAACCAGCCCGGCTTTCCCGGCGGCATCGCGGGGCACGACCTGTTGGCCGCCATGCGCCGGCACGCCGAACGGTACGGCACCGTGTTCACCCGCGCGCGGGTCGAGTCGCTGCGAACGGCGGGCGCCGGCTTTCGCGCCGACTGGGGCGGCGGCCACGCGATCGCGTCCAAGGTCGTGCTCGCCACCGGGGTGAGCGATGTTGCGCCGGCGATGGCGCACCTGCAGCAGGCGCTGCATGAAGGCACGTTGCGCTTCTGCCCGGTGTGCGACGGCTACGAGGCCATCGGCCGGGCGGTGGGCGTGATCGTCGACAGCGGCGGCGACACGGGCGAAGCGCTGTACCTGCGTCACTTCACCGACCGCCTCACCGTCTTCGTCGCATCGCGCGCGGTTCGCTTCGACAACGAGCAGCGTCAGGCGCTGGCCACGGCCGGGGTGACGCTGCGCCTCGAGCCCGTCACCGGCATCAGCCTCGACGCAGGCCTTGTCAAGGTGCGCCACGGCGAGCGCGAAAGCGTGGTCGATGCGCTGTACGGCGCGCTCGGCCTGCGGGTGCATTCCGAGCTCGCCACCGCCCTGGGCGCAGCCCACGACCAAGGCTCCTTGCTCACCGGCCATGATCAGCAGACCGACGTGCCCGGTCTCTATGCGGTGGGCGATGTGGTCAAGGGCCTCAACCAGATCACGGTGGCGAACGGCCAGGCGGCCGTGGCCGCGTCGGCCATCCACCTCAGCCTGCTCGCCCACCGCTGAGTGAAGCGGCGAATGCGGGAACACCGCTTGCCAGCCCGTTTGCTGCCAAGCCGCAGAGGCCGCGCGACCCGCGCTCACGCAGGCGAGCGGACCCATACTGGACGAGTGGGTCTGACGCGAACGGACGTCTGCCGCAGCATGCGTCGATGCAACCGCCTCCCCGGCTTGGCCCTTGTCAGGGCCAGCCGGTGGCTGGCCCCGGCGCCATTTCACTGCTCCCTCCAGCCTCCCTCCGTGAGGGAGGCTCCAGCTTGAGTGACGAACTCGTTGCGAGGGGTCAGGTGTGGAGGGCTTCGGTGGGTGCGGGCGTGGCGGGGGCCGGCTCGCGGTAGGGGAGCCACACCTTGAAGGTCGTGCCCTGGCCGACGCGGCTGGCGACGGCCACGGTGCCGCCGTGCAGTTCGACGAGTTGCTTGACGAGCACCAGGCCGAGGCCCGTGCCTTCGTACTTGCGCGCGAGGCCGCTGTCGAGCTGCGAGAACGGGCGAAACAGGCGGCCGATGTCTTCGGGGGCGATGCCGATGCCGGTGTCCACGACGCTCAACTCCAGGTAGCCGTTGCCGTCGGCCAGCGGCGCGTCGCCCACACGTTGCATGCCCGCCAGTTCGACCTGCGCGACGCGGTGGGCGCGCAGCACGACCGTGCCGCCGTCGGGCGTGAACTTCACGGCGTTGGACAGGAGGTTGTAGACGATCTGCCGTGTCTTGCGGCGATCCACGGCGACCGGATCGCTCACGTCGGACTCGACATCGAGCCGGATCTGGTGCGAGGACGCGCGGCCCTTGAGCATCAGCACGCTGTTGTCGAGCAGTTCGCCGATGTCCGTGCGCTCGAGCTCGAGCTCCATCTTGCCGGCCTCGACAC
>DATFAY010000214.1:0-5057 GCA_035254085.1 Piscinibacter sp.
GATGCCGACGCCTACGCCGCCACGCTGGAACAGGACGGCGCCGTCATCGCCGGCTTCGAAGCCCGCCGCGCCGAGATCGTGGGGCAGCTCGCCAAGGCGGCGGCCATGGTCGGCGGTGGGGCGAAGCCCATCGAGGACGACGCGCTGCTCGACGAGGTGACGGCGCTGGTCGAGCGGCCGAACGTGCTCACCTGCCAATTCGAGCCGGAGTTCCTCGAAGTCCCGCAGGAATGCCTCATCCTCACGATGAAGGCCAACCAGAAGTACTTCCCGCTGCTCGATGCGCAGGGCAAGCTGACCGACCGCTTCCTCATCGTCAGCAACATCCGGCCCGCCGACCCCAGCCGCGTGATCCAGGGCAACGAGCGCGTGGTGCGCCCGCGCCTGGCGGACGCGAAATTCTTCTTCGACCAGGATCGCAAGAAGACGCTCGACTCGCGCGTGCCCGGCCTCGCCAAGGTCGTCTACCACAACAAGCTGGGCACCCAGGGCGAGCGCATGGAGCGCGTGCGCGCCATCGCCCGCGCGATCGGCCAGGAACTCGGCGGCGAGGCGCTGGCCGTGCAGGCCGAGCTCGCCGCCCGGCTCGCCAAGGCCGACCTGCTCACCGACATGGTGGGCGAGTTTCCCGAGCTGCAGGGCATCATGGGCGCCTACTACGCGCGCCACGACGGCCTGGGCGACGACATCGCGCAGGCGATCGAGGACCATTACAAGCCGCGCTTCGCCGGCGACGAGCTGCCGCGCGGGCCGCTGGGCCTGGCGGTGGCGCTGGCCGACAAGCTCGAGACGCTGGCCGGGCTGTTCGGCATCGGCCAGATCCCGACCGGCGACAAGGACCCGTTCGCGCTGCGCCGCCACGCGCTGGGCCTGATCCGCATGCTGATCGAGCGCGAGCTGCCGCTCAAGCTCGCCGAATTGATCTCGACCGCTTTCAAGGCATTCCCGCCCGGCCATGGCCAGGCGCAAGGCGAGCTGGGCTTCTACCTGCGCGAGCGCCTGGAGGGCTATCTGCGCGACGCGGGCTACAGCGCGCAGGAGGTCGAGGCGGTGATCGAGGCCCGCCCCGAGCGATGGGCCGAGTTTCCCAAGCGGCTGGCGGCGGTGCGTGCCTTCCAGGCGCTGCCCGAGGCGCAGCCGCTGGCGGCCGCCAACAAGCGCGTGGGCAACATCCTGAAGAAGAGCGACGAGGCGGTGTCGCCGCTGGTGGACATGGTGCTGCTCACGGAGCCGGCCGAGCAGGCCCTCTTCGTCGAGTTGAAGAGCGTGGGGCCGAAGTCGCTGCTCGCCTTCGAGAGCGGCGACTACACCGGCTCGCTGCAGGCGCTGGCCGCGCTCAAGGCGCCGGTCGATTCGTTCTTCGACCATGTCATGGTCAACGCCGAGGATCCGCGGCTGCGCGCCAACCGGCTCGGCCTGCTGGCGCAGTTGCATGCCGCGATGAACCGCGTGGCCGACCTGTCCAAATTGGCCGGCTGACCATGAAGCTCGTCATCCTCGATCGCGACGGCACGATCAACGAAGATCGCGACGACTTCGTCAAGTCGCCCGAGGAGTGGGTGCCGCTGCCCGGCGCCCTGGAAGCGGTCGCGCGCCTGAACCACGCGGGCTGGCACACGGTGCTCGCCACCAACCAGTCGGGACTCGGGCGCGGGCTGTTCGACATGGCCATGCTCAACGCCATGCATGCACGCATGAACCAGTTGCTGGCCAAGCAGGGCGGCCGCATCGACGCGGTGTTCTTCTGCCCGCACGCGCCCGAGGAGCAATGCGACTGCCGCAAGCCCATGCCCGGCCTGATGCTGCAGATCGGCGAACGCTACGGCGTGGACCTGAAGGACGTGCCCTTCGTCGGCGATTCGCTGCGCGACCTGCAAGCCGGCTGCGCGGCCGGCTGCCCGACGCACCTGGTGCGCACGGGCAAGAGCAGCCTGCTGAGCGAAGTGCAGATCGCCGACATGCTGCGCCAGGTGCCCGGCACCAAGGTGCATGCCGACCTGGGCGCCTTCGTCGACGCGCTGATCCAGCGCGACCGCCTGGCGCGCGGCCTGGTCGGCGAGAACGACTCCGGCTTCGGCCGCCTGGACTGAAGACGCGCCGGTGCCGATGCGCCACCTGCTCTGGTCGCTGCGCTCCGCGCTGTTCACGCTGTGGATGACCGTCACGGTGATCCCATGGGCGGTGCTGTCCCTCGTCGCCTCGCTTTTCATGCGCGGCACGCCGCTGTACCGGCTGACGACCTTCTGGTTGCGCTTCGCGATCGGCGGCGCACGCACGATCTGCGGCGTGCACTGGCGCATCAGCGGCGCCGAGAACCTCGCGGCGGCCGATCGCGACGGGCCGATCATCATCCTGCCCAAGCACCAGTCGACCTGGGAGACCTTCGCCTTCCCGCTGCTGATGCCGCACCCGCTGTGCTACGTGTTCAAGCGCGAGCTGCTCATGATCCCGTTCTTCGGCTGGGCGATGGCGCGGCTGGACATGATCCACATCGACCGCAACCGCCGCGCCGAAGCCTGGAACAAGGTCGCCGAGCAGGGCCGCCGGCTGCTGGCCCAGGGCAACTGGATCATCATGTTTCCCGAAGGCACGCGCACCGCGCGCGGCAGCCAGGGCACCTACAAGCACGGCGGCGCGCGGCTGGCGGTGACCACCGGCGCGGCGGTGCTGCCGATCGCGGTCACCTCGGCGCGCTGCTGGCCGCGCAAGTCCTTCATGCTGCGCCCCGGCGTGATCGACGTGTCGATCGGCCGCGCCATCGCGTCCGCGGGGCGGCAGCCCGACGAGCTGATGCGCGAGGTGGAAGCCTGGATCGAGGCCGAGATGCGCCGCCTCGACCCCGAGGCATACGCCGCCGAAGCCCCGCGCCCCTAGAATCCGCGTCCATGGCGAGACGGCCCACCGCCCCCGACCCCGCGCAGTTTTCACTGTTCGAGGACCCGGCGCCGGCGGACGATGCGGGTGCGCGCCCCACGATCGCGCCGCCGGCGGCGCCGGCACCTGCACCGATCCCCTCGGCGCCGCCAGCGGTCAGCATCGCCAACGTGCTGAGTCCCGCGCTGTTTCGCCACCCGCAGGCCAATCGCGAGATCCGTCTCGACCAGCACCTGGTGGCGTACGCGTTGAAGCGCGTGCGACGCCGCACCATCGGCTTCATCGTGAGCGTCGAGGGCCTGAACGTGAACGCGCCCAAGTGGGTCAGCCTGGCCGACATCGAGGCGGCGCTGCACGAGAAAGCCGGCTGGATCCTGCGCAAGCTGCGCGAGCAGCGCGAGCGCGAGCGGCGCCAGCAGGAGGCCCGCGTCGACTGGAAGGACGGCACCAGCATCCCCTTCCTCGGCGAGCCGGTGATCGTGGTGCTCGATCCGCGCGCCGCCGGGGCCGTGCTCAACAGCGGCGCCGAGGCCCTGCCCGGCGTGGCGCGCCTCACGCTGCACGTGGGCCTGCCGCAAAGCGCCAGCCCGGAGCAGATCCGCGACGCGGTGCAGAGCTGGCTGCAGCGCCAGGCCAAGCGGGTGTTCGAGGAGCGCTGCCGCCATTTCGCCGAGCAGCTGGGCGTGCGCTACACGCGCCTGGGCCTGTCGTCGGCGCAGACGCGCTGGGGCAGCGCCAGCGCCGACGGCTCGATCCGCCTGAACTGGCGGCTCATCCACCTGGCGCTGCCGACCATCGACTACGTGGTGGCGCATGAACTGGCCCACCTGCGCCACATGGACCACAGCCCGCGCTTCTGGGACGTGGTGCGCTCGGTGGTGCCCGACTTCGAGCAGCGGCGCGGCGGCCTGAAAGAGGACGTGCTGCCGGTGCTGGACTGACCCGCCAGCGCCTGCGGCGCTTCAGGCGGGCGAGAAGCGGTAGACGCCGTCGCTGTCCAGGGTGCGGCGCAGGCGGCCGGCCAGCCACAGCGCATTCAGGTGCGCGACGGACTCGCCCATCGCGAAGGTCGTCTGGTGCAGGTCCAGCGGCCGCTTGAACAGCACCGCCAGCAGGTC
Organism: Piscinibacter sp.; assembly: GCA_035254085.1. Taxonomy (GTDB): domain Bacteria; phylum Pseudomonadota; class Gammaproteobacteria; order Burkholderiales; family Burkholderiaceae_C; genus Albitalea. The sequence goes on from DATFAY010000214.1 coordinate 3,993, forward strand.
GGCGGCGCTTCGCGGGCCGGTCCGGCAGGCCTGCAGCAGCTCGGCAAAGCGCTCGTCGTGGTGCGCCTCCAGCTGCTCGATGCGCCGATGCAGGCCGCGAAACGGCCGGCCATGCGAGGGCAGCACCAGCGTGTCGGCCGGCAGCGCTCGCAGCCGGGCGATCGAGGCCAGGTACAGCGGCAGCGGGTTCGCCTCCGGCTCGAGGTCGATCACGCTGACGTTGGTCGAGATACGCGGCAGCACCATGTCGCCCGACACCAGCAGGCCCAGCGACGGGCAGTGCAGCGAGATGTGCTCCGGCGCGTGGCCGTAGCCGACGTGGCAGGACCAGTCGTGCTCGCCGATGCGCAGGGTGTCGCCGGCGAGGAGCCGGCGAAAGCGCTTCGGCACCTGCGGGACCATGCTGGCGTAGTAGTTGGAGCGCGCCTTGATCTTCTCGACCGACGCCGGGTCGGTGAGGCCGTGGCTGGCCATGAACGCCGCGGCGCTGGCGCCGCCGAAGCCGGTGGTGGAGGCGCTCGCCAGGCGCGCCGCGTTGTAGTCGGTGGCGCTGATCCACAGGCGGCATTCGCGACCGGGCTCGCTCCAGCGCTCGGTGAGCCAGTGCGCGAGGCCGATGTGGTCGGGATGCATGTGCGTCACGATCACGCGCAGGACCGGCAGGCCGTCCAGCTCGTTGGCGAACACCTCTTCCCAGGCGGCGCGGGTGGCGTTGTTGGTGATGCCGCAGTCGACGATGGTCCAGCCGGCACGGCCGTCCTGCTCGTCGCGCAGCAGCCAGAGGTTGATGTGGTCCAGCGCGAAGGGCAGCGCCATGCGCAGCCAGCGCACGCCCGGCGCGACCTCCAGCGTGCGCCCCGTCGCGGGCAGGGTGTCGGCCAGGGGATAGCTCAGTTCGTGTTCGAGGGCGTTCATGCGGCGGCGGCGCCTATACACTTTACGTAAACGTCAATCTCGTCGAGTCTACGCGTCCATGCCTGTCACCGCTGTCGCCGACGTGCCGCCCGCCGCGGCAGCCACCTACACGATCAGCGAACTCGCCCGCGAGTTCGACCTCACGACCCG
>DATFAY010000215.1:0-4707 GCA_035254085.1 Piscinibacter sp.
CTACGCTTTCGCCGGCGTGTGCGCGGGCGTGGCGGGCCTGGTGGTCAGCTCCAACGTGAAGAGCGCCGACGGAAACAACGCCGGCATGCTGATGGAGCTCGACGCCATCCTCGCGGTCACGCTGGGCGGCACCGCGCTCACGGGCGGGCGCTTCAGCCTCGCGGGCAGCGTGGTGGGCGCGCTCATCATCCAGTCGCTCACCTACGCGATCTACTCGCTCGGCGTGCCGCCCGAGGTCAACCTCGTGGTCAAGGCGGTGGTGGTGTTCGCGGTGATGCTGCTGCAGTCGGCCGAGTTCCGCCGCACGATGGCGCAGTGGGTGCGCCGGCCGGCGCCGCGCGGGGCGCCGACATGAGCGCCCGTGCCGACCTGGAACTGGGCGTGAAGCTGGAGCCCGCGGCAGCCGCGGTGGCGCCGCGCCGGCGCATGGACACCAAGTACCTGCCGCTGGCGGTCACCGTCGCGCTCTTTCTCGCGATGGGCGTGTTCGGCTCGGTGGCCTACCCGGGCTTCCTGTCGCTGCAGGTGCTGCTCAACCTGCTGATCGACAACGCGTTCCTGTGCATCGTCGCGGTGGGCATGACCTTCGTCATCCTGTCGGGCGGGATCGACCTCTCCGTGGGCGCGCTGCTCGCGCTCACCACCATGGTCTCGGCCTGGCTGGTCGAGCAGCGCGGCTGGAGCCCGGCGCTGGTGATTCCGCTGGTGCTGGCGATGGGCGCGGCCTTCGGTGCGCTGCAGGGCCTGCTGATCCAGCGCTTTCGGCTGCAGCCCTTCATCGTCACGCTGGCCGGCATGTTCCTCGCGCGCGGCCTGTGCTACGTGATCAGCATCGATTCGATCAGCGTCACGCACCCGTTCTTCAGCGCCGTCTCGCAGATGCGCGTGCCGGTGTGGGGCGAGGCCACGATCTCGGTAGGCGCGCTCGTTGCCCTCGCGGTGGTGGCGCTGGGCATCTGGGTGGCGCACTTCACGCAGTTCGGGCGCACCGTCTACGCGATCGGCGGCAACGAGCAGTCGGCCGTGCTCATGGGCCTGCCGGTGCGCTCGACGCTGGTGGGCATCTACACCCTGAGCGGCCTGTGCTCGGCGCTCGCCGGCGTGGTCTTCACCTTCTACATGTTGTCGGGCTACGGCCTGCACGCGGTGGGGCTGGAGCTCGACGCCATCGCCGCGGTGGTGATCGGCGGCACGCTGCTCTCGGGCGGCGTGGGCTACGTCTTCGGCACGCTGTTCGGCGTGCTGATGCTGGGCATCATCCAGACGCTGATCATGTTCGACGGCACGCTCAGCTCCTGGTGGACACGCATCGTGATCGGCGCACTGCTGTTCGCCTTCTGCCTGCTGCAGCGCCTGTTCGAAGCCCGCGGAGGCTCGCGATGAGCCGCCGCCGCTGGCGAGCGATCCACGAAGCGCGCCCGCCGGACTACAGCGGCTGACGCCGCATCCCTTTCCCTTCCTCTCGCATAACAAAACAGCACGGGATCCGCCCGCGCCGAGGCAGCGCTTTGCCCGGCGCATCCGCAACGATCCATGGAGACGACAGACATGACGAACAAGCACCACAGAGTCCCGCTCGCCGCGCTCGCCGCTGCGGCAACCCTTGCCACCTTCGCCGCGCCGGCCTCGGCCGTCGACTGGGGCGGCTACTTCCGCGCCGGCCCCGGCGCGACCAAGAAGGACGCCTCGCGCGCGTGCTACGGCCTCGCGGGCCCGGGCCTCAAGTACCGCCTTGGCAACGAATGCGACTTCTACGGCGAGTTCATGCTGAGCCAGGGCTTCAAGGCCGACGGCGTGGAATACAAGGCCAACCTGATGACCAACCTGTGGAGCCCGGGCAGCGACACCGGGGCGATCTCCTACGGCTCGACCGGCCAGACGGCCACCAACGAGTCGCTGGACCACAGCAAGGTCGGCATCAACCAGATGTACGTCGAAGGCAAGGGCTACGACATCGCCCCGCAGGCGAGCTTCTGGATCGGCAAGCGCTTCTACGGCCGCGCCGACGTGCACATAGTCGACACGTTCTACGTGAACATGTCCGGCGTGGGCGCGGGCGCCGACAACATCGTCGACCTCGGCACCGGCAAGGTGAACGTCGCGTACTTCCGCACCGACGGCGGCGCCACGCAGCCCGGCTCGCGCCTGAACGTGGACGCACACGACATCGAGGTCAACCCCGGCGGCAAGCTGCGGGTGACGGGCGCCTTCACCAGCGGCGACTTCTCCGGCGGCAAGAGCGGCGCATCGCTGAGCTTCCAGCACAACCAGGACAACGTGTTCGGGCTGGGCGGGGGCAACACGCTGTGGGTGCAGTTCGCCACCGGATCGGCCGGGCTGGACGCCAACTTCGGCAACCTCGCGGCGCCCTCCGGGACGCGCGCGATGCGCCTGGTCGAAAGCCTCACGTGGCAGGTGGGCGCGCTCGGCGGTCAGGCGCAGGCCGTGTGGCAGACGGACAAGGACGGCGCCACCGGGCTCAAGACCAACTCCAGCACCGTGGGCGGTCGCGTGTCGTATGCGCTGACCAAGAACTTCAAGCTGCTGGGCGAACTGGGCTACTCGCAGAAGAAGCCCGACAACGGCGCCACCCAGAAGCTCACGAAGTTCACCTTCGCGCCCACGCTGAGCACCGGCCCCGGATTCTGGAACCGCCCCGAGCTTCGCCTGTACGTGACGACGGCCAAGTGGAACGACGCCGCCAACGCCGCAGCCGGCGCCGGCGGCCTCACAGGCATCGGCGACGGCAAGACCAGCGGCACCAGCTACGGCGCGCAAGTGGAAATTTGGTTCTGAGCAGGACTGCGACGGGTGCTTAGCCGGCCGTTGGCCGGCTTGTCAATCAAGCCAGAGCCTCCCTCTCGGAGGGAGGCTGGAGGGAGCAGTACATCACCCGTGACCGGCCCCCCGGGGCCGGCACGGGAACCTGACACACGCCCAATGGGCGCGTGTCAGGTTCCCGTGGTGCAGGGCCGATCCCGTTGCTGAAAGAGAGCGCGGCGGCGGGAGCCGATCGGCCTGCGTCCTTCGAGGTCCGCGGCAACGCGGACCTCTTTTTCTTCAGGGTCGTGCGTGCACTTCACAATGTGCGCCGGACTCTTTCGATCGGGTGCACGCCATGACCAATGCCTCGACGCTGCCGCTGGGCAGCGTGTCCTGCCTCCCGCTCGATGCCGCACGCGCCACGCTGGTGGGGCGCATGTGGCAGCCTTCCCTCGGGCCGGTGCTCGTCGCCGTGCACGACGGAGCGCTGCACGACCTGTCGGCCATCGCGCCCACCTGCAGCCAGTTGCTCGAACTGGACGACCCGGCGCGCGCGGTGCACGAGGCGCTGCGCAGCGGGGCGCCGCGCATGGCGGCGCTGTCCGAGGTGCTGGCCCACAGCGACGAAGCGGCACGCGATGCGATGCGCCCCTGGCTGCTCGCGCCCTGCGACCTGCAGCCTGTCAAGGCCAGCGGCGTGACCTTCGTCGCCAGCCTGCTCGAACGGGTGATCGAGGAGCAGGCGCGTGGCGACGCGGGTCGCGCGCAGTCGATCCGCGAGGCCTTGTCGGCCGTGCTCGGCGACCGGCTCGCGGGCGTCGTGCCCGGCTCGGCGCAGGCCGAACGCGTCAAGGCGGTGCTGGTGGCCCAGGGCGCATGGTCGCAGTACCTGGAGGTCGGACTCGGCCCCGATGCGGAGGTCTTCACCAAGGCGCCGCCGATGGCCGCCGTGGGCTGGGGCGCGGAGGTGGGTCTCCATCCGGGCTCGTCCTGGAACAACCCGGAGCCGGAGGTCGTGCTGGCCGTGGACAGCCGCGCCCGCGTGCGCGGCGCGACGCTCGGCAATGACGTCAACCTGCGCGACTTCGAAGGCCGCAGCGCCCTGCTGCTGGGCAAGGCCAAGGACAACAACGCCTCGTGCGCGATCGGCCCCTTCATCCGTCTGTTCGACGGCGAGTTCGGCATCGAGCAACTGCGCCGCTGCGAGATCGGCCTGGAGATCGACGGCCCCGACGGCTTCCGCCTGCGCGAGAACGGATCGCTCGAGACCATCAGCCGCGATCCGCTGGACCTGGTGGCTCAGGTCATCGGCGCGCATCACCAGTACCCGGACGGCGTGATGCTCTTTCTCGGCACGATGCTCGCGCCGACGCGCGACCGGCTCGGGCCGGGCCAGGGCTTCACCCACCGGCTGGGGGACGTGGTGCGCGTCTCGTCGCCGGCGCTCGGCGTGCTCGCCAACCGGGTCCAGCGCTCGGACCACGCGGCGCCGTGGACCTTCGGCCTCACGGCGCTGATGCGAAATCTGGCGGGTCGGGGGTTGTTGTGATGCGCTGGTTGCGTCGGTGCGCGCCTGGCCGGGCATGCCCGCCTCACCTCGTCATCCCGCCCCACCTCGTCATCCCGGCGAAAGCGGGGATCCACCCTTGCCGCCATGCGTGGATCCCGGCTTTCGCCGGGATGACAGTGCGGGCTGATCTACCGCCTCATCCCGCCATGTCGCGGTACGGCGCGAACCAGCCCAGCCCGGCCGAGGTGCCGGCGCGCGGCCGGTACTCGCAGCCCACATGGCCCGCGTAGCCGAGGTTGTCGAGCAGCGCGAACAGGTAGCGGTAGTTGATCTCGCCGACGTCGGGTTCGTGCCGCTCGGGCACGCCCGCGATCTGCAGGTGGCCCACGCGGCCGCTGGGCAGGTAGCGGCGCAGCTTCGTCGCGAGGTCGCCC
>DATFAY010000216.1:0-6869 GCA_035254085.1 Piscinibacter sp.
CATGAGGGATTTGAGCTCCTCCTGGCCCGGATGCATGCGGATCGACTCGGCCAGATAGCGGTAACTCGCATCGTCGCCCGCCACGAGCTTGCCCAGGCGCGGCAGCACCTGGAACGAATACCAGTCGTAGGCCTTCTCCAGCGGCTTGGCGACCTTGGAGAACTCGAGCACCAGCAGCCGGCCGCGCGGCTTGAGCACGCGGCACATCTCGCGCAGGGCGGCGTCCTTGTGCGTCATGTTGCGCAGGCCGAAGGCCACGCTCACCAGGTCGAATTGGTTGTCGGGAAACGGCAGGTGTTCCGCGTCGCACACCGCCGTGGGCAGCATCACGCCGGCATTGATGAGCCGGTCGCGGCCCACGCGCAGCATGGCCTCGTTGATGTCGGTGTGCACCACGCGGCCCGTGGCCCCCACCTTCTTGGAGAAGGCCAGCGCGAGGTCGCCCGTGCCGCCCGCGATGTCCAGCACCTGGTCGCCCTCGCGCAGGTTGGCCACCATGACGGTGTAGGCCTTCCAGGCACGGTGCAGCCCCGCCGACATCAGGTCGTTCATCAGGTCGTACTTGGGCGCGACGGAGTCGAACACGCCGCGCACCTGGCGCGCCTTGTCCTCCTCTCGAACCGACTGGAATCCGAAATGCGTGGTACTCATATACCGCGATGCTAAGCACGCACCGGCCACGCGTACAGCGGCAACCCCGCGCCGGCCTGGGGCATCTGTCGCTATTTGGGCAAAGCGGCGCGGGTTGTGGCGCTCAATGGCCGCCGCAGCCGTGCCCGCCGCCGCTGGCCTTGGGCGCCATGGGCGCATCGCGGTCCACGCCGGCCGCGGCCAGGCGTGCGGCGTAGTCGGCCCACAGCGCCTGCTCGTTGCGCCCCAGCTCGTAGAGGTAGTCCCAGGAGAAGATGCCGCTGTCGTGGCCGTCGGAGAAGCTGGGCTGGACCGCGTAGTTGCCCACGGGCTGCAGCCCCGTCAGGGTGACGTCGCGCTTGCCCGTCTGCAGCACCTGCTGGCCGGGGCCGTGGCCCTGCACCTCGGCCGAGGGCGAGTACACACGCATCAGCTCGAACGGGATGCGGAAATGCGCACCGTCGGAGAACACCACCTCCAGCACGCGCGACTGCTCGTGCACCGTGATGGATTGGGGCGTGGGTGCGCCAGCCGTCAGACCTGCCATGGATGTCACCTGCTCGTCAATAATTGAAAGTCATGCGGCCGCCTGCTCGGCCCAGCCTTGCAGGCGCTCGCGCATCAGCCCATGCAGAGCCGGCAGGCGCTCGGCCAACACCGCCTCGCGCTCCGGCGCGCGTGCGCGCTGCGGCGCTGCCCAGATGGGCGCGGGAAAGTGACTGTCCCATTCGTAGCGCGCGATCACATGCCAGTGCAGGTGCGGCACGACGTTGCCCAGGCTGGCCAGGTTGACCTTCGCCGGCGCCAGCTGCTCGCGCAGCGCCTGCTCGACCAGGGTCACGGCCTCCATGCAGTGCTGGCGATCGGCCGGCGACAGCTCGGAGAACTCGGCCACATGCGCCGTCCAGATCACGCGGTAGAAGGCGGGAAATCCCGCCTCCTCGGCATGGATCACGCGCAGCTTGGGGCCCCGCCAGATGAGGGCGCCCGCATCGGCGTCGCACAGGGGACAGTTGCCGCTCATACCAATACCCTTTCGATGCCACCGGCGTTGGCGCGCTGCACGTATTCGGGCAGCCAGTTCTCGCCCAGGATCTCGCGCGCCATCTCGATGACGATGTAGTCGGCCTCGAGCAGGCCGTTCTGCAGGTCGTCCTGGTAGCGATTCAGGCCCTGCAGGCAGCTGGGGCAGCTGGTGAGGATCTTGACGTTGTCCTGGGCCCCCACGGCGCCGCTGGCGCGCAGCTGCGCCTCGCCCTTGCGGATTTCTTCTTCCTTGCGGAAGCGCACCTGGGTGGAGACATCGGGCCGCGTCACGCCCAGCGTGCCGGACTCGCCGCAGCAGCGCTCGCTCTTGAGCACCTGCTCGCCCACCAGGGCGCGCACGGTCTGCATGGAGTCGCCCTGCTTCATGGGGTTGTGGCAGGGCTCGTGGTACAGGTAGGCGCCCTTGCCCTGCAGCGTGATGCCCTTTTCCAGCAGGTATTCGTGGATGTCGATGATGCGGCTGCCGGGGAAGATCTTGTCGAACTGGTAGCCCTGCAACTGGTCGTAGCAGGTGCCGCAGCTGACCACCACGGTCTTGATGTCCAGGTAGTTCAGCGTGTTCGCGACCCGGTGGAACAGCACCCGGTTGTCGGTGATCATCTTTTCGGCCTTGTCGAACTGGCCCGAGCCGCGCTGCGGGTAGCCGCAGCACAGGTAGCCCGGCGGCAGCACCGTCTGCACGCCGGCGTGCCAGAGCATCGCCTGCGTGGCCAGCCCCACCTGAGAGAACAGGCGCTCGGAGCCGCAGCCGGGGAAGTAGAAGACCGCCTCGGTGTCGGCGCTGGTGGTCTTCGGGTCGCGGATGATCGGGACGTAGTTCTTGTCCTCGATATCGAGCAGAGCGCGCGCCGTTTTCTTGGGCAGGTTGCCGGGCAGCTTCTTGTTGATGAAATGGATCACCTGCTGCTTGACCGGCGCGCTGCCCACGCTGGACGGAGGCGCCGCGGTCTGCTTGTTGGCCAGGCCGCGCAGCAGGTTGTTGGCCATGCGCTGCGCGCGGTAGCCGACGCCCACCACCGCCGTGCGCAGCAGCTTGATCGTCTCGGGGTTGGTGGCGTTGAGCATCATCATCGCCATCTTGTTGCCGGGACGGAAGCTCTTCTTGCCCATCTTGCGCAGCAGGTTGCGCATGTTCATGGACACGTCGCCGAAGTCGATCTTCACCGGGCAGGGCGACTCGCACTTGTGGCACACCGTGCAGTGGTCGGCCACGTCCTCGAACTCCTCCCAGTGCTTGATCGACACGCCGCGGCGCGTCTGCTCTTCGTAGAGGAAGGCCTCCACCAGCAGCGAGGTCGCGAGGATCTTGTTGCGCGGGCTGTACAGCAGGTTCGCGCGCGGCACGTGGGTGGCGCACACCGGCTTGCATTTGCCGCAGCGCAGGCAGTCCTTGACCGAGTTGGCGATGTCGCCGATGTCGCTTTGCTGCATGATCAGCGACTCGTGACCCATCAGCCCGAAGCTGGGCGTGTACGCGTTGGTGAGGTCGGCCTTCAGCGACACGCCATCGAACGACGCGTCGCGCAGCAGCTTGCCCTTGTTGAAGCGGCCGTCCGGGTCGACACGGCGCTTGTAGTCGGTGAAGCTGGCCAGTTCCGCATCGGTCAGGAATTCGAGCTTGGTGATCCCGATGCCGTGCTCGCCCGAAATGACGCCGTCGAGCGAGCGCGCCAGCTTCATGATGCGCGCCACGGCCTCGTGCGCCGTCTGGAGCATCTCGTAGTTGTCGCTGTTGACGGGGATGTTGGTGTGCACGTTGCCGTCGCCGGCGTGCATGTGCAGGGCCACCCACACCCGCCCGCGTAGCACCTGGTCGTGGATCTTCTGGCATTCGCCGACGATCGGAGCGAGCTCCGCGCCGCCGAAGATCACCTGCAGGCGGGCGCGGATCTGCGTCTTCCACGAGGCGCGCAGCGTGTGGTCCTGCACCAGCGAGAACACGCTGCGGCCGTCGCGGCGCTCGGCGCTCGCGTCGCGCTCGCGCAGCGCCGGCGCGAACAGCGCGTTCGCGCCCAGGTCCGGCGGCATCGTCGCCTCGACGATCGGGCGGTCGAGGTTGGCCATCGTCCAGCGCCACAGCGCGCGCACTTCGCGCAGCAGCGCGAGCGCCTGCTGCACGCGGTCCTCGAGCAGTTCGGCGGCAGGCACCTCGCCTGCGTCGGAGGTCTTGCCCAGCGGCAGCCGGCCGGCCAGGAAGAAGGCTTCGAGCGCATCCACCAGCGCCAGCTTGTTGCGCAGGCTCAGCTCGATGTTGATGCGTTCGATGCCCTCGGTGTACTCGCCCATGCGCGGCAGCGGGATCACCACGTCCTCGTTCACCTTGAAGGCGTTGGTGTGCTTGCTGATGGCCGCCGTGCGCTTGCGGTCGAGCCAGAACTTCTTGCGCGCCTCGGGGCTCACCGCGACGAAGCCCTCGCCCGCGCGGCTGTTGGCGATGCGCACCACCTCGCTTGCGGCGCGCGCGACCGCGTCGGCATCGTTGCCGGCGATGTCGCCCACCAGCACCATCTTGGGCAGCGTGCCGCGCTTGCTCTTGGTGGCGTAGCCCACGGCGCGCAGATAGCGGTCGTCCAGGTGCTCCAGGCCGGCGAGGATGGCGCCGCCGGCCTTGGCTTCGGCGAACATGAAGTCCTTGATCTCGACGATCGAAGGCACCGCGTCCTTGGCGTTGCCGAAGAATTCGAGGCACACCGTGCGCGTGTGCGCCGGCATCTTGTGCACCACCCAACGGCAGCTGGTGATGAGGCCGTCGCAGCCTTCCTTCTGGATGCCGGGCAGCCCGGCGAGGAACTTGTCGGTGACGTCCTTGCCCAGGCCTTCCTTGCGGAAGATGCGCCCCGGGATGTCCAGCCGCTCGGTACGCTGCAGCGTCTTGCCGCCGGCGTCGTAGTGGCGCAGCTCGAAGCTGGCGACGTCGGCGTCGTGGATCTTGCCCAGGTTGTGGCCCAGGCGCACGACCTCGAGCCACTTGGCATCGGGCGTCACCATGCGCCAGGAGGCGAGGTTGTCCAGTGCGGTGCCCCACAGCACCGCCTTCTTGCCGCCGGCGTTCATGGCGACGTTGCCGCCCACGCACGAGGCCTCGGCGGAGGTCGGATCGACCGCGAACACGAAGCCCGCCCGCTCGGCGGCATCGGACACGCGCTGGGTGACGACGCCGGCCTCGGTCCAGATGGTCGCGACCTCGCGCTCGAGCCCCGGCAGCGTCATCATCTCGACGCCGCTCATCGCCTCGAGCTTCTCGGTGTTGATGACCGCGCTGTTCCAGGTCAGCGGCACGGCGCCGCCGGTGTAGCCGGTGCCGCCGCCGCGCGGGATGATCGTCAGGTCCAGCTCGATGCACGCGGCCACCAGGCCCGCCATCTCGGCCTCGGTGTCGGGCGTGAGCACGACGAAGGGGTATTCGACGCGCCAGTCGGTCGCGTCCGTCACGTGCGACACGCGGCTCAGGCCGTCGAACTTGATGTTGTCGCGCGCCGTGTGCCTGCCGAGCACCTTGGTCGCGCGCTTGCGAAGGTCGTATACCGCCTTGAACTGCTCGGCGAACGCATCCACCGCCCGCGACGCCGTGGCGAGCAGTTCGCCGACATGGCGATCGCGCTCGGCATCGGCGCCCGGGTTGCGGCGCTTCTCGACCTCGTGCAGGCGATGGCGCAGCGCGTCGATCAGCTGCGAGCGGCGCCGCGGGTTGTCGAGCAGGTCGTCCTGCAGGTAGGGGTTGCGCTGCACCACCCAGATGTCGCCCAGCACCTCGTAGAGCATGCGCGCCGAGCGGCCGGTCTGGCGCTCTTCGCGCAGGCGGTCGAGGATCTCCCAGGCGCGCGCGCCCAGCAGCCGGATGACGATCTCCCGGTCGGAGAACGAGGTGTAGTTGTACGGGATCTCGCGCAGGCGGGGCGCGCCGTGGGCCAGCGCGGCGGCGCCGGCGACTTCGTTCAGGGTGGTGGGTGCGTTCATCGACTCGTGGATCCGGGGTGGATCCCTTCCGGCACTTGAGGGGCAATGGTATCAAACGAGGTCTTTTCCCTCGATCAAGACAGGTGCCGGCGCACGGGCTGCAAACGGGTTATCCCGGTTGCCGCACCGATGGCTCCGCGACATAAACACGCGTGTCACACCGTCGACGCACACTGGCGTGTTGCCACAAGCCGCATGCCCCCCTACGGAGCCTTCATGAAAAGCAGATCCCTCGCTCTTGCCACGTTCGCGCTCGCCCTCGGCGCCGGCGCGCCGGCCCATGCCCAGACCGAAATCCAGTGGTGGCACTCGATGACCGGCGCGCTGGGCGACCGCGTCACCGAGATCGCCAACGGCTTCAACGCCAGCCAGAAGGACTACAAGGTCGTGCCCGTCTACAAGGGCAGCTACCCCGAGTCCATGACCGCCGCGATCGCCGCCTTCCGCGCCGGCAACGCGCCGCACATCCTGCAGGTGTTCGAGGTCGGCACGGCCACCATGATGTCGGCCAAGGGCGCCATCAAGCCGGTCTACCAGCTGATGAAGGAATCTGGGCTGCCCTTCGATTCCAAGGCCTACCTCGCGCCGGTGGCGGGCTACTACACCGACAGCAAGGGCAACATGCTGTCGATGCCGTTCAACTCGTCGACCACGGTCTTCTACATCAACAAGGACGCGTTCAAGAAGGCCGGCATCGAGCCGGTGGCACCCAAGACCTGGAAGGAGTTCGGCGTCGTGGCCGGCAAGCTCAAGGCCAGCGGCCAGAACTGCGTGTACACCACCGGCTGGCCGTCGTGGGTGCACGTCGAGAACTTCAGCGCCTGGCACAACCTGCCGATCGGCACGCTCGAGAACGGCATCGGCGGCGTGAAGACCGAGTTCAAGATCAATTCGCCGCAGCACGTCGCGCACATCCAGATGCTGGCGGACTTCGCCAAGAACGGCTGGTTCACCTACGCCGGCCGCACCAACGAGGCCGAAGCCAAGTTCTACAGCGGCGAGTGCGCGATGCTCACGTCGAGCTCGGGCGCGCAGGCCAATATCCGCAAGAACGCCAAGTTCGACTTCTCGGTGAACTTCCTGCCCTATCACGACGAGATCAAGGGCGCGCCGCAGAACTCGATCATCGGCGGCGCCAGCCTGTGGGTGATGGGCGGCAAGAAGCCGCAGGAATACAAGGGCGTGGCGACGTTCCTGAACTACCTGTCGAACACCGACCTGCAGGTGCGCTGGCA
>DATFAY010000217.1:0-6724 GCA_035254085.1 Piscinibacter sp.
GCTGGCTGCCGGCCTGGCGGGCCTGGCCCTGCTCGTGCTGGCGCTCGGCGCGGGACTGCTGGCACTGCTTCGCCCCGCCCCGGACGAATGGTCCATGCCGCTGCGACTCGGCCCATGGCAGCAGCCACTCAGCGTGCCGGCGCTGCTGCGCATCGGCACCCACCCGCTGGTGCTGCGTGCGCTCGACGGCCGCACGCTGGCGACCCGCTTCGGTGCGATCGAGTGGCATGCCGGCGACCGCAGCGCCGGCGCCGACCACTGGCGCGCGGTGTGCGCCCCCTGCCGACTGCAGTGGCGTGAACTCGGCGATGAGCCGCTGGTACTCGCGCGTGTGGAACTGCTGGCGCATCGGCCCACACCCGACCAATGGACTGGCGAGTTCGTGCTCGGCGACGCGCCGCATGCAGTGCGGGGGCGCTTTCGCGCCGGCTTCGGCCGCCAGGGCGCGACGATCGATCTGGACCTGCCCGACACGCCGATCGCCGATGCGTACGGGCTCTTCGCCGGGCTGATGCCCGAAGTCCGGCAGGCACGCATCGAGGGCCGCCTGCGGCTGCAGGCGCGTTGGCGCTGGCCGCAGCGCGAGCTCGTGCTGCGGCCCCAGATCGACGGCTTCGTGGTGCAAGGCCTGCACACCGAAGCGCTGCTCGGCGCGAAGCCGGCCTGCGCGGCGCCGCCCGCGCGCGGCTTCGGCACCTGGCTGCCGCGCGCCGTGGTCGCCGCCGAGGACCAGCGCTTCTACGAGCACAGCGGCTATGACCTGCGCGAGATGAGCGCCGCCTGGTCCGACGGCCGATCCGACGCACGCGGCGCCAGCACGCTGTCGCAGCAGCTGGCGCGGCTGCTGTACGCGGGGCACGAGCACAACCAGCTGCGCAAGCTGCGCGAGCTGCTCTACGCGGTCGAGCTCGACCGCACCCTGGGCAAGGCGCGCGTGCTCGACCTGTACCTCTCGATCGCGCCGTGGGGCGAGGGGCGCTGCGGCGCGACCGAGGCGGCGCGCCACTACCTGCACAAGCGCGTCGACCGGCTGACCCCGACCGAAGCCGCATGGCTGGCCAGCCTGCTGCACAGTCCGCAGCGCGACTGGAACGAGTTCACCCGCAGCGGCGAGGTCAATGTGCGGCGCGTCGGCTGGGTCATCGAGCACCTGCGGCCGATGCCGCCGCGACAGCGCGCGGCGCTGGTCGATGCGCTGCCGGGCTGGTCGCCGCCGCGACCTTGAGGCCGCGCCCGAGGCCGCTACATCCGCGACGCGGCCGGCGCCAGCTCGGGCAGCGCCCGGCCGTGCAGCCAGTCGCGCGCCAATGATTCGACATCGGCGGCCTGCGACGCCAGCCACACCAGTTCCGGCGGCAGCACGCGCGTGCCGCTCGGCGCCGCGTGCAACTGCGCCGCGATCGCGGCCGTCAGCTGCGCCACCTTCTGCGCGCGCACGGGGCGCTCGCGCTGCGGGATCATCAGCTGCAGTTGGGCAAGCACCCAGTCGGCAAGGCGCTGCAGGTGCCGCCGTGCGCGCTGCGGGTTGCGCGCCTGCGCCGAACGGATGAAGACCAGGTGCTCGAAGCCGAGCGACGCCAGCGCCTGCTCGTCCAAGTTCGCCAGGCCGCGCTTGAGCGCGTCGGGCAGCATCGACGGCGCGTGCGGCAGCACCACGACCAGGCGCTTCACCCCGCGCTCGTGCAGCGCGTGCGCCAGCGCCACCAACCGATCGGGTTCGGGGCGCACGAACGCCTGCTCGCGGCCATTGGCATGGCGTTCGCGATCGAACACCACGACGGCGGTGTCTTCCGGCGGGCCAGCGTCGCCGCCCGGCGCCGGTTCGAGTGCCGATTCGGGCAAGGTGCGCAGCCCCCGCAGCGCGGTGTTCAGCGGCTGGCTGACCAGCACGACCACGTGGCCGAAGGCGCGGCAGGCGAGCAGTTGCTCCAGCACCGCGGCGCCCAGCGCGCCGGCGCCCCCGGCCACGAGCACGTCGCGTCGCGGTGGCGCACTTCGGTGCGGGGCGTGGCCGGCGCGCATGGCCTGGTGCAGCAGCGTCATGGGCGCAGTATCGGGGCGGTGCAGGCACGCCTTGAAGCTGACCGCACGCAACCCCATGTGGGCGCTGCGGGGTTAGCATGCCCGCTCGGCGCCTCGCAACAAGCAAGATCACGGCGCCGCACACCGGAGGATCCACGATGACTCACAGATTCTGGCTGGCCGTCGCCTCGCTCCTTGCACTCGCCGGCCTGAGCGGCTGCGGCTACAACGACTTCCAGCGGCAGGACGAGCAGGTCAAGGCTGCGTGGTCCGAGGTGCTGAACCAGTACCAGCGCCGCGCCGACCTGATCCCCAACCTGGTCGCCACTGTCAAGGGCGAGGCCAACTTCGAGCAGGAAACGCTCACGCGGGTGATCGAGGCGCGCGCCAAGGCCACCAGCATCCAGGCCACGCCGGAGCTCATCAACAACCCCGAGGCCTTCAACAAGTTCCAGCAGGCCCAGGGCGAGCTGAGCTCGGCGCTGAGCCGCCTGATGGCGGTGGCCGAGGCCTATCCCACGCTGAAGGCCAACCAGGCGTTCCAGGACCTGCGCGTCGCGCTCGAAGGCACCGAGAACCGCATCACCGTCTCGCGCAACCGCTACATCAAGGCGGTGGCCGAGTACAACGTGCTGGCGCGCAGCTTTCCGACCAACCTCACGGCGATGATGTTCGGCTACCAGGTCAAGCCCAGCTTCAGCGTGCAAAACGAGGCGCAGATCTCGTCGCCGCCGGCGGTGAGCTTCGACAAGGCCGCCTCGAAGTAGCGCCAGGAGCAGGCGATGCGCCGCGTGATCGGGGGCCTGGCCGCGCTGCTCGCAGCCTGGCTGTGGATGCTGGCACCGGCCCTCGCGCAGGACGTGCTGCCGGTGCCCGCGCTCTCTGCACGGGTGATCGACCAGACCGCCACCCTCACGCCGGCGCAGCGCGAGGCGCTGTCGGGCAAGCTGGCCGCCATCGAGCAGCAGACCGGCAGCCAGATCGTGGTGCTGCTGGTGCCCACCACGCAGCCCGAGGACATCGCCAGCTACGCGCAGCGCGTGGCCGACCAGTGGAAGATCGGCCGGCGCGAGGTGGGCGACGGGGTGCTGCTGGTGGTCGCCAAGAACGACCACAAGCTGCGCATCGAGGTGGCCAAGGCCCTCGAAGGCGCGATCCCCGACCTCGCCGCCAAGCGCGTCATCAGCAACCAGATCAGTCCCGCGTTCAAGCGCGACGACTTCGCCGGCGGACTCAACGCGGGGGTCGACCAGATCGCGGCACTGATCCGCGGCGAAGGCCTGCCCGCCCCGGCGCCAGGGGCACGGCCGGGCGCACAGCCCGGCATCCAATGGGACGAGCTCGCGATCTTCTTCTTCGTGGGCGTGCCGATCATCGGCTCGGTCCTGAGCGCCATGCTGGGCCGCAAGCTGGGCTCGCTGGCCACCAGTGCGGTCGCCGGCGGCCTCGGCTGGTGGATGACCGCCAGTGCACTCCTGGCCGGGGTGGCCGGGCTGGTCGCGCTGGTCCTGGTCGGCGTGATGGGCGTCGGCTCGGCCGGACGCGGTGGTTCGCTCGGGCGCGGCCTGCGCGGCCCGGTGATCTGGGGCGGCGGCGGAGGTTGGGGCGGCGGTGGTGGCGGAGGCGGGGGCGGCTTCAGCTCCGGCGGCGGAGGCGATTTCGGCGGAGGCGGTGCCTCCGGCGACTGGTGAGGCGCCGATGAACAAGCTCTTGCGCATCCTGCGGCATCGCTGGCTCGATGAGACCGACGCGCGGCGCGCCCTCGGGGCCGACGCGTTGCAGCGCATCGAGCAGCGCGTGGCAGCGAGCGAGCGCCACCACAGCGGCGAGATCCGCGTCTGCGTCGAGGCCGGGCTGCCGCTGTCGTACCTGTGGCGCAATGCCAGCCCGCGGGAGCGAGCGCTGGCGATGTTCGGCAAGCTGCGGGTGTGGGACACCGAGCACAACAACGGCGTGCTGATCTACCTGCTGCTGGCGGAACACCGCATCGAGGTCGTCGCCGACCGGGGGCTGAACGATCGGGTCAATGCCGAGCAGTGGCGTGCCCTTCTGGCGGGCATGGCGCATTGGTTCAAGGCGCATCGCTTCGAGCAGGGCCTGAACGAGGCGATCGATGCGGTCGACGCCCTCCTGCGCCAGCACTTCCCGCTCGCGCCCGGCGCCGAGCGCCCGAACGAGCTGCCCGACGCGCCGGTCGTCTCCTGATCGTGTTCTGACTAGGGATTGCGCCGCCGCGACGGCGACGCCTACGCTGGCATCGACCCTGGCGCAGGGTCCACGCCGCCATGAAGATCTTCATCAGCTATCGACGCGATGACAGCATCGTCCACGCAAGGCTGATCCACAACGAGCTGGCGGCGCGCTTCGGTGCCGGCGATGTCTTCATGGACATCGATGACATCGACTACGGCGACGACTTCGCACGCAAGATCGACGAACGCCTCGACGCCTCGGACGTCGTGGTGGCGGTGATCGGCCCGCATTGGGCCGAGATGCTGCAGCAGCGCCTGCGCAGCGACGACTACGTGCGCCACGAGCTCTCGCGTGCGCTGGCGCGAGGGCTGCGGGTCGTCCCGGTGCTGGTCGACAAGGCCTCGCCCCCGGGCGACGGGCTGCCCGCCGACCTGGCGGCCCTGCGCACGCTCAACGCCCTGAACCTCGACCAGCGTGCGCTCAAGCCGCACCTGAACGCCCTCGTCGAGACGGTGCAAGGCCGCTCGTTCGAGGACGTGGCGGCCCAGCTTCAGCGGCGCATCCGCTCGCAACGACGCGCGCAATGGACCGGCGCCGGGGTCGGCCTGGCGGCTTTCATGGCAGGCTGGGTCGCGTTGCTGGATTTCGTCGGCCTCGACACGCGCCTCGCCAGCGCGACGATGTGGCTGGCGCGCTCGTCCGCCGCGGCGCCGTGGAGCGGCGAGGTGGTGCTGGTGACGATCGACGAATCGACGCTTCGCACCGTGGGCCGGCCGTTCGACGCGAGCTGGCGGCGCGAGCACGCGCAGCTGGTGCGCCGCCTCGCGTCGGCCGGCGCACGCACGGTGGCCTTCGACCTCTTCTTCCAACGGCCGGGCGAGGCCGCCGACGACGCTGCGCTGGAGGCCGCCGTGCGCGCCGCGCATCCGATGGCGGTGGTCTTCGGCGTCGGGCAGACCGAGGGCGGCCGGCCATCGCTGCTGCCGGCTCTGGCCGAGGCCGGCGCGGGCGGCGTCGCCTGCGCGGGGCAGCGCCTGGGCTACGCGCGCAGCATGCCGCTGGCGGTGCGGCGCGGCGCGCTCGTCTTCCCCTCGCTGGCGCTGGCGGCCTACAGCAGCGGCGGCAAGATCGAGGCTTTCGATGCCGCAGGCGGCTCGCTGCGCGTGCGGCTGGTGCGCGACGAGCAGTCGCCCGACGTGGTCTTCTCCGTCGTCGAGACGGCGCGTGCCGCGCAGGCGGACTGCGAGGCCATCCATCGCGGCGACGAAGTGGCGCTGCAGCTGTTCGATCCCGATCGGCTGCCCGCCCTGCGCGATGCGCCGCGGCGCATTCCCTACGAGCGGCTGCTGGGTGCCGGCGATGCGGCCGCGCTGGCGGCCATGAAAGACAAGATCGTGCTGGTCGGCCTCGAGCTGGCCGACAGCGACCTGCTGGTGCTGCCGCGCGGCGGCAATCGCTGGGGCATGGAGCTGATCGCCGAGCAGATCGACGCGCTGGTGCGCGGCGAGGCGATCCGGCCGCTGCGCCCCTGGCCCTCGCTGGCCGTGATGCTGGCGCTCGGGCTGGCCGGCGCCTTCGCGCGGCGCGCCCTGGGCGGCCGAGCGGCCTGGCTGCGCGGCGGCGTTGCGCTGGCCGGCGTGCTCGGATGCGTCGCCGCCGCCGTCCTGCTGTATCGGACGCAGCATGTGCTGCTGAACCTGTCCTACCTGCTGGTCGCCTTCCTGGCCGCATGGTGGGTGATGGCGTGGCTCGAGAAACGAGGTGCACGATGAACACGACGTTGCGCCGGGGATGGCGCCTGGCCGCGGCGGCGCTGATCGGCGCCGGCGCGCTGCTCGCCGGGTGCGGCAGCACACCGGTCGCGCCCAAGGAGATCACGCTGGCCGGCGTGGTGGTCGACGGCCAACGCCTGGCGCGCGCCGACGAGTCGGGGCTGGTCGGCGTCTACCGCAATGGCGCCTGGGTCGAGGGCAAGGCCGAGATGACGCTGCAGGTGGGCGACACGGTGAGCACGGGGCCGAATGCCTATGCCCTCATCCGCTATCCGTCGGGCAGCGAGCTCTACCTGCGGCCCAACACGCGCGGCCAGGTCGGCTCGTTCACCGACATGGTGGGCGAGGTGTTCGCCAAGATCCGCGGCGCCTTCGCGATCCAGACCAGCTTCGTGAAGGCGGGCGCCGACGGCACCGCGTACTCGGTGCGCTCCACCCCGGACGGCGAGTACGCCGTCGTCGTGCTCGACGGGACGGTGCGCCTGTCGTCGCTGCGCGCGGCCTGGCCCGCGATCGCGCTCGGCCCCGGCACGATGGGCGCGGGCCGGCCGCAGGTGCCGCCCACGGCCATGCCCGCCACCGCGCAGGAACTGGCCCGCACGCGTGCGTGGGTCGAGCGCATGGAGCAGTTGCTGCCGCCGCCCAGCCGTTACCCGGGCGCTGGCGCGGCGCTCGCGGTGGCAGGGCTGGTCGCGATCATCGCTGCGAGCAGCCATGACGGCGGCTCGGGCGGGCTC
>DATFAY010000218.1:0-12236 GCA_035254085.1 Piscinibacter sp.
CCGCCGTCCAGGCCGGTGATGCCGGCGAGCGCGAGGCCGTTGTAGTCGGCCACGTTGTCCAGCGGATCGCCGGCCGACAGGCGCGATTCGCTCGGCGGCTGCGGCCCGAGCGTGCCGCCGCCCCGGTCCTCGGAGCCCGCCGCGCCGCCGGTGCACGCGGCGCTGCTTGCGGGCGGCGTGGCGGCGTCGTTGGCGGCGTCCTGCGGGTCGCACCAGGTGAAGGGCTGCATCAGCACCTCTTCGAGCAGCGACTCGGCGGCGGCCATCGCCTGCTTGCGCACCATCGGGTCCGCGCTGCCGCGCACCGCCTGGTTGTAGACGACGAGAATGCCGGTGATCGACACGCCGATGATGACGATGAACATCACCAGCTCGATCATCGACAGGCCGCGCTGGCAGCCCCGACGCGCCCGATGGGCAGCGCCGCTGCGCTCAGTGCACGTAGCCGGTTTCGGCTTCGACGACGAGGGGCGTGGCATGGCTGGTGACCGTGATCGAGAGGGCCGACGACGGCCGGCCGAGCGCATCGAAACTGAGGCTCGCCGGTGTCGACACCGTCGCGCCGCCGCCGTAGGGCGTGCCGTCGAAGGGCTGGCCGGTCGCTGGATCGGCCAGCGTGTTGGCGGCCGCGCACGGCTGCGCGGCCCCGGCGGCTGCGGCGTAGGTGACGGCGACGCGTGTCGCGCCGACCGTCACGCAGACATTGCGGCGCATCGCGATCGCCGACTTCTGCGCATAACGCAGCGCCGAACCGACGAAGTCGCGCGCGCCGCGTGCCGAGAAGTCGCTGACCGTGAGCCGCGGGATCGCGACCACGGCCAGGATGCCGATCAGCATCAGCACGATGACCAGTTCCGCGAGCGTGAAGCCGCGTTGCGCGTTCATCGCCGGGTCCGGCGGCGCGAGGCCGCGTGCAGGGGCTGTCCGATCAGCGCGCGCACATCACCGTGACCGGGGCCGCGGTGACGCCGGTGCCGCGCGGGGTGATCGTGCAGGCGGCCGTGGTCTGCGTGCCGCTGCAGTCGGTGGCCGCGCCGCTGCCGACCTGGAACTGGTCGTCGGCGGTGGGTGCGACGGCCGTCAGCGTGACACCGTTGACGAACGGCTGCAGGATGGCCGACGTGCACACGTTGGCCGCGTTGACTGCGACGCCCTTGGTGCTGTCGGCGGTGTGCGCCGCCATGTTGATCGCCGAGCCCGACGCGATCGAGCCGGCCACGCCCTTGGCCGCGGCGTTGTGCGCATCGACCGACAGATCGATGAACTTGGGAACCGCCACGGCGGCGAGCACGCCCAGGATGATGATGACCACCACCAGTTCGATCAGCGTAAAACCACGTTGCGTTTTCATCGGAAGTTCTCCTTCAAGGGACTGCAAGAAAAGAATCGGGTCGGCGTCAGCAGCCGGACACGACGCCGGGTGAAATCGTGGCGGCAGCGCGTGCCGCGGCCGGTTCGGTGTAGGTGAAGCTGCAGTGCGCCGGATCGGGCGCATCGGCGCGCGCGATGGCCGTCGTGCCCTGCGCCACGGTCACTGCGTAGCCCTCGGCGCGCAGCTGCTGCGCGCTCGCGCCGAACACCGTGCCCAGCCCGGCTGCGCCCAGGATGCCGGGCGGCCCGGACTCGTCGGCACTCACCGAAGCCGGATAGCCGTGCTGCGTGCGCACCAGGCCGTGCTCGGTGCACACGCTGCCGCGGCCTTCGAGCCGGTTGTCGGCGGTGCCGCCGCCGCCGGCGCAGGGTGCGGCATCGGGGCTGCCGCTGCGCGACAGCGCCGCGGCGTGCACGATCATCGCGGCCGAATGCACCGCGCCGCGCGTGCCCAGCAGGTTGCCGATGCGCGCCTCGCGCTGCCACTGCCACACGCGCGGCAACACGAGCGCGGTGGTGATCGCGACGATGCAGATCACCACCAGCAGTTCGATGAGCGTGAAGCCCGGGGTCATGCAGCAGTCCTTGGTTCGAGCGCGCACGGGCGAAGCCTTTTGTTCCTTGCTGCGCATCTTGTCGAGACGCCGCCGCGGCCATGCTCCGAAAAGCGCGGCGATCCACCGGCAGATTCGTCCTGCTCCCGTGCCTTATCGGTGCAGTGATCGCTCGCTTGAGGGCGGCGCGGCACATCGATGGCCGCCACGGCGTGCAAAATGGCACGGCTCGGCCGGTGGCCGCGAGCTCAATGCTTCAGCGCCGCCTTGCCCAGGTCCCACACCGGCAGGAACACGCCCAGCGCCAGGATCAGCACCAGCACGCCGAGGAACATGATGAGGATCGGCTCGATCTGCGCCGACAAGGTCTTCAACTCGTACTCGACGTCCTGCTGGTAGAAGTCGGCCACCTCGGTCAGCATCTCGTCGAGGGCGCCGGACTCCTCGCCCACGGCGATCATCTGCAGCACCACCGGCGTGAAGATGCCGCTGGCGGCGGCGGTGCGCAGCACGCTGTCGCCGCGCTCGACGCCTTCGCGCATGCGGTCGATGGCTCGCCCGACGTGCGCGTTCTCGACCGTCGTCGCGACCACCGACATCGCCTGCACCACCGGCACGCCGCTCTTGAGCGCCAGCGCGAAGCTGCGCGCAAAACGCGCGAGCGTGGCCTTCTGCGCGATCTTGCCCGCCACGGGCAGCGAGAGCTTGGTGCGGTCCCAGCGCAGGCGGCCGTCGGGGGTGCGCACCCAGGCGCGAAAACCCAGCACCGCCGCGGCCAGCGCGGCGGCGATGTAGGGCCAGCCCGCGACCGTGAAGTGCGAGAAACCCACCAGCAGCCGCGTCATCAGCGGCAGTTCGGCGCCGAAGCCTTCGAACACCTTCTGGAAGGCGGGGATGACGAAGAGGTTGACCACCGCGATGGCCACGCCCATCACCGCCACCACGAAGCTCGGATAGCGCAGGGCCGTCTTCACCTGGTCGCGCATCAGCTTCTCGAACTCGAGGTGATGGAACAGGCGCAGGAAGACCTCGTCGAGGCGGCCGGTGAGCTCGCCGACGCGGATCATCGCGACATAGAAGTTGTTGAACACGCCGGTCTGGCGCGCCATCGAGGTCGACAGCTCGATGCCGCTTTCCAGGCTCTCGCGCACGCCGCGGATGACGCCGCGCATCGCCTCGCCGGCCGATTCCTGCAGGCCGGCCAGGGCGCGCGTGATCGGGATGCCGGCCTTGAGCAGCGAATGCAGCTGGCGGCTGAACAGCAGCAGGTCTTCGTGCTGCACCTTGGGGCCGCGCGGCCAGCCGAAACGCAGCTGCGGCGTGGCCTGCGGCGACTCACCCGAGGCGGCGATCTTCAGCGGCGTCATGCCGCCGCCGATCAGCTGGTCGGCCACCGCCGCGGCGCTCGCGCCCTCGGCGACGCCTTGCAGCAGCTGGCCGCGTGCGTCGCGGGCGGAGTAGGCGAAGCTCGGCATCTCACTCGACGTCCAGCTGCATCGACACGCGCATCGCTTCCTCGATCGTGGTGCGCCCGGTGGCGGCCAGCGCCATCGCGTTGTGCATCAGCGTGGCCCGGCCGATCTGGTCGCGCGCGATCTGCACGAACTCGATCGGCGAGCCGCGATTGGCCGCGTCGACCAGCGCCTGCGTCATCTCGAGCATCTCGTAGACGGCGGTGCGCCCCGCGTAGCCGGTGCCGTTGCAGCGGGAGCAGCCCATGCCGCGCGCGAAGGCGCCGGCCAGGGTCTCCTCGCCGCCGTGGTGCGCGAGCCAGGCGTGCTCCTGCGGCGTGGGCGTGTGCGGGCCGTGGCAGTCCTCGCAGACCAGGCGCACCAGCCGCTGCGCCAGCACGAGATTGAGCGACATCGCCACCATGTACGGCGGCACGCCCATGTCCAGGAGGCGCACCGGCGTGCTCGCCGCATCGTTGGTGTGCAAGGTGGAGAGCACCAGGTGGCCTGTCATGGCGGCGCGCAGGCCGATCTCGGCGGTGGTGCGGTCGCGCATCTCGCCCACCAGGATCACGTCCGGATCCTGGCGCAGCGCGGCGCGCAGCACGCGCTCGAAGCCGAGCTCGATCTTGTCGTGCACCTGCACCTGGTTGATGCCGGGCAGCCGGTACTCGACCGGGTCCTCCACCGTGATGATCTTGCGGTCGGGGGCGTTGATTTCGTTGAGCGCGGCGTACAGCGCGGTCGTCTTGCCGCTGCCGGTCGGGCCGGTGACGAGGATCATGCCGCTCGAGCGGTTGAGCGTCGAGCGCACCTTCTGCATCATGCGCGCCGGCATGCCGATGCGGTCCAGGCTCAAGAGACCCGTGGCCTGGTTGAGCAGGCGCATCACCACCGACTCGCCGAACTGCGTGGGCATGGTCGAGATGCGCACGTCCAGCGGGTTGCCCTTGATGTCGACGTGGAAGCGCCCGTCCTGCGGCAGCCGCTTCTCCGAGATGTCCAGGCCCGACATCAGCTTCAGGCGCAGCACCAGGGCCGGCGCGATCTTCGAGTCGGCCTCGGTCTGCAGGTGCAGTACGCCGTCGATGCGAAAGCGCACGTGCAGCTTGTGCTCCTGCGGCTCGATGTGGATGTCGGAGGCGCGCACCTGCGCGGCGTCCTCGAACAGGGTCTGCAGCAGCTTGACCACCGGCGCGTTCTGCACCGCGGCCTCGGTGCCCAGCAGGGCGCCGAAGTCGGCTTCGGTCTGCGCCAGCTCGGCGGTGAGTTCCTGCGAGAGCTGCGTGATCTCGCCGGTGCGGCGGTACACGCGGTCGATGGTGGCCAGCAGCTGCGATTCGGTCACCACCGCGAGCGCGATCTCGCGCTTGAGGATGCGCGCGAGCTCGTCGTAGGCGAAGAGGTCGCTCGGGTCGGCCATGCCCACGCGCAGCACGCCGGCGGCTTCTTCGAGCACCAGCGCGCGAAAACGCCGCGCCTGCGCCTCGGGCAGCAGCTGCGTGAGCTTGGCGTCGAGGTTGTACATCTTCAGGTTGATGTACGGGATCTGCATCTGGCGCGCGAGCGCGCCGCAGATCTGCTCTTCGGTGACGAAGCCGCTGTCGACGAGGATGCGCCCGAGCTTGCGCCCGCTGGTCTTTTGCTGCGCCAGCGCGACGGCGAGCTGCTCGGCGCCGATCAGCGCCTGGCGGACCAGCAGGTCGCCGAGTCGGATCTTCTCGGGAGGGGGCACGGTGGGCCGGTCCAAGCGGACAGTGGTGGATGAAGCGATTGTCGAAAAGGCCGGTGGGCGCGGTCGGCGGAAATCAGCCGGGCTTCGCGGCCAATTCGGGGCTTGCCGCGCTGTCGGGCGCGGTCCAAGGCACGTCGATTGCTCGTCCAGGCTGACGAGATGGCCTCGTCGACGAAAGGAGCCCCATGGACCAGCCAACGAGCATCGCCGCCGTGGTGGTGGGTCTGGCGGCGGGCATCATCGCGACGGCCGAGTCTCCGGTGACGCGCCATGCCGATGCGGCCGACATCATCGCGCCCGCGGCCTCCGCCCCGGTCGTGCGGCACGACACCTGCGCCAGGCGCGCGCCCGGCCCGAACGCCGCGCCCGCCGCGGTGCGGCCGGGGATGCCCCCCGACGTGCAACTCGACAGCGCCGGCGTCAACCGCGCCGGCGGCGTCGGCAGCCTGCCGTCGCGGGTGGACGGCGACCCGTGCCGGCCGGTGACGCGGCCGCCGCGCTCGCCGGCCGCGGAGCCGGCATCGGCGCCCCGGTGACGCGAGGCGGCGTCAGGTGCGCCACACGCGCGGCGCGCAAGGCGCCAGGCCCCACGCGAGCCGTCGCCATCGGCCCCACACCTCGGCCAGCAAGGACATCGCCGGCTCGACCCGCGGCGCCAGCGCGCGCAGCACCAGCACCTGCGGCTGGACGGCGGTGACGCCGCAGCGCTCGCGCAGCGCATGCTCGGCCGCCGCCTCGCGCGCGGCGTCGGCGAGCCGCTCGACGCGCGCTCTCTCGATCGGCTCGCCGGCGGCGAACCACATCGTTGCGATCACCCGCTCGCCGGCCATCCCCAGCGGCGAGTCGAGCAAGCGCGTGTCGGCGCCGTCGATGACGCCGCGCTCCTGCCAGGCGCCGGGCAGCTCGATCTGCTGCGTGTAGCGCCCGCGCTCGAAGGGCTCGCCGCTGGCCGGCAGGCCCAGGGCGCTCACGTCCCAGCCGATCATCTCGGCGCCGCCGGCGAGACGGAATCGCACGCTGTTCTCGGCCAGCGCGCCGTGGTGGCAGATGGTCTCGAGCGGCAGCCATTCGAGGCGTGCACCGGCCGCCAGCGTGGCCTCCAGCGATTGGCGCGCGG
Source organism: Piscinibacter sp. (assembly GCA_035254085.1). Taxonomy (GTDB): domain Bacteria; phylum Pseudomonadota; class Gammaproteobacteria; order Burkholderiales; family Burkholderiaceae_C; genus Albitalea. The sequence continues at coordinate 6,229 of DATFAY010000218.1, forward strand.
TGTCGCCGGCGCTGCGGTAGAAGCGCGTCGCGCCCGGGGTGGTGAGCAGGGCGTGCGCGCCGGCCTCCAGCGACAGCGCGATCTCGAGCACGTCGCCGCCGACGATGCCGCCGGGCGGATGCACCAGCACGTTGTGGCAGACGGCGGGGGCTTCGGGATACAGGCTTTGCAGCACGCGCAGCGGCCCGCTGTGGCGGTCGTGCACGATGCAGCGCTCGCCGTCGCGGCGGTAGTTCAGTTGCAGGTGGCCGTGCCAGCCCACGGTGTCAGCCGCCCGCCGCCACGGCCAGCGGCGGCGCATCGCGCACGTCGCGGCTGCTGCTGGCGAAGGTGGCGAGCAGCAAGTACGCCGCCGCGAACACCGCCACCGTCCATGTCGTGCCCACGTGCTCCAGGAGCAGCCCGCACAAGGCTGCGCCCAGCGGGTTGAGGCCGTGCGCGAGCAAGCGGAACACGCTGTTGACGCGACCCTGCAGCCCGTCGGGAATCAGCGCGACGCGGTAGCTGAACTGCACCACGTTGTAGACCGGTGCCATCAGGTAGATGGCCGCGTACACCGCGCCCAGCAGCCAAACGCGCGGCGCCGCGAGATACAGCGGAAACAACAGCGCCTGCGCCCACACGATGAAGAGGATCACCTGCCCGAAGCTGAAGCGACGCTGGATGCGTCCGCCCAGCAACGCGCCCAGCACGCCGCCGACGCCGCCGATGCTGAACATCACGCCGATGTCGACGTCGCTGGCGTGCAACTGCTTGGCGATGACGATCATCAGTAGCGGCGTGGCGGCGTAGATGAAGTTGATGCCGCCGGTGACGAAGGCCATTGCCCGGATCACCGGCTTGCCCCACAGCCAACGAAACCCTTCGGCGATCTGCGCGGCCAGGCCTGTCACCGCGGTGGGCGCTGCCGCACGAAGCGGCTGACGGATGGCTGCCACGAGCCCCGCAGAGGCGAGGTACGACAGCGCATCGGCCACGAAGGGCGCGGCCTGGCCCAGCGTCTGGTACAGCAGCGTGCCGATCGACGGGCCAGCCACCTGCGCCGCGTTGAAGGCGGCCTGGTTCTGCGCCGTGGCCTCGGGCAGTTGCGCCGTGCTCACCAGCCGCGGTAATGCAGCGACCTCGGCGATGTTGAAGAACACGAACAGCGTGCCCTCGACCAGGCACACCGCGTAGATGTGCCACAGCGCGAGTGCGTCCAGCCACAGGGCGATGGGAATGCAGGCCACCGCGACCAGCCGCCCGAGGTCGCACATGATCATCACGCGTTGGCGGTTCCAGCGGTCGATGAGCGCACCGACCGGAATGCAGAACACCAGGTAAGGCAGCACGCGCAGGGCCGAGGCCACACCTGCCGCCGCGGGCGATCCGGTGAGCGACAGGATGAGCAGGGGGTACACCACGGTGGACGCGGCCGAGCCCAGCGTGGACACCACTTCGGCGCTCCACAGCAGCATGTACTCGCGGTTTCTCCACAGCGCCTGGCTCACGGTGCTCGCATCCCTTTGGGTCGGTCGCCGCGCACGATAACCCGAAACACCGGGCCCTCGCGGGCGCCCTGGCACTGCGGTACAACAGCGCATGACCATCGCGCACCTGCGCTTCTACGAGGAGCTCAACGACTTCCTCGCGCCGCACCGGCGCAAGCGCGAGTTCGAATTGCGCTGTGCCGAGAATGCGACGGTGAAGAACGCGATCGAGTCGGTCGGCGTGCCGCACACCGAGGTCGAGCTGATCCTGGCCGATGGCGAGCCGGTGGGTTTCGACCACCGTGTGCACCCCGGCGAGCGCATCAGCGTCTACCCGATGTTCGAGGCCTTCGACGTCTCGCCGCTGCTGAGGCTGCGCCCGCAGCCGCTGCGAGATCCGCGCTTCATCGCCGATGCGCAGCTCGGCGGCCTGGCGCGCTGGCTGCGCATGCTCGGCTTCGACACCGCGTTCGACAACCAGGCGGGCGACGCGGACATCCGCGCGCGTGCCGCCGCCGAGTCGCGCACCATCCTCACCCGCGACCGCCAGCTGCTCATCTGCCGCGACGTGACGCACGGCTGCTACGTGCACGCGCTGCAGCCGGCGCAGCAAGTGCGCGAAGTGGTGCAGCGGCTGCAGCTCGCGAGCCAGGCCCGGCCGTTCACCCGCTGCCTGCGCTGCAACGAGGCGCTGCAGCCGGTCGAGAAGGCCGCCGTGCTGGCCCAGCTGCCGCCGCGGGTCGCGCGCGGCCACGAGCGCTTCATGCAGTGCCCGCGCTGCCGGCGGGTCTACTGGCAAGGCGACCACCACCGGCGCATGAACGAGGCACTGCACGGACTACTCGCCGGCGAGCCGCCACCGCCCGCGTGAAGCGCGGCCGCTCAGCGGCAATTCAGCGGCAGGAAGCGCGCCGGGATGTCGGTGCGGTTCGAGCCCTTGACGCTCATGTTCGCCGGCGCGCTGCTGTTGCCGCAGACCCATGCGATCGGCACGATCGGGGCATCGTCCACCACGGCCGGGCGCAGGCTGAGCGTCTTGCCCTGCAGCACTGCGTTCGCGTGGTTGCCGAAAGTGATCTGGATCGCGCCGGACTCGATGGCGAGTGCGCTGACCAGGTTGTTGACCACCCTGTCCGGCGCGGGCAGGCCCGCGCCGGCGTTGTCGGCGGGCAGGGTGTGCGTGGTGGTCCAGCTGGCGGCGATCGGCGGCTTGGCGATATCCGCGAGCTTGGCTGCCTCGATGATCTGGCCGCGCACCAGCTTGTCCTGCAGGCTGGGCAGCGCGATCGCGGCCAGGATCGCGATCACCGCGACGACCGTCATCAACTCGAGCAGGGTGAAGCCGCGGCGGGCAGGTTGCATCGGCGAATTAGAACCGAGAACCGACGCGCCGATCAGCGGGCCTTGCAGCGCTCGTCGTGGCTGGCCTCGAAGCGTTGCAGGTCGGTCTTCTCGCCCGGCGTCCTCGCGGCGGCCTGCTGCCGCTTGCCGTGCAGGATGCGCAGAGCTCGTCGCATTTGATGCGGTACTCGTTGTGCAGGTCCGACATCGCCTGCCCTTTCAGGCTGTGCGCCACCTCACTCTTCTGGTGGGGGCGAGTCTCGCCACGCTCCTGCAGCGCTCGATCCCCCTTTTGCGGGGTTTTCTGCGGTGCAGGGCCCGCAAGCGTGGCTTTTTTGTCGTGAAGCAAAACGGCGGCAGCAGCTTTACATGTCCGAAGAATTTGGCCGCCCGTCGCCGCGCTATTCTTTACTTTGTCGATCATCGATCGGCGCCCATCGAGGAGTTGTCATGAATCACGCACGCACCTGGAGCTTGTCCCTGATGGCGCTGGCTGGCCTCGCGGCGGGCGGCGCCCAGGCGACCGAGTACGGCACCATCGTCTCGAGCACGCCGGTGCTGGGCCAGGTGTCGCGGCCGCAGCGCGAATGCCAGGACGAGCAGGTCGCCGTGCCCCAGCGCTCGTCGGGCGGCGGCGCCGTGGTGGGTGCCTTGATTGGCGGCGTGGTGGGCAATAGCGTCGGCGCCGGCATGGGCCGCGCCGCGGCCACCGCGCTGGGAGCGGTCGCGGGCGCGGCCATCGGCGATCGCGCCGAGGCCAACAGCCAGCCGCCGGCCGTGCAGACGGTGCAGCGCTGCTGGCGCACCAGCCAGGTCGAGGACCGCATCATCGGCTACGACGTGGTGTACGACTACGGCGGCAGCCGCCGCAGCGCGCGGCTCGCGCAGGACCCGGGCGGCCCGGGCACGCGCATCGCGCTGGACGTCAGCGTCGCGCCCAGCGGCGCCGGCGCCGGGGGTGCGCGGGTGGGCACGCCGGTGCCGCCGTCATCCCGGCGCGCTGCGCCGCCGGCCTACGACGACGAGTACACCACCGAGGCGCCGCGGGTCTATTACAGCCAGCCTTATGTGGTGGCGTCACCGCCGGTCGTGTATGCACCGTACCCGGTCTACGCCGGCTACCCGGGCTACTACGGCGGGCCGACCATCTGGATCGGCGGGCGCTGGGGCTACGGCGGGCATTGGCACCACCGCTGATCTGACGAGAAGCGCGGCGTTCAGTCGCGCCGCATGGCGGCGCGCATGCACGCCGCGGTTTCGCGATCCACGACGCGGGCCAGCGTCGGGTCGTTGGCCAGGCGCAGCGTGTCGACCGCCTGCTGCAAGTCGAGCAGGCATTCACCCGCTTCACGGATGGTGCTGGCCAGCTCCTGCATCGCCTGCGCCAGAGCGCGCTCGTCATTGCTCGAAGTCGACTTGCCGGTGTCCATTCGAAATCCTTTCAGGACGCGCCGCGCCAAACCGGGTCCAAGCTACCACTTGGGAATGTGCAAGGTCTTGCTGATCATCAAGCTGCCGGACAAGGCGTACAGCAGCGCCAGCGGATGCAGCGTGGCCGGCCCGAGCGACCACGCGCCCAGCCAGAGCGACTCGCCGATGCGGCCCTGCGACGCCGCCCACGCCAGGATGCCCACGAGCACCACGCTGGTGGGGATGGGCGTGCCCTCGAAATAGGGCACCTTGGCGGCGCCCGCCGACAGCGTCTCGGCCGTCACGTTGTAGCGCGCCAGCCGGCTCACGCCGCAGCAGACGAAATACAGCAGCGCGACGAGATCCCAGCCGCCTTGCAAGCCGGCCGCGAAGCCGAGCGCGGCCGGCCCGATGCCGAACGAGATGACGTCCGCCAGCGAATCGAGTTCGCGCCCGAGCGCGGACTGCTGGTGGCGCCAGCGGGCCACGCGGCCGTCGATCACGTCGAAGAAGAGCGCCGCCGGCGCCATCGCGGCCGCCGCGAAGAAGTGCGCGAGCGAGCGGTTGCCGACGAAGGCCATCGCCCAGCACACCATCAGCGCGCCGCAAGCGGCGTTGGCCAAGGTGAAGAAGTCGGCCAACTGAAAGCCGCGGATCATGGAAAAGTGCTTCATCCGGCTCGATCCTACGCTCGACGGCCGATCGCCCACCCGTCGGGTTCGTCCCATTCGCCTGTCGGACGGCGCCGACGCCGGGCCGCGTCAGGGCGCGGACAGCAGGTCGAGCAGGGTGCGCGCGACCACCTTGGTCGCGCCGCGCAGGTCGGCGAGCACGAGGTGCTCGTCGGCGCGCTTGGCGTTGCCCTCGGCCACGGTGTGCGGGCCCGCGCCATAGATGACGGCCGGGATGCCGCGCTCGCTGTACAGGCGCACGTCGGTGTACAGCGGCGAGCCCGACACCGGGATCGGCTCGGCGAAGATCGACTCGCCGTGACGCTGCAGCGCCTCGACCAGCGCCCGATTGCCCGGCAGAGGCTGCAGCGCGCGCGCCAGCAGCAGGCGCCGGATCCCCACCCGCACGCCGGGGCACGTCGACGCGGTCTCCTCGATCAGGCCGCGCACCGCCGCCTCCACCTCCTCCGGCCGCTCCTCGGGGATCATGCGGCGGTCCAGCTTGAACACCACCTTGCCGGGCACGACGTTGGTGTTGGTCCCGCCTTCGATGCGCCCGACGTTGAGCGTCGGGTGCGTAATGCCCGGCACCGCGGACCGCACGGCGCGGCACGCGGCGTTGTGCGCGTACAGCGCGGAGAGGATCGCGACCGCGGCTTGCAGCGCGTCGATGCCCGTGTCGGGAATCGCCGCGTGCGCCATCCGGCCCAGCACGGTGACCTCCAGCTGCAGGCAGCCGTTGTGTGCCGTGACCACCTGGTGGCTGAAGCCGGCGGCGATCAGCAGATCGGGGCGCGTGAGGCCGTGCTCGAGCAGCCACAGCGGGCCGAGCGCGCCGCCGAACTCCTCGTCGTAGGTGAAGTGCAGCTCGATGCCGCCGCCCAGGCGCGCGCCCAGCGCCTCGAGCGCCCGCACGGCGAAGGTGTAGGTGGCGAAGTCGCTCTTGCTCACCGCGGCGGCACGGCCGTAGAGGCGTCCATCGGCGATCTCGCCGCTGTACGGGCCGTGCGTCCAGCCGTCGCCCGGCGGGACCACGTCGCCGTGCGCGTTGAGCGCGATCGTGGGCCCGTCGCCGTAGCGGCGGCGCACGATCAGGTTGGTGATCGAGGTCATGCCC
>DATFAY010000219.1:0-6797 GCA_035254085.1 Piscinibacter sp.
GCGCAAACCCGTCGTCCTCATTCCGTCGTGCAACCGCGTCCTCGGGCAGCATCCCTTCCACGTGGCCGGAAAGAAGTACGCCGAAGCGGTGCGGCTCGCCGGCTGCCTGCCGCTGGTCGTGCCGGCCATCGCGGCCGACGAGATCGACGACCTGCTCGACGTGGCCGACGGCATGCTGCTGACCGGCTCGCCGTCGAACGTGCACCCGGTGCACTTCGGCGAAGAGGTTCACGACCCCGCGCTGCCGCTCGACCCCGAGCGCGACAACTGGACGCTGCCGCTGATCCCGCGGCTGCTGGCGCGCGGCATTCCGCTGTTCGCGATCTGCCGCGGCTTCCAGGAGACCAACGTCGCGCTCGGCGGCAGCCTGCACCAGGCCGTGCACGAGGTGCCCGGCCAGCGGGACCATCGCGGCGCCAAGGACGCGCCGCCCGAAGTGACCTACGGCATCGCGCACCCGGTCGAGGTGCTGCCTGGGGGCGTGCTGGCCGACATCGTGGGCACTGGCACGGTGGAGGTGAACTCGGTACACGGCCAGGGCGTGAACCGCCTGGCGGGCGGCCTGCGCATCGAGGCCCGCGCACCGGACGGCCTGGTCGAGGCGTTCTCGGTGGCCGATGCGCCCGCCTTCAACCTGTGCGTGCAGTGGCACCCCGAGTGGCAGGCGTCGTCCAACCCGCTGTCGATGAAGCTGCTCAAGGCCTTCGGCGATGCCTGCCGCGCCTACCGCGACCGCCATCGAATGGCACCCGAGCCGGATCGATAGGTGTCGCTCCAACGACCCAGCAACGACCCGCATCGCGCCTTGGCCCGCGCCGGCGCGCCGACTCCGACAGGTGACCTATGGTGGTTCGAGACAACTTCACATTCAGCGAACTGGAACAGTGGCTCAACGAGCGCCGCGTGACCGAGATCGAGTGCCTGGTGCCCGACCTCACCGGCGTCGCCCGCGGCAAGATCCTGCCGCGCGAGAAATTCACCGAGGACCGCGGCATGCGCCTTCCCGAGGCGATCGTCGCGATCGGCGTGACGGGCGAGTTCCCCGAGGAGGGCCCGTACAACGACGTGATCCACGTCACCGACCGCGACATGCACCTGCGGCCCGATCCGAGCACGGTGCGCATCGTGCCCTGGGCGGTGGACCCGACCGCGCAGGTGCTGCACGACTGCTTCGACCGCGACGGCAACCTCATCCCGTACGCGCCGCGCTCGGTGCTGCGGCGCATCTGCACGCTGTTCGCCGACGAAGGCTGGGAGCCGATCGTCGCGCCCGAGCTCGAGTTCTACCTGATCGAGCGCAACTCCGACCCGAACACGCCGCTGCGTCCGCCCAAGGGCCGCAGCGGCCGCGCCGAGACCTCGCGCCAGGCCTACAGCATCGACGCGGTCAACGAGTTCGATCCGCTGTTCGAGGACATCTACGCCTACTGCGAGCAGATGGAGCTCAACGTCGACACGCTCATCCACGAGGTCGGCGCGGGGCAGATGGAAATCAACTTCTTCCACGCGCCGCCGCTGGGACTCGCCGACGAGGTGTTCTTCTTCAAGCGCACCATCCGCGAAGCGGCACTGCGCCACGAGATGTTCGCCACCTTCATGGCCAAGCCGATGGCCAACGAGCCGGGCAGCGCGATGCACGTGCACCAGAGCATCCTGCACAAGGAGTCCGGCCGCAACATCTTCAGCAACCCGGACGGCTCGCCCAGCAAGGAGTTCTACTGGTACATCGGCGGGCTGCAGAAGTACACGCCGGCGGCAATGGCACTGTTCGCGCCCTACGTCAACTCGTACCGCCGGCTCACCCGCTCAACCGCGGCGCCGATCAACATCCAGTGGGGCACCGACAACCGCACCGTGGGCATCCGCTCGCCGGTGGCCTCGCCGGCGGCGCGGCGCGTCGAGAACCGCGTGATCGGCGCCGATGCCAATCCCTATGTCGCGCTGGCGGCCACGCTGGCCTGCGGCTACCTGGGCATGAAGAACCGCATCGAGCCGAGCGCCGAATGCACCGGCGACGCCTATCTGGCGCCCTTCGCGCTGCCGCGCTCGCTGAGCGAGGCATTGACCTGGCTGGCCGACGAGAAGGACCTGCACGACGTGCTCGGCAAGGACTTCATCACCGTCTACTCCGAGGTGAAGGAGATCGAGTACGAGGAATTCATGAAGGTGATCTCGCCGTGGGAGCGCGAGCACCTGCTGCTTCACGTGTGAGCCGGCCATGACACGGACCACCGCCGAGTGGCAGGCAGCCGACGCCGCGCACCACCTGCATCCCTTCACAGACTTCAAGGCGCTGGCTGCCAAGGGCACACGCGTGATGACACGCGGCGAGAACATCTATCTCTGGGACAGCGAAGGGCAGAAGATCCTCGACGCGATGTCGGGCCTGTGGTGCGTGAACGTCGGCTATGGGCAGCAGGCGCTGATCGACGCCGCCACCGAGCAGTTGAAGCGTCTGCCCTTCTACAACTCCTTCTTCCAGACCACCACGCCGCCCGCCATCGAGCTGGCCGAACTGCTGGCCGAGATCACGCCGCCGCAGTTCCAGCATGTGTTCTTCGCCGGTTCGGGCTCCGAAGGCAACGACACCGTCGTGCGGATGGTGCGGCGCTATTGGGCGCTGCGCGGCCAGCCCGAGCGCCAGGTGATCGTGAGCCGCATCAACGCCTACCACGGCTCCACGCTGGCAGGCGGATCGCTGGGCGGCATGAGCGGCATCCATGAACAAGGCGGCGTGATCCCCGGCATCGTGCACATCGAGCAGCCGTTCTGGTTCGCGCACGGCCAGGCGATGAGCCGCGACGACTTCGGCGTCAAGGCCGCGCGCTGGCTGGAAGAGACCATCCTCGAGATCGGCGCGGACAAGGTCGCTGCCTTCATCGGCGAGCCGGTGCAAGGCGCCGGCGGCGTGATCGTGCCGCCCGCCACCTACTGGCCGGAGATCCAGCGCATCTGCGACAAGTATGGCGTGCTGGTGGTGTCCGACGAGGTCATCTGCGGCTTCGGGCGCACCGGGCAATGGTTCGGCTGCGAGACTTTCGGCTTCCGGCCTGACCTCATGACCTTCGCCAAGGGCGTCACCTCGGGCTACGTCCCGCTGGGTGGCGTGATGGTCGGCGAGCGCGTCGCCCGCGTGCTGATCGAGCACGGCGGCGAGTTCAACCACGGCTACACCTACAGCGGCCACCCGGTGGCCTGCGCGGTCGCCCTGGCCAACATCCGCCTGATCCAGCGCGAGCGCCTGGTGGAGCGGGTGCGCGAGGAACTGGCGCCCCACCTCGCCGAGCGCTATCGACAACTGGCGGAGCATCCGCTGGTCGGCGAGGTGCAGACCTGCGGGATGATGGCCGCGTTGCAGCTGGTGCGCCACAAGGCGAGCAGCGAGCTCTTCGATGCATCGCTGGAAGTCGGCATGGTGTGCCGCGGCCACTGCTTCGGCAATGGCCTGATCATGCGTGCGGTGGGCGACCGCATGATCGTCGCTCCGCCGCTGGTGATGACCACGGCACAGATCGACGAGATGGTGAGCCTCGTGCGCCACTGCCTGGACCTCACGTTGGCCGACGTGAAGCGCCGCGGCTGGCTGTGACGGCAACAGGAGAGTCTGCATGAACGCACCGACCATCGACTGGCATGAGCGCGCTGCCCAGGCCCGTTTCGACGGGCGCGCCTTCATCGGCGGGCAGCGCGTCCCCGCGCGCGACGGCGAGACCTTCGACTGCATCTCGCCCATCGATGCGCGCCTGCTCACCCGCGTGGCGCGCGGTCGCGCGGCCGACGTGGACGCGGCGGTGATGTCGGCGCGCCGCTCTTTCGAGGACGGGCGCTGGGCGCACAAGTCTCCGGCGCAGCGCAAGAAGATCCTGCAGCGCTTCTCCGAGAAGATCCTCGCTGCCCGCGAAGAGCTCGCGCTCATGGAAACGATGGACATGGGCAAGCCGGTGCAATACAGCCTGAGCGTGGACGTCGCCTCCGCCGCGCGCACCATCGCCTGGTACGCCGAAGCGATCGACAAGCTCTACGACGAGGTCGCGCCCGCGCCGCGCAGCGCGCTCGCGCTGATCACCCGCGAGCCGACCGGCGTGGTCGGCGCCATCGTGCCGTGGAACTACCCGATGATCATGGCGGCGTGGAAGCTCGGCCCGGCACTGGCCGCGGGCAACAGCGTCGTGCTCAAACCGAGCGAGAAGTCGCCGCTGACCGCGCTGCGCCTGGGCGAGCTGGCCGTGGAGGCCGGCCTGCCCGAAGGCGTGTTCAACGTGGTCCCCGGCTACGGCCACGAGGCCGGCGAGGCGCTCGCGCTGCACATGGAAGTCGACGCCATCGGCTTCACCGGCTCCACCCGCGTGGGCCGCAAGATGCTCGAGTACGCCGGCCGAAGCAACCTCAAGCGGGTCTTCAACGAGTTGGGCGGCAAGTCCGCCTTCGTGGTGTTCGACGATTTCAGAGACCTGGAGCGCGCAGCCACGACGGTCGCCGGCAGCATGTTCTTCAACCAGGGCGAAAGCTGCAACGCGCCCTCGCGCGTGTTCGTGCACCGCCGCGTGGCCGACGAGTTCGTGCGCATCGTCGCCGCCGAGGCGCCGCGCTACGCGCCGGGCGATCCGCTGTCGGGCAGTGCGGAAATGGGCGCCATCGTCGACGACACCCAGCTGCGCACGGTGCTCGGCTACATCGACGCCGGCCGCGGCGAAGGCGCGCAACTGGTCGCAGGCGGACAGCGCGTCCGGGTCGACAGCGGCGGCTATTTCGTCGAACCCACGGTGTTCGACGCGGTGGACAACGGCATGAAGATCGCCCGCGAAGAGATCTTCGGTCCGGTGCTGTCGGTCATCCGCTTCGACACCGAGGCCGAGGCCATCGCCATGGCCAACGACAGCGCCTACGGGCTGCAGGCCAGCGTATGGAGCCACGACATCAACCGCGCCCACCGGGTGGCGCGCGCGTTGCGCGCGGGCACGGTGCACGTCAACCAGTACGACGAGGACGACATCACCGTGCCCTTCGGCGGCGTCAAGCAAAGCGGCAACGGACGCGACAAATCCCTGCATGCGTTCGACAAGGTCACCGAGCTGAAGACGACCTGGGTGCGTATCGACCCGTAGGCCGATCGCATGTGCGGCATGATCGCGCCTTTGCGCATCCGACCCGCCCATGACCCCCTCCCACCCCACGCATCGACCGTGGCTCGCCTACCTCTGCCTGGCCAGCGCGATGGCCCTGGTGGGCAGCTATGTCGGGTTGTCCAAGCTGCTGGTGGCGGTGTTCCCGGTGTTCCTGCTCGCGTGGCTGCGTTTCGGCATCGCGGCGGTCGCCATGCTGCGCTGGGTGAAGCGCGGCCCCGGCGAAGCGGCGCTGAGTGCGCATGACCGCGCCTTGCTGTTCCTCGAATCCTTTCTCGGCAACTTCCTGTTCTCGGTGTTCATGCTCTACGGCGTCGCGATGAGCTCCGCCCTGGCCGCCGGGGTCATCATGGCCGCAATCCCGGCCGCGGTGGCGGTGCTGTCACGCCTCTTCCTGCGCGAGCGCATCGCACGTCGGGTGATGGCCGGCATCGGCTGCGCGGTCGGCGGCATCGCGCTCGTCTCCTTGACTCGCCACGACGGCGCGAGCGACGGCGGCTCGCTGCTCGGCAACACGCTGCTCCTGGGCGCCGTCTTCTGCGAGGCCAGCTACGTGGTGATCGGCAAGCGCCTCACCGGCAACCTGTCCGCACGCCGCATCAGCTCGCTGGTCAACCTGTGGGGCCTGGTGCTGGTGACGCCCTTCGGGCTGTGGCAGGCGCTGGGCTACGACTTCGGCGCCGTGTCGTCGCCGACCTGGGCCTTGCTGCTGTTCTATTCGCTGGCGGCGAGCATGGTCACCGTGTGGTTGTGGATGACGGGGCTGCGCCACGTGCCGGCTTCGTCGGCAGGCGTCTTCACGGTCTTCCTGCCGGTCAGCGCGGCCGCCATCGGCGTGGCGCTGCTCGGCGAACGCTTCACCGCGGCGCAGGCCGGCGCCTACGGGCTGGCGCTGGCGGGCGTGGTGCTCGCCACCTGGCCCGGGCGTCGGGCGGTGGTGGTCGTCCCCGCCACCGCCGACTGACTCAGCCGGCCGACGCGCCGCGCGGCGCACCCTCGGCACGCGGCGCTGTGCCCGTCTTGGCCGACCACTCGGCGATCAATTCGACCAGCACGCCGGGGTCGGTAGGCTTCACGAAGTGCCGGTCGAAGCCGGCCTCCGCCGCCCGCAGCTGATCTTCCTTCTGGCCGTAGCCGGTCAGTGCGATCAGCAGGACATCCCGGGTTTGCGGCAGGGCGCGCATGCGCCGCGCCACCTCGTACCCGCTGAGCACCGGCAGGCCGATGTCGAGCACCACGATCTGCGGCGCGAACACCGGCACGCAGGCCAGCGCCTGCATGCCGTCGCTCACGGTCTTGACCTCGTGGCCTTCGAGCTGCAGGTACTGCGCGATGCTCTCGGCCGCGTCCTGGTTGTCGTCGACGATCAGGATGCGCCGCCCGTTCACCGCCGGCACGGCGGGCTCGCCCTCGGGCGCTGCGCTGCCGCCCTGCACCACGCTCACGCACGGAATCACCACGCGGAATTCGGAACCCTTCCGGGGCCCTTCGCTGTACGCCTGAACCTGGCCGCCGTGCAGCTCGACCAGTCGGCGCGCGAGCGTGAGGCCCACGCCGAGGCCGCCTTGCATGCGGTCCAGCGAGCGCGAACCCTGCTGGAAGAGATCGAAGATGCGCGGCAGCAGCGCCTCGTCGATGCCGATGCCCTCGTCGCGCACGACGATCAGCGCCTGC
>DATFAY010000220.1:0-15946 GCA_035254085.1 Piscinibacter sp.
GCCGGCGAGAGCGCACAGGCCATCGCGCTTTACGAGCGTTCGGTGGCCGCGGCGAGGGCCGCTCACGACGACGAGGTGCTGGCCAATGCACTGTTCCAGCGCGGCTATCTGCGCGGCGTGCGCGGCGAGCTGTCCAGTGGCCTGTCCGACCTGCGCAGGGCGCTGGACATCTACGAGCGCATGCATCTGCCGCAACAGGCCTCGAACACGCTCAACGCAGTCGCCACGCTGTACAACCGCATGGGCGATCACCTGCAGTCGCGGCAGTACTCGGAGCAGGCGCTGAAGGTGCAGCGCCAGGCCGGACTGCTGCGCGAGCAGGTGGTGACGCAGCACAACCTCGGCCGCGTGCTGGAGAACCAGGGTGACTGGCCGGCCGCGCGTGCCGCCTTTTCGGAAGTGCTGTCACTGAGTCGCCAGATCGTCTTCCCGCGCGGTGAGGCCTATGCGCTGCGCGGCCTCGCCAGCGTCGACAACGCCGAAGGGCATGGCGACGCCGCCATGCGGCTGCTCGACCGGGCGGCTGCGCTGCTGCCCAAGGTGCCCGACGAGCGGCTGCGCGCCCAGATCGCCCTGCAGCGCGGCATCGCCCTGCGCCTGCTCCACAAGCCGACGGACAGCCTGGCTGCGCTGTCCGATGCACTAAAGGTCTTCGAAACGGCCGACTCGCAGGCGGAGGTCGCCGCCACCCATGGCGAGCTGGCTGCCACGCAGGCGGCGTTGGGCAACTACAAGGCGGCCTACGAGGAGTCGAGCCAGTTCAAGCGCGTGTCGGATCAGCTGCTGCAGCGCCAGATCGACGAGCGCTTCGCGTCGCTGAAGATCGAGTTCGACACCGCGGTCACCGACAAGGAGAACCAGTTGCTGCGGCGCGAGAAGGCGGCGACCGAGCGCGCGCTGGCGCAGGAGCGGCAGGCCAGCACGCTGCGCGCGGTGGCGCTGGTGCTGGCGGCGCTGCTGGTGGCGGTGCTGATTTCGCTGGTGCTGCGGCACCGTCGGACCAGCCGGCGCATGCACGGCCTGGCGATGACCGACGAGCTCACGCTGCTGCCCAACCGGCGCCACCTGCTGGGCAAGCTGCAGCGCATGATTGCCGCCGAGCAGCCATGCGGGCTCCTGATCGCGGACCTGGACCTGTTCAAGGCCATCAACGACCGGCACGGGCACCTGGTGGGCGACCAGATCCTGCGCGCGGTGGCGAGCGCGCTGCTGGAAGCGGTGCCGGACCACGCCACGCTGGGCCGCCTCGGCGGCGAGGAGTTCATCGTGCTGGTGCCCGGCGCCGATCTCGAGCGGGCGATGGTGGTCGGGCAGCGCGCACGCCAGTCGGTGGCCTCGCTCGACGTCTCGCGCTGGCTGCCCGATCGCGGCGTGACCATCAGTGTGGGCGTGACCGTGTGCGGACCGAAGGACGACATGAGCGCGGCACTGCGCCGTGCGGACGAGGCGCTCTACGCCGCCAAGCACGGCGGCCGCAATGCGGTGAGGTGCCACCTGGCCGCGCCGGGCGCCAAGCCGGCCGCGCCGGCGGGCGAGCGCACGTCGACTGCCGCGTCGCTGACGGCGGCCGACACCGTGCAGTGAGCCGGCGGTGCGCCGGTCAGCGGCGCGCGCGCATGGCGGCGCGCGCCTGCACGAATTCGAACGCGAAGCCCACGGCCTCCTCGATGGCGCGCTCGTTCTCGCTGCGCTCGCGGTCGGTCAGGTAGAACGCGAGGTCCACCTCGTGCCGGATGTAGCGCGAGGGCAGCCGGTTGAGGGCCACGCAGGCGACATCGGCGAGCAGTTCGCCGCCCAGGTGCGGAAAGCGCGGCGCCGCCTTGCGCACGGCCTCGAAGACGGCACGCTCGTGGTGGTTGTGGATGGTGCCGAAATCGACGGCGACGGCGTTCATGGCAGACCCTTCGTGCATGTCGGGCCTGCTGGCGCAGCGCCCCGCCTGCCAGTGTGGCCGCGCGCCGCGTGCGCGGCGGCTGCAACCGCGGCGCCGGTGCGGCCTATTTCACGGCGCCGGGCGCGGCGAGGCGCTCCAGCACGCGCATGGAGAAGTCGACGGCCTTCACGTCCTTGGTGAGCCGCCCGATCGAGATCCGGTCCACGCCGGTGGACGCGATGTCGCGCACTTCGGCCAGTTGCACGCTGCCCGACACCTCGAGCAGCGCGCGGCCGGCGTTGATCGCGACCGCCTCTCGCATCAGCGGCAGCGTGAAGTTGTCGAGCAGGACGCTGGTCGCACCGCAGGCGAGCGCCTCGCGCAACTGGCCCAGGTTCTCGACCTCGATCTGGATGTCCACGCCGGCATTGAGCGCCGCCGCGCTGCGCAGCACGGCCTCGATCCCGCCGGCGGCGGCGATGTGGTTTTCCTTGACGAGGATGCCGTGCCAAAGGGCCAATCGCTGGTTCTGGCCGCCGCCGGTGCGTACGGCGTATTTCTGCGCCTGGCGCAGGCCGGGCAGCGTCTTGCGGGTGTCGAGGATGGCGCAGCCTCGGGGGTTGGGCGACGCGCCGGCGATCGCGTCGACGTGCTGGCGAGTGAGCGTGGCCGTGGCCGAGAGCAGTTGAAGGAAATTGAGCGCGGGCCGCTCCGCCGACAGCAGTGCGCGGGCGTTCGCCTCGATGTGGCACACGGGCGTGTCGGGGGTCATGGAAGCGCCTTCGGCGATGTGCCATTCGATGCGCGCGCCGGGGTCCAGCACGAGCAGGCAGCCTTCGAACCACTCCCGCCCGCACAGCACCGCGGCCTCGCGCGCCAGCACCCGCGCGCGCACGCGCTGCCCGGCCGCAACCAGTTCGGCCGTCCAGTCGCGCCGGCCGATGTCTTCCATGAGCGCGTCGCGGATGTTGCGCGCACGAGCCTCTTCGAGGGTTTCGTCGTGGTCGAACATGATGTCAAGCCGCCCCGATGTTCTTGACCAGGCCCGGCTGCTGCGTCGCCGTGGGATGCCGCGCGACGAAGTCGAGCATGCGCTCGATGCAGCCCAGCGCCTGGGATCGCACGGGCTCCTGGACATGGATCTCGCCGCTGCCTTGCTCCAGGCACTGCACCACGCCCTGCAAGGCGTTCATCGCCATCCATGGGCAGTGCGCGCAGCTCTTGCAGGTGGCGCTGCTGCCGGCAGTGGGCGCCTCGATCAGGGTCTTGTGGGGCGCGAGCTGGCGCATGCGGTGCAGGATGCCGTTGTCGGTGGCGACGATGAAGGTCTGGGCGTCGCTGTGAAGGACCGCGTTGAGCAACTGCGAGGTCGAGCCGACCACGTCGGCCTGCGCGACCACGCTCTGCGGCGACTCTGGGTGCACGAGCACCAGCGCGCCGGGATGCTGGGCCTTCAGCAGGTCGAGCTCGAGCCCCTTGAATTCGTCGTGCACGATGCAGGCGCCGTTCCACATCAGCATGTCGGCGCCGGTCTGTTCCTGCACGTAGCGACCGAGGTGACGGTCCGGCGCCCACAGCACCTTGCGGCCTTGCTCCTTCAGGTGCCGGACGATGGCCAGCGCGCACGAGCTCGTCACCATCCAGTCGGCGCGCGCCTTGACCGCTGCGCTGGTGTTCGCGTACACGACCACGCTGCGATCGGGGTGCGCGTCGCAGAAGCGGGCGAAGTCCTGCGGCGGGCAGCCCAGGTCCAGCGAGCAGGTGGCATCGAGGTCGGGCATCAGGACCCGCTTGTCCGGGCTCAGGATCTTGGCGGTCTCGCCCATGAATCGCACGCCGGCCACCACGAGGGTGCGGCTCGCATGGTCGCGGCCGAAGCGGGCCATCTCGAGCGAGTCGGCGACGCAGCCGCCCGTCTCCAGCGCGAGATCCTGCAAGTCGCCGTCGACGTAGTAGTGGGCGACGAGCACCGCCTGATGCTTCTTCAGCAGCGCCGCGGCCCGGGCTTTCCAATCGATGCGTTCTTGCAGCGACAGCGGCTCGGGCACCTTGGCCCAGGCGCGGGCGGTGCAGCTGGCGCCGCTGGCGTCTGGCTTGGTGTAGTCGTACAGCACTTGGCTCATGGCGCGGACGAGGAAGCGCGGACACGCGCCCGCGGAGCCGAAGATGGTAGCCGAGGCAGGCGATTCAACCGGCCGCGCGCCGGGCCGTCACCACTCAGTGAAGGCTTTTCTCGACTTCCATCAACTTGTAGCGGGCGAGCGCCAAGTTGGCGCGCTGTTTGTCGAGGAGGGCGAGCAGGAAGAGCTCCGGATGGCGCGACACCGTGCGCAGCACCTGCTGGCGCGGACCGGCGCTGACCATCACCTCGTCGATCTGCTCGGACAGCCCCATGTTGCGCGCCGCCAGGCGGTGGGCGCGCAGCACCTGCGCGCTGGCCGCGGCCGAGAGGTCGAGGTCGGCAGGCTGGTCCTCGCGGCTTTCGCGCGCCAGCACCAAGCCGGTGGTGCCGTCGACGACCGCGCAGCCGAGCAGGCCGTCGATGGTCAGCATGTCGGCCAAGGCGACGCGGGCGCGGCCCGGCTCCAGCGCATGGTGGCTCACCCGCATGGCCGCCTTGGCGCCGATGCGCAGGTCGGGCGTCACGGAGGCGGCGGTCGAAGACAGCGGCGCAGGAGTCGATGCCGCCTGCAGATCGGCGACCTTGATCGGGAATTCGGGGGCGGACAGCGCCGGCTCGGGCGGCTCCCAGGCCGGCTGCGTCTTCACGTGGTTCCACATGCCCAGCATCGCGTTCCAGACCGAGGACGCGCTGGTCAGCGACTCGTTGAGCACGTGCACGTGCAGCTGCGCCGGCCACGGAACGGCGCTGATCTTGTTGGCGATCCACACTGCGTTGGGCGGCAGCATGAACAGGATGTTCGGGCAGCGCCACGTCGCCAGCGAGGTCGCCTCGTACAGCGACTCGAGCAGCGCGTCGATGGCGTGCGGCTGCATGGGGCCCACGATCACCGTCGTCATGTGGCTGCGCTCCATCAGCGCGACCGGGATCTCGGCGTTCTCGCGGCCCGGGGCGCGCACGTCGGCGTGGTAGATCTTGAGCGTCTCCTCGTGGCGGCGCACGAGCGTCGTGCGCTCGATCGTCGCCAGCGTGCGCAGCGTGGTCTGCTCGCGCAGGTGCAGCCGCTCGATGGGCCGACCGCCCGCGTCGGACAGCGCCTTGATGACGGCCGAGGCCCACACGGCGACGGGGTCGAGCAGCGTGATCAGCCGGCTCGCCGTCTCGAGGTCGGCACGGGTGGTGGCGAAGTGTTCGCGGATGGCCTGCGCGGGGGAGCCGCTCACCACCAGGTCCTGCTGGTGGCGATCGACCATCTTGCCCTGGTCGTTGACCTCGGTGGCCATGCTTTCGAGGATGGCGGTCGCGGCGAAACCCTGGTCGGGCGCATCCGGCTCGACGCGCGACTTCTTCGACGGGTCCCGGGGCGGGCCCAGATCACCGAACAGGGAGGTGAGCATGCAAGGTCTCCTGGTGTGCCGTCGAGTGCGCGCGGCGCGCGCCCCGCACGCAGTCGGGCACAGGTCGTCCAGTCTAGCGGTCGCGGCCGTGGGGAACTGCAACCGTACGTTGCATGACGCGCGAATGCGGGGGAGGGGGAGGGTGCGCTTTCGTCCGTGCGGGCGGTGATCAGACGAAGAATTCGCTGGGCGGCGCCCCGACCGAGCGGCGAACCATCGCCGTGAAGGCACTCGGGCTGGCATAGCCCAGTTCGGCGGCGATGCTGCCCATGGGCAGCTTGCGTGCGGCCAGCGCCAACGCCTTCGCCAGCAGCACCTGGTGGCGCCACTGGACGAACGTCGTGCCGAGTTCCTGCCGGAACAGCCGCGCCACCGTGCGCGCGCTGGCCCCGGCGTCGCGCGCCCAGCCGTCCAGGGTGCCGTGGCGAGTCGGCTCGTCGAGCACCGCCTCGCACAGGGCGCGCAGGCGCTTGTCGGCGGGCATCGCCACGCCCAGGCGGACCGGCTTCGCGCGGCGCAACTCGTCGAGCACCAGCGCGCCGATGCGCCGCTCGCGCTGCAACTCGTCGGCGCCGAGCACCGTGGCGTCGCCGTCGGGGCGGGTGTCCAGCTCCGCGGCGAGGGCGCGCAGGAGGTCCGAGACCTCCAGCACGCGGCACTGCCGCCATGCTCCTTCCTGCGCGCGCGGCACGTCCGGGCCGCAGCGCCCCGGCGGCTGGTGCAGCGACAGCGTGCGCAGCTCGGCGTCCTCGACCACCGTCACCGCGTGCTCCACGCCGGGCGGCACCCACAGCGCACGCGAAGGCGGCACGAGGTACGTGCCGTCCGCCACCGTGAGGCGCACGACGCCGGTGGCCGACATCGTGAGCTGTGCCCAGGCGTGATGGTGCGGCAGCACGCGGCTGCGCGCGCCCAGCAGGTGCACCTTGGAACGCAGCGGGCGCCCGGGCGTCGGTGCGAACAGGTGCGGGGTCAGCGGACCGACGGCGGTGCGGGTGGCGGCCATTGGCAGGTTCTCGATAGAGGTTGTCGAATTATCGCAAACGCGCTTCGCCGTCCTTGCCTACCATCGTTGCCAATCCCCCGATCCGAACCGATGAGCACACTCGCCGCCCCGACTCCCCGCAATGCCATGCGCCAGGACGCCGCCGTGATCGGCCTGGTGGGCCTCGCGCACAGCGTGAGCCACTTCAGCCAGCTCCTGCTCGCGCCGCTGTTCCCGTGGCTCAAGCAGGCCTTCGACGTCAGCTACGCCGAGCTGGGCCTGCTCATGACGATCTTCTTCATCGTGTCCTGCGCGGTGCAGGCGCTGTCGGGCTTCATCGTCGACCGCTTCGGCCCGCGGCCGATCCTCTTCGGCGGGCTGGCGCTGCTCGCGATCGCGGCGTTCGGCTTCGCGATCAGCACCAGCTACTGGATGCTCGCGGTCTTCTCGGTCGTGGCAGGCACCGGCAACGGCGTGTTCCATCCGGTCGACTACACGCTGCTCAACCGCAAGGTGCATCCGTCGCGCCTGGGCCATGCCTTCAGCGTGCACGGCATCACCGGCAGCCTGGGCTGGGCGCTGGCGCCTGCCATGCTGGTGCCCTTGACGCTGGCGTTCTCGTGGCGCGTGGCCCTGGCTTGCGCGGGCGCCGTCAGCGTGGGCGTGCTGGCCTTGTTGTGGCTGCAACGCCGGCAACTCGCGCTCGGCGTGCCGACGGCGCACAAGGTGCCATCGCACGCCGGCCTCGTCGAGGGCCGCTTCGATTTCCTAGCCGTGCCGGCAGTCTGGATGTGCTTCGCGTTCTTCTTCTTCTACGCCATGGCGCTGAGCGGCGTGCAGGCGTTCGCCCCCGAGGCGGCGCGGCTGCTGCACGACGTGCCGGCGCACAGTGCCGCGATGTGCCTGACCGTCTACATGGTGTGCGCGGCCGCCGGCATGGTGATCGGTGGCTTCCTCGCCCGCGATCCGGCGCGCTGCGAGCGCATCGTGGGCATCGGCTTCGGCATCGCGGCGGTGATCGCCCTGACCCTTGGCTTCGCCGATGTGCCGAGCGCGGCCGTGCCGGTGCTGTTCGGCGCGATGGGGGTCGGCGCCGGCATCGCGGGGCCGTCGCGCGACCTTCTCGTCAAGCGCTCGGCGCCGGACAACGCCACCGGCCGCGTCTACGGCGTGGTCTACGCGGGCCTGGACATCGGCCAGGCGGCGGCGCCGCTGCTGTTCGGCACGCTCATGGACCTGCACCAGCCTGCGCTGGTGTGGCTGGGCATCGCGGTGGTGCAGGGCGTGCTCATCGCCAGCGCGTTCAACGTGCGCCGGGTGCGCCGAACGGTTCTCGCGCCCGCCTGAGCGCCGGCGGGCGTGCAAGCCCGAACAATTCGCGCCGGCATTGCGGGCACACTGCGCGTTTTGCATCTGCTGCGGCATCTCGACATGACTCCTTCACCGACGGCACGACGACTGGCCGGCCATGCACTGGTCGAAGCCCTGGTGGCGCAAGGCGTGGACACCGTCTTCGGTGTGCCGGGCGAAAGCTATCTGGCCGTGCTCGACGGCTTTCATGAGCATCGCGAACGCATCCGCTTCATCGCCTGCCGGCAGGAGGGCGGCGCCTCGTTCATGGCGGAGGCGCAGGGCAAGCTCACCGGGCGCCCCGGGATCTGCTTCGTCACGCGGGGCCCGGGCGCCACCAACGCCAGCATCGGGCTGCACACGGCCTTCCAGGACAGCACGCCGATGATCCTGTTCATCGGCCAGGTGGCGAGCGACCAGCGCGACCGCGAAGCCTTCCAGGAAGTCGACTACCGCCAGATGTTCGGCCCGGGCACGCTGGGCTTCGCCAAGTGGGTGGGCGAAGTGCACGACGCGAGCCGTCTGCCGGAGTACGTCGCTCGCGCCTTTCACACCGCGATGCAGGGGCGGCCGGGGCCGGTGGTGCTGGCACTGCCCGAGGACATGCTCACGCAGTTCACCGACGCGCCGGTGCTGCCGCGGGTCGAGCCGGCGCAAGCCTGGCCGGCGCCGGGCGCGCTGCGCGAGGTGCGCAGCATGCTGCTCGCCGCCGAGCGGCCGTTCGTGATCGTCGGCGGCAGCGGCTGGGACGCGGCCGCGGCCGACGCCTTGCAGCGCTTCGCCGAGAGCTGGCAGCTGCCGGTGGGTTGCGCGTTCCGCTTCCAGGACACGATGGACAACCGGCATCCGAACTACGCCGGCGACGTGGGCATCGGCATCAATCCGAAGCTGGCGCAGCGCATTGCCGACGCCGACCTGGTGATCGCCGTCGGTGCGCGCCTTGGGGAGATGACCACCGGCGGCTACACGCTGCTGCAGGCGCCTCGGCCGAAGCAGAAGCTGATCCACGTCCACGCCGGCGCCGAAGAGCTGGGCCGCGTCTATGCGGCAGACCTGCTCCTGCAGAGCTCGATGGCCTGCGCCGCCAAGGCGCTGGAGACGCTCGCGCCGCCCACCGCCTTGCCCTGGGCGGCCTGGACCGCGCGGGCGCGGGCCGACTACGAGGCCAACCTCGTGCACACGCCGGTCGAGCCGCTGGACATGGCGGTGGTCGTCAAGACCGTGCAGCGCCTGGCCCCCGAGGACAGCCTCTACACCAACGGCGCGGGCAACTACAGCGGCTGGCTGCATCGCTTCTGCCAGTACCACGGCTTGCAGCACCATGGGCGCACGCAACTCGCGCCGACCTCCGGCGCCATGGGCTATGGCGTGCCGGCAGCGGTGGCAGCGTCGTTGCTGTACCCGCAGCGCACGGCGATCAACATCGCGGGCGACGGCGACTTCCTCATGACCGGGCAGGAACTGGCCACGGCCACCGCGTACGGCGCGACCCGGCTCATCAGCATCGTGGTCGACAACGGCGCCTACGGCACGATCCGCATGCACCAGGAGCGCGAGTACCCGTCGCGGGTGAGCGGCACGGAGCTCTTCAATCCCGACTTCGCCGCACTGGCGCGCGCGCACGGGTGGCGTGCCGACACGATCGACCGCACCGAGGCCTTCGAGCCCGCCTTCCGTTCGGCGCTGGACAGCGGCCGGCCGACCTTGCTGCACCTGAAGCTGTCGGCTGACGTGATCACCAGCCGCACCAGCCTCACGGCGATCCGCGAAGCGGCGCTGAGAAAGCGCGGCTAGGAGTCTGCGCGCTCAGCCCTTGCGCGCACCGCGCAACATGAGCACCACGCCGGCCAGCACGATGCCGGCGGCAGCCCATTCGAAGGGCGTCACCACCTCGTGCGCCACCGCCACGCCCAGCAGCATCGCGATCACGGGGTTGACGAAGGTGTAGCTCGACGCCAGCGCGGCACTGGCGTTGGCGAGCAGCACCATGTAGGCATTGAAGGCGATCAGCGAGCCGAAGACCACGAGGTAGAACCAGGCCGCCACGGCGGCCGGCTGCGGCGGCCATTGCGGCGTGTCGCCGTGCAGCAGCGACAGCGCCAGCAGCACCGCGCCGCCGCAGATCATCTCGCTGGCGAAGCCGGTCGCGCCGGGCGCCAGCGGCAGGCTGCGCTGGCTGAGCACGCTGCCGATCGACCAGGTCACGCAGGCGATCGCGATCGCCGCGAGGCCGGCGGGCGATGCCCGAAAGCCTGCGCCCTGCGTCAGCAGCAGCACGCCGGCCAGGCCGACGACGATGCCCGCGAGTTCCAGGCGCGCGGGCTTGACGCCGTAGAGCCGATTGAGCGCCGCGATGATGAGCGGCACCACGGCGATGAAGGCGACCACCAGGCCTGAACCGACGGAAACCTCGGCGTAGGCGGTGCCGCCCATGCCGCCGCCCAGCATCAGTGCGCCGACGATGCCGGCGTTGCGCCACTGCGTCGCGCTGGGCCAGGGCGCGCCGCGCCAGCGCATCCACGCCATCAGCACCAGGCCGGCGAACAGGAAGCGCGTGCCCATCTGGAAGAAGGGCGGCAGGCTCAGCAGCGCGAACTTGATGGCGAGGTAGGTCGACCCCCACACCAGCCAGGTGGCGGCGAGGCACAGCATCAGGGGGGCCGACAGGGCCGACAGGGCCGACGGTGCGGCGGCGCGGGAGGCGAGGGTGCTCATGGTGGCGGGGCGGCTTTCGGTCGTGAGATCGTATGAAAGCGTGTTGACTTCTTCCATGGCGAATTGAAGGTTTCGAAGCCACAATTCGTTGGTAGTTGAAAGCATGAAATGGAGATGGCCTTGAACATGGAAATGGACGTCTACGACACGCGCATCCTTGCGGAATTGCAGGCCGATGCGCGCCTGACCATGGCCGAACTCGGCCGGCGCGTGCACCTCAGCCAGCCCGCCGTCACGGAGCGGGTGCGCAAACTCGAAGCGGCGGGTGTCATCACCGGCTACCGCGCGACGGTCGATCTCGGGCGACTGGGCTACGGCATCCGCGCCGTGATCCGCGTCGGCCGCTGCGACTACCAGCGCTTCATCAAGCTGCTGCAGCAGACGCCCGAGGCGGTCAACTGCTACAACGTGACCGGCGAGGACAGTTGGATCCTGGAGATCGCGGTCATCGACGTGGCGCACCTCGATGCCGTCGTCAGCAAGTTCTGCCTCCTCACCGAGACCTCCACTTCCATCGTGCTCAACGCAGTCCGCGAGCACCAGGCGATGGCGCCGGCGCGCCGAGAGGACGTCAAGCCGCCGCCGAAGAAAGTCCGCAAGGCCTGAGGGTCATCTGTTGCGATGACACCGCAGTGCGCCATGGCAGCGCGTATCGAAACGTGCGGCCTGCGGGGCCGCATGAACGTTGGTGCCGCGCGCCCGGTCGCCGCATCGTCCGGGCGAGGGATTACAGCTTGCGAGCTTTGACGCAATTTCGCGGGCGCGAAGCTTCCTAGCATCGACCCGCCGGGTGTTGCGCTCTCAGCGTGCCCCGGCGACGTCGTTGACGCGGGGTTCGTCCCGTGTCGTCTCTCTCCACGATCAGCATGAGGCTCCAATGAAGAAATCGAAACTGTTAGCCGCGGCGGCGATCGCCCTGGGCACCCTCCAGGCGCATGCCGTCACCACGGACTGGAGTTCACACGACTCCATCGAGTTCGGCGATCACAAGGTGCTCGCCAGCGGATCCTTCGAAGACACGTTCGGCTTCTCCCTGGCCGACACCACGACGCTGTCGGCGACGGCCGTGTCCAACAACCTGGGCCGGGCGTTCAACATCGACGGCGGTTCCGTGTCGCTGTACGAAGTCGCACCGGGCGACGACACCTTGATCGGCTCCTTCGCCTTCGACGGCACGACCGGCAGCACGGCGCACACCTTCAACGCCCTGGCGTCCGGCGACTACTACTACCAGGTGTCGGGCAACGCCACCGGCATGGCAGGCGGGTGGTACTCGCTGGTGTCGGCCGCGGGAGCGGCGGTCACGCCGGTGCCCGAGCCGCACGTGGCGAGCCTGATGCTCGCGGGGCTCGGTGTGCTGGGGCTGGTCGCGCGCCGTCGCCAGCCGGGCAGGTCATGATGCTCGCATGAGGAAAGGGGCCCTGGGGCCCCTTTCCGCCGGGGTGGCGCAGTGCGACACTGTCGCCTCGTTCCGCGGTTCGGCGCTTGCCCCATGACGACACCCGAGTTCTCCACTTGCGACCTGTGTGACACCCACAAGAACGATGGCAGCGGAGCCTTCCGGGTGCTGCCGCCGGTGTTCCGCGATTTCGGTGCACGCCGGCGCTTCGCCGGCAGCGTCACGACCGTGAAGTGCTTCGAGGACAACTCGCTGGTCAAGGCGGCCCTGGACGAGCCGGGGCGGCAACGCGTGCTGGTGGTCGACGGCGGCGGCTCATTGCGCCGCGCGCTGGTCGGCGGCAACCTGGCTGGGGCAGCGATGCGCAATGGCTGGGCCGGCATCGTGGTGCACGGCTGCGTGCGCGACGCGGCGGAACTGGCCGAGGCCGAGGTCGGCATCCGCGCGCTTGCGTTGATGCCGCTGCCCACCGAGAAGCGCAACGCCGGCGAGCGCGACGTGCCGGTGCAGATCGACGGTGTCTGGGTGCGCCCCGGCGACTGGCTCTACGCCGACGCCGATGGCATGGCGGTCATGCCCGAGCGGGTCTGACAAGACGTGAAGGCGACTCGACGATGAACATCAACGAGTTTGCCCGGCACACCGGGCTGTCGGCCCACACGCTGCGCTACTACGAGCGCGAGGGCCTGATGGGCCAGGTCGCGCGCGACGCCAACGGGCATCGCGTCTACGGCGCACAGGACTCGCAGTGGGTGACCTTCCTGCACCACCTGCGCGAGACCGGCATGTCGATCCGCGAGATGCAGCGCTACTGCACGCTGCGCAGCCAGGGCGACGAGACGCTGGCGGCGCGGCTGGCACTGCTGAAGCGGCACACCGATCAACTGTCGCAGCACCTGCGGCAGCAGCACGACCACCTCGCGCGCCTGCGCGAGACGGTGGCCGTCTACGAGTCGCGCCTGCGCGGGCGCGACCTGCATGGCGGCGACGGCCGCGACCTCACGGCCGCACCACCTCGAGCAGCCGATCCAGCCCACCGTCGTTGATCGCGACCATCGCCTGCTCGCGCACCTTCGGCTTGGCGTGGTACGCGACCGAGAGGCCCGCGACGCCCATCATCGGCAAGTCGTTGGCCCCGTCGCCGATGGCGATGGCCTGGCGCGGCTCGATGTGCAGCAGCGCACAGGTCTCTAGCAGCATCTTCTTCTTCTCCTCGCCGTCGCAGATGTCGCCCCACGGCTGGTCGACCATGCGGCCGTCGAGGTGGCCGTCCTGCACGCCCAGCACGTTGGAGCGGGTGAAGTCGATGCCAAGACGGTCGCGCACGCGGTCGGTGAAGAACGTGAAGCCGCCGGAGACCAGCAGCGTCTTCAGGCCCGCCCGCTGCGCGGCGCGCACCAGCGTCTCGGCGCCGGGGTTCAGGCGCAGGCGCCGGTCGTAGACCTCCTGCAGCGCGCTCACCGGCACGCCCTCGAGCAGCGCCACGCGCCGCCGCAGGCTCTCCTTGTAGTCGGCGATCTCGCCGCGCATGGCGGCCTCGGTGATCGCGGCCACCTCGGCCTTGCGGCCGGCCGCGCCCGCGATCTCGTCGACGCATTCGATGTTGATCAGCGTCGAGTCCATGTCGAAGGCGATCAGCTTGAAGTCCGACAGCGCCAGCGAAGGCGCCGTGCGCTGGACGACGAGACCGGGAGCGAGAGTGATGGGCATGGCAAGCAGGAAAGAAGCGGGCGCGGGGCCTCGATGGAAGATGCGGCGGGGCGAAGCCTACCCTATGGCGCGACCGTCTCCGGCCGGGGCGTGCCCAGCGCGCGCAGCACGTCGCGGATGAGCTGCGCGCGGTCCTTGGGGTCCTGGGTCTCCTTCTCGATGCGCAGCTTGTCGTTGCCGGCCAGCTTGATGTGCCGGTTCTTCTGCACCAGATCGATGATGCGCATCGCGTCGACCGGCGGGTTGGGCCGAAAGCTCACCACCATCAGCTTGGGCGCGGCGTCGATCTTGGTCACGCCGTAGGGCCTGGCCAGGACACGCAGGCGATGCACGTCGAACAGCGTCTGGCCCTGCGCGGGCAGCTTGCCGAAGCGGTCGGTGATCTCCTCGAGCATGGCATCGATCTGCTCGGGCTTCTCGGCCGTGGCCAGGCGCTTGTACAGCGACAGCCGGGTGTGCACGTCGCCGCAGTAGCTGTCGGGCAGCAGGGCGGGCGCGTGCAGGTTGATTTCGGTGGCTGCGGACAGCGGCGACAGCAGGTCGGGCTCGCGCCCCGCCTTCAGCGAGCGCACCGCCTCGGCCAGCATGTCGTTGTAGAGCTGGAAGCCGACCTCCATCATGTTGCCGCTCTGGTTCTCGCCCAGCACCTCGCCGGCCCCGCGAATCTCCAGGTCGTGCATCGCGAGGTAGAAGCCCGAGCCCAGCTCCTCCATCTGCTGGATGGCCTCGAGGCGCTGCGCCGCCTGCTTGGTCAGCCCCTCGACATCGGGCACCAGCAGGTACGCATAGGCCTGGTGGTGCGAGCGGCCCACGCGGCCGCGCAGCTGGTGCAGCTGCGCCAGGCCGAACTTGTCGGCGCGGCTGATGACGATGGTGTTGGCACTGGGCACGTCGATGCCGGTCTCGATGATGGTCGAGCACAGGAGCACGTTGTAGCGCTGGGCCACGAAGTCGCGCATCACCGCTTCGAGCTGGCGCTCGGGCATCTGGCCGTGGGCGACCGCGATGCGCGCCTCGGGCAGCAGCTCCTGCAGCTTCTCGCGCCGGTGCTGGATGGTCTCGACGTCGTTGTGCAGGAAGTAGACCTGGCCGCCGCGCTTCAATTCGCGCAGCACCGCCTCGCGGATGGTGCCGGTCGATTCGTTGCGCACGAAGGTCTTGATGGCCAGCCGCCGCTGCGGCGCGGTGGCGATCACGCTCAGGTCGCGCAGGCCCTCGAGCGCCATGCCCAGCGTGCGCGGGATGGGCGTGGCGGTCAGCGTGAGCACGTCGACCTCGGCGCGCATGGCCTTGATGGCCTCCTTGTGGCGCACGCCGAAGCGATGCTCCTCGTCAATCACCAGGAGGCCCAGGCGCTTGAACTTCACGCTCGAGCTGAGCAGCTTGTGCGTGCCGACCACGATGTCGATGGTGCCGTCCTCGATGCCTTCGAGCGCGACCTTGACTTCCTTGGCGGAGCGGAACCGCGACAGCTCCGCGACCTTCACCGGCCATCTGCCGAAGCGGTCGGCGATGTTCTGGTAGTGCTGCTCCGCCAGCAGCGTCGTGGGCGCGAGGATCGCGACCTGCTTGCCGCCGGTCACTGCCACGAAGGCCGCGCGCAAGGCGACCTCCGTCTTGCCGAAGCCCACGTCACCGCAAACCAGCCGGTCCATCGGCTGCGGCGACACCATGTCCTGGATGACCGCGTGGATGGCCGCCTGCTGGTCCGGCGTCTCCTCGAAGCCGAAGCTCGCGGCAAAGGCCTCGTAGTCGTGCGGCGAGAAGCGGAACGCGAAGCCTTCGCGCGCGGCGCGTCGCGCGTAGAGGTTCAAGAGCTCCGCGGCGGTGTCGCGCACCTGCTCGGCCGCCTTGCGCCGCGCCTTCTCCCACTGGCCGGAGCCGAGCTTGTGCAGCGGCGCCTCTTCGGCGCTCACCCCGGTGTAGCGGCTGATGAGGTGCAACTGCGCCACAGGCACGTACAGCGTCGCCTTGTCCGCGTACTCGAGGTGCAGGAACTCGCTGGGTCCATCGCCCAGGTCGATGTTCATGAGGCCCACGTAGCGGCCGATGCCGTGGTTGACGTGCACCACCGGGTCGCCGACCTTCAGCTCCGACAGGTCCTTGATCAGCGCATTGACGTCGCTGACCTGCTCCTGCTTGCGCTTGCGCCGGGCGGTGGGCGACGTGGCGAAGAGCTCGGTCTCGGTGACGAACTGGATCGCCTTCGCCTGCTCGGGCTCATGCCAGAAGAAGCCTTCGGCCAGCGGCGCGGCGGCGATGGCGAAGCGCTCGTCGCCTGCCTCGAATTCCGCCAGGTTCGCCACGCTGGGCGGATCGATCTTGCTGTCGCGCAGCAGCTCCAGCAGGCTTTCGCGCCGGCCTTCGCTCTCGGCCACGATGAGCACGCGGTGCG
>DATFAY010000221.1:0-6452 GCA_035254085.1 Piscinibacter sp.
CCGCCCGAGATCTCGGCGCGCGTGCTCCAGAAGCTGAAGCGCGCGGCCGAGAACTACCTGGGCGAGAAGGTCGAGGACGCCGTCATCACCGTGCCGGCGTACTTCAACGACAGCCAGCGCCAGGCGACCAAGGACGCCGGCAAGATCGCCGGCCTCAACGTGCGCCGCATCGTCAACGAGCCCACTGCGGCGGCCCTGGCCTACGGCCTCGACAAGAAGAAGGCCGAGCTGATCGCCGTGTACGACTTCGGCGGCGGCACCTTCGACATCTCCATCCTGGAGGTCTCCGAAGGCGTGGTCGAAGTGAAGTCCACCAACGGCGACACCCACCTGGGCGGCGACAACGTGGACCAGGCCATCATCGACTGGCTGGCCGAGGAGTTCCAGAAGACCGAGGGCATCGATCTCCGCAAGCAGGCCGACGCCATGCAGCGCCTGAAGGAAGCCGCGGAGAAGGCCAAGATCGAGCTCTCCAGCACCACCCAGACCGACATCAGCCTGCCCTACATCACGGCGGACGCCAGCGGCCCCAAGCACATCAACCAGACCCTCAGCCGCGCCAAGTTCGAGACCATGATCGAACCCATCCTGCAGAAGCTGAAGGGCCCCTGCGAGAACGCCGTGCGCGACGCCAAGCTGGCCCACCACGAGATCGACGAGGTGGTGATGGTCGGCGGCTCCACCCGCATCCCCAAGGTGCAGGAGATGGTGAAGCAGATCTTCGGCAAGGAGCCCAACAAGAGCGTCAACCCCGATGAAGTGGTGGCCGTGGGCGCCGCCGTGCAGGCCGGCGTGCTGGCCGGCGACGTGAAGGGCGTGCTGCTCCTCGATGTGACGCCGCTCTCCCTCGGCATCAACGCCAACGGCGGCCAGATGAGCGTCATCATCCCGCGCAACACCACCATCCCCACCAAGCGCAGCGAGGTCTACACCACCGCCGTGGACAACCAGCCCGGCGTGGACATCGAGGTATTCCAGGGCGAGCGGCCCGTGGTCGAGGGCAACAAGCTGCTCGGCCAGTTCCACCTGGGCGACATCGCCCCGGCCCCCCGCGGCATGCCCCAGATCGAGGTCACCTTCGACATCGACGCCAACGGCATCCTGCACGTCAGCGCCAAGGACAAGGGCACCGGCAAGGAGAACAAGATCACCATCAAGGCGAACTCGGGCCTCTCGGAGGACGAGATCCAGAAGATGGTGAAGGACGCCGAGCTCAATGCCGCCGAGGACAAGAAGAAGCTCGAGCTGGTGCAGGCACGCAACGCGGCCGACGCGATGGTCCACAGCGTGAAAAAGAGCCTTGCCGAGCATGCCGACAAGCTCGATGCTGGCGAGAAGGAAAAGGTCGAGGCCGCGCTGAAGGAGGCCGAGGAGTCGCTCAAGAGCGATGACAAGGCCGTCATCGAGGCGAAGACCGAGGCGCTCGTCGCCGCCAGCCAGAAGCTGGGCGAGAAGGTGTACGCCGCCAGCCAGGCCGCGCAAGGGGCCGCCGGCGCGGCGCCCGGCGCCGGCTCGCATGCGGGTGGC
Organism: Piscinibacter sp.; assembly: GCA_035254085.1. GTDB lineage: Bacteria > Pseudomonadota > Gammaproteobacteria > Burkholderiales > Burkholderiaceae_C > Albitalea. The sequence goes on from DATFAY010000221.1 coordinate 1,528, forward strand.
GAATCGCCCAAGGCGTCGGCGGCTGCCGCGGACGACAACGTCGTCGACGCGGAGTTCAAGGAAGTCAAGGACCACAAGTGACGTGCCGCCCGGGACGGCCACGCGCCGCCCCGGCGTCCTCGCCGCGCTCGAGAGCGATGGGCTTGCCCCACGCCCCGGCGCGGCGTTGTCGCTTGAACGAGTCTCGGGCCGAACGGGCTGAACGGAAGAACTGATGGCAAAGCGCGATTACTACGATGTCCTGGGGGTGGCGAAGAACGCCAGCGAGGACGACATCAAGAAGGCCTACCGCAAGCTGGCCATGAAGTACCACCCCGACCGCAACCAGGGCGAGGACCACAAGAAGGCGGAAGAGCGCTTCAAGGAGGCCAAGGAGGCCTACGAGATGCTCTCCGACCCGCAAAAGCGCGCCGCTTACGACCAGTACGGCCACGCGGGCGTGGACCCCAACATGGGCGGCGCGGGCTTCCGGCCCGGCGGCCCGGGCGCGGAGGGCTTCGGCGGCTTCGCCGAGGCGTTCGGAGACATCTTCGGCGACATCTTCGGCGGCGGCGCAAACCGCCGCGGCGGCGGCGGCCAGCAGGTCTACCGCGGCGGAGATCTCAGCTACGCGATGGAGATCACGCTCGAGGAAGCCGCGCACGGCAAGGAAACGCAGATCCGCATCCCCAGCTGGGAGACCTGCGAGACCTGCCACGGCACCGGTGCCAAGCCGGGCACCAGCCCCAAGGTCTGCTCGACCTGCAGCGGCTCGGGCACGGTGCACCTGCGCCAGGGCTTCTTCAGCATCCAGCAGACCTGCCCGCACTGCCACGGCAGCGGCAAGATCATCCCCGAGCCCTGCACCTCGTGCCATGGCCAGGGCAAGATCAAGCGCAACAAGACGCTCGAGGTGAAGATCCCCGCCGGCATCAACGAAGGCATGCGCATCCGCTCCGCCGGCAACGGCGAGCCGGGCACCAACGGCGGCCCGCCGGGCGACCTGTACATCGAGATCCGGCTCAAGCAGCACGAGATCTTCGAGCGTGACGGCGACGACCTTCATTGCACCGTCCCGGTCGGGCTCACCACCGCCGCGCTCGGCGGCAACATCGAAGTGCCCACGCTGGGCGGCAAGGCCGAGATCGACCTGCCCGAAGGCACGCAGCACGGCAAGACCTTCCGCCTGCGCGGCAAGGGCATCAAGGGCATCCGATCGAGCTATCCGGGTGACCTGTACTGCCATGTGAGCGTGGAAACCCCGGTCAAGCTCACCGAGCACCAGCGCAAGCTGCTGCGCGAGCTGGACGAGTCGATCCGCAAGAGCGGCGACCGCCACTCGCCCAACTCCAAGTCCTGGTCCGACCGCGTGAAGGACCTCTTCAAGTAGTTCCGCCCTGCGCGGCATTCAGGGATGTTCCTCCAGACTCGGAGGGAACGCCTGTGCGTTCGCTGGGACAATAGAAGGATGTCCGCCGTTTCCACCCCTGCCCGCCGCAGCGTGCTCAATCCGCTCACGCTGGCGCTGCTGGCGTCGCTGTGGATCGCGAGCGTCGCCAACTGGCCGCTGTGGCGCGCCCTGGTCGGGCTGCCGGAGATGGCGTCGGCGCGCGGCGCGCTGTTCATCGTCGCGTTCGGCGTGGCCGTCGCGGCGCTGACGCTGCTGATGCTGGCGTTCTTCGCGTGGCGCCACACCGTCAAGCCGGTCGTCGCGCTGTTCCTCGTCGCCGCGGCGTTCGGCGCGCACTTCATGGGGACCTATGGCGTCGTGATCGACCCCAGCATGATGGTCAACGTGCTGCAGACGGACGCCCGCGAGACCCGCGACCTGCTCAGCCTGCGCATGCTGGTGAGCGTGCTGCTGCTGGCCGGGCTGCCGCTGTGGTGGCTGTGGCGCGTCGAGCTGAAGCCCGCCCCGGGCTGGCGCCAACTGGGCCGAAACACGCTCGCCATCGCGGGTGCCGCGTGCGTCATCGTGGCGATCGTGGTGGCCCTCTTCGCCGACCTCTCGGCCACCATGCGCAACCACAAGTCGGTGCGCTATCTCATCAACCCGCTCAACTCGTTCTTCGCCCTCGGCGTGGTCGCCACGCACGCCGGCACGCAGCCGGCGGGGCCGCCAGCCCCGATCGGCGCCGATGCGCGCGTACTGCCCCGGCCCGCCGGTGCCAAGCCTCCGCTGCTGCTGTTCGTCGTCGGCGAGACCGCGCGCGCTGATCACTTCTCGCTCAACGGCTACGCGCGTCCCACGAACACCGAACTGGCCACCCTGCCCCTGGTGAGCTTCACCGACGTGACCTCGTGCGGCACCAGCACCGCGGCCTCGCTGCCGTGCATGTTCTCGCACCTCGGCCGCAAGGGGTTCAACGATCGCGAGCGCGACCACGAGAACCTGCTGGACCTGCTCTCCCATGCCGGCCTGGCGGTGCTGTGGCTCGACAACCAGGCCGGCTGCAAGGGCCTGTGCGAGCGCGTTCCCAACGCACAGGCCGGCGAGCCGGTGCAAGGCCGGCGCGAGCTTCCCGAGGGCCTGTGCGACGGCACGGAATGCTTCGACGAGGCCCTGCTGCGCGGCCTGGACCAGCGCCTGGCCGCGCTGCCGCAGGCGCGCCGCGACAAGGGCGTGGTCATCGTGCTGCACCAGATGGGCAGCCATGGCCCGGCCTACTACAAGCGCTCGCCACCCGCTTTCAAGCGCTTCCAGCCGGAGTGCACGACCAACGTGCTGCAGCAGTGCGCCGGCGACGCGCTGATCAACGCCTACGACAACTCCATCGCCTACACCGACCACGTGCTGGCCCAGGCGGTCAGCTGGCTGCAGTCGCAGTCGGCGCACCACGATCCGGCGCTGCTGTACGTCTCGGACCACGGCGAATCGCTCGGCGAGAACAACCTCTTCCTGCACGGCCTGCCCTACGCGGTGGCGCCCCGCGACCAGACGCACGTGCCGATGCTGTTGTGGGTGCCTGCGCAGCATGCGGCGCGCCTGGCCTGCCTGCAGTCGCGCCGCGACGCGCCGGCCTCGCACGACAATCTCTTCCATACCGTGTTGGGCCTGGTGGGCGTGACGGCCTCGGAGTACAAGCCGGCGCTCGACCTCACGCACGGCTGCGCTGCGCCCTGAACCGGCCGGGCCGCGGTCGAATCAACTCGCAAGGCGCCATGTCCGCTTCCTCGAATTCGCTGCGCTCCATCTTCTTTGCCCTCGGCGCGAACCTCGCCATCGCACTTGCCAAGACCGGCGGCGCCGTCTTCACCGGCTCGTCGTCGATGCTCGCCGAGGCGATCCATTCCTACGCGGACTGCGGCAACCAGGCCCTGCTGATCTGGGGCCTGCGCGAATCGCGCGACCTGCCCAGTGCCGAGCACCCGCTGGGCAGCGGCCGGGCGATCTACTTCTGGAGTTTCATCGTCGCCCTGATGCTGTTCACGCTGGGCGGCGTGTTCTCGATCTACGAAGGCGTGCACAAGCTGGGTGCCAGCGAGCCGGTGCAGTACGCCTGGGTGGCAGTGGGCATCCTCGCGTTCGGCGTGGTGGCCGAGAGCGTGTCGCTGTGGGGCTGCCTGCGCGAGATCGCGAAGGAGCGCGGCGAGCGCAGCCTGTGGCAGTGGTTTCGCAGTTCGCGTCAGAGCGAACTGCTGGTGGTGCTGGGCGAGGACGTCGCCGCGCTGGGCGGCCTGGCGATGGCGCTGGGCTTCATCGTGCTGTCGGTGCTCACCGGCAACCCGGTGTGGGACGCGATCGGCTCCATCGCGATCGGCGTGCTCCTCGTGATCGTGGCCGTGCTGGTCGCCGTCGAGGTGAAGGCGCTGCTGGTCGGGCAGAGCGCCGAGCCGCAGGTCGTGCTGGCGCTGCGCGAGCACCTGCAGTCGCAGCCGGAGGTGGTGCAGGTCTACAACCTCATCACCCAGCAGATGGGCGCGGACATCATGCTCGCGTTGAAGGCGCGCATGAAACCCCAGGCGTCCGACGTGGCGCTGATCGAGGCGATCAACCGCGTCGAAGCCAGCGTGCGCACGAGGTTTCCGCAGGTGCGCTGGATCTTCTTCGAGCCCGATCTCCACGACTGAGCGACGGCGAGCTTCGCGCGCCCCCGCGTCGCTCAGAAGAGCTCGCCTTGGCGCTGTGCGGCGGCGCGCCCGGGTGGCCGGAACTGGGTGAGGTCGAGTTCCACGCGAGTGCGGTCGAGGCCGAGCCGCGCGCACGCCTTGGTGAAACGCTCGCGCAGCAACTGCGCCCAGACACCCTCGCCCTTCATGCGCGCGCCGAAGCGGGCGTCGTAGTCCTTGCCCCCGCGCATCTCGCGCACACGCGCCATCACCCGCGCGGCACGCTGCGGAAAGTGCGCCTGCAGCCATTGCTGGAAGATCGGGTTCACCTCCCAGGGCAGGCGCAACACGATCGAGAACGCGGAGCTCGCGCCGGCGGCCGCGGCCGCCTCCAGGATGCGTTCGAGCTCGGGCTCGTTGATGAACGGAATCACCGGCGAGACGCTCACGCCCACCGGCACGCCGGCCTTCGCCAGGGTCTCGATGGTGCGCAGGCGCCGGTGCGGCGCCGCCGCGCGCGGCTCGAGGATGCGCGCGAGTTGCGCGTCGAGCGAGGTGATCGACAGGTACACCGCCACCAGCCTCTTGGCCGCCATTGGTGCGACCAGATCGAGGTCGCGCTCGATGCCCGACGACTTGGTGACCAGCGAGAACGCATGGCTGCATTCGGACAGGACCTCGATCACCGAGCGCGTGATGCCCAGCTTGCGTTCCACAGGCTGATAGGCATCGGTGGCCGAGCCGATGTTGAGCATCAGCGGCTGGTAGCTGCGGCTGGCGAGCGCTTCGCGCAACTTCTCTGCGGCATTGACCTTGGCGATGATCTTCGTCTCGAAGTCCAGGCCCGGAGACAGGTTGAGGTAGCTGTGCGTTGGCCGCGCGAAGCAGTAGACGCA
>DATFAY010000222.1:0-5727 GCA_035254085.1 Piscinibacter sp.
ACGAAATAGGTGCCCGACAGCGGGATGTCGACGCTCACGTTGCCGAGGAAGAGGCCGGTCAGGCCGCCGATCGTGAAGGTGCACACGAAGGCGAGGGCGAACAGCATCGGCACCGTCAGATGGATGTCGCCGCGCCACAGCGTGAGCAGCCAGTTGTAGACCTTGATCGCGGTGGGCACCGCGATGATGAGCGTGCTGGTCGCGAAGAAGAACCCGAAGTACGGGTGCATGCCGCTCACGAACATGTGATGCGCCCACACCACGAAACTCAAGCCGCCGATCACGACGATCGCCCACACCATCATGCGGTAGCCGAAGATCGCCTTGCGCGCATGCACGCTGATGAGGTCGGACACGATGCCGAAAGCCGGCAGCGCCACGATGTAGACCTCGGGGTGGCCGAAGAACCAGAACAGGTGCTGGAACAGCAGCGGGCTGCCGCCGCGGTACGGCGCGGCCTGGCCCATCGACACCAGCGAGGGCATGAAGAAGCTGGTGTGCAGCGTCTTGTCCAGCAGCATCATCACGCCGCTCACGAAGAGCGCCGGGAAAGCCAGCAGCGCGAGGATCGTGGCCACGAAGATGCCCCACACCGACAGCGGCATGCGCAGCAGGGTCATGCCTTCGCAGCGCGCCTGCAGGACGGTGGTGACGTAGTTCAGGCCGCCCATGGTGGTGGCGACGATGAAGATCAGCAGCGACACCAGCATCAAGGTGATGCCCCAGTCGTGCCCCGGGGTGCCGGGCAGGATCGCCTGCGGCGGATACAGCGTCCAGCCCGCGCCGGTGGGCCCGCCGGGTGCGAAGAAGCTGGCCAGCAGCACCAGCACCGAGACCAGGTAGACCCAGAAGCTCAGCATGTTCATGTAGGGGAACACCATGTCCCGCGCGCCGATCATGAGCGGGATCAGGTAGTTGCCGAACCCGCCGAGGAAGAGCGCGGTGAGCAGGTAGATCACCATGATCATTCCGTGCATGGTGGCGAACTGGTAGTAGCGCTCGGCGGTGATGAAGCCGACCTGCCCGGGAAAGCCGATCTGCAGCCGCATCAGGTTGGACAGCACCACGCCCACCAGTCCCACGAGGATGGCGGTGCTCGCGTATTGCACCGCGATCACCTTGTGGTCCTGGCTCCAGACGTACTTGGTGATGAAGCTTTGCGGCCCATGGTCCGAGCCATGATCGTCGTAGCCCATGGGCCGGGCCGTGGCGCCCGCGGCGGCGGTGTTCATTGCTGTGCCCTCCGTTCGCCCGGCGCGGCCGGTGCCTTGGCGTCCGTGCTGCCCGCCGATCGGATGTAGGCGGTCAGCGCGGCCAGTTCGTCGTCGCTCACCTCGATCTTCGGCATGATCGGCGCGAAGCCCTTCACCACGCGCGCCTGCGGCTCGAGGATCTCCTTGCGCAGGTAGGCGTCGTCGACCGCGGCGCTGGAGCCGTCGTTGAAGGTCTCGATCCTGCCGTACAGACCCTTCCAGGTGGGGCCCGCGCCGGGATTGCCGTCGACGCTGTGGCAGGCCACGCATCCCTTGGCCTGCGCGAGCGACTTGCCGCGCGCGGCCAGCGGATCCGACGGCCCGGCTTGCGCGGCGGCCAGCGACGCAGCGAAGGTGGGTTGCTTCTTCAGCCAGGACCGGAACGACGCCTCGTCCTCCACCACGACGAAGCCGCGCATGTTCGGATGCCCTACGCCGCACAGCTGCGCGCACATCGACTCGTAGCGGCCGGCCTCGGTGGGTGTGAACCAGAACGAGCTCACCATGCCCGGCACGATGTTCATGCGCGCGCGAAACGGCGGCACGAAGAAGTCGTGCAGCACGTCGTTCGAGCGCAGCATGACCTTCACTGGTCGGTTCAGCGGCAGGTGCACCTCGTTGCCCGCGACGAGTACGCTCTCGCGCGCAGCCGGGTCGTCCGGATCCAGGCCGAACGGGTTGCTGCCGTTCACGAAGCGCGCATCGCTGAAGCCGAGCTTGCCGCCCGCACCCGGGAAGCGAAAGCGCCACTGCCACTGCTGGCCGAGCACCTCGAGCACCAGCGCGTCCTGCGGCGGGTCGACGTAGCGCGCGTACACCACCAGCCCGGGCGCCAGCAGCGCCACGATGCCGATCGTGGTCACGCCGATCAGCCAGCGCTCGAGCCGCTTGTTCTCCGGCGCGTAGGCGGCGCGCCGGCCCTTGCGATGCCGAAAGCGCAGCAGCGTGACGACGACGAACAGGTTGATGAGGACGAAGAAGATGCCGGTGATGACGACCGTGATGGTCAGCGTGCTGTCCATCTGCTGCCAGTTGGACGCGAGGTGGGTGGTCCACCAGGGACTGGCGATCTGGAACAGCACCGAGGCGGCGACGATCACGATGAGCGCGACGGCCATGCCCATGACGAGGGCCTCCTTCCGGCAGCAAGCTCCGAAGGCGCCGGGAAGGCGGAACCCCCCGGCGGATTCGTCCAGCGCCGCTGCCTGCCGCAGCGGCGCGCCGCGCAGCGCTAGCGGTCGGCCCGGCGACGCTCCAGCACCGGGTAGGTCAGCGCCACGGTCAAGCCGAACACCAGGTGGCCGATGAAGGTCGCCCAGCCCTGCATCTCGGCCACCCACGGAAAGAAGGCGGCCATGCCAAAGAAGTTGAACAGGTACAGCGCGGCTGCGAACACCAGGCCGATGACCTGCTGCATGCCGGCACTCGATTCGTAGTGGAAGCCGTCGATGATGAATGCCAGGGCGACGCCGAAGACGATGCCGAGCACGTAGTGCGTCAGCAGCGCGATCGACACGATGCCGAGGCTGAAGGCATCGGATTGCAGCGTGTCCGTGCCCATCACCATGGCCGCGATCAGGTGCGAGGTGTGCCAGGGACTGGCGCCGCTCACGCTGGCGGACCACAGCAGCTCCAGCACCATGAGCACGGCACCGCCGACCAGGCCGGCACACACGGCCGCGGGCCAGTCCGGCAGGCGGCGCCGCCATTCATGCGATCGCAGGTGAAGTTCCATGCTCATTCGACATCCTCCGTGCTGTGCACTGCGGGACTCGCGCTTGGCGCGACCCGGGCGATGTGCAGGTCAGGGAAAGGCCGGGATGTTGGGGTCGATGCCCTCGAGGCGCGCCTCGGGGTGCAGGGCCTCCAGGCGGGCCTCGATCTCGTCCACGCGCGAGCGCGGTACGTCCACCATCAGCAGGATCTGGCCCTGGGCGATCGCGGCCTCGAAGCGCTTGAGCCGGTGGCTCGGCGTGGACACGCCGATCATGCTCGATGCCCAGGCGCCGAAGACGCCGCCCACCATCGCGAGCACGGCCACCATGCCCCATTCCTGGCGATCGCCGAACATCGGGAAGAAGACCGCCACCAGGGCGCCGAGCGCGGCGCCTACCGCGCCCCCGATCACCAGGCCGGCCTGCGCGGCGCGCACCACGTCGGAGGTCTGCAGCACGTTGGCTGCGTGCAGGCCGCTCATGTCGGCATCCTCGCGGCCCACGAAATGCATGTGCTGCTCGGAGATGCGGGCCAGAAGCAGATCGTTCATGGTCCGCTTGGCGCATTCCAGGTCGGGCAGCAGCCAGTAAATCCTTCTTCGCATGGTTTCCTCCTTGTCGAGGAACGCGTTCATCGGATCGAGCGATGGTTTTTTACACCGCGCCTTGATCCAGGGCAAGTGAAATTACCATCACTGATGCTAGTCGTTATCCGACTCGCCGCGAGGGCGATCGGACAATGCGCCGCCGCACCGTCGAAGGATGACCCTCATGACGACCACCGATCGCTCTGACGCCGAGCGCTGGCAGCAGGTGAAGTCCCTGCTGGCCGAGGCGCTGGAACTGCCGCTGCAGGAGCGGCGCGCCTTCATCGAGCAGGCCGCGCAAGGCGATGCCGATCTGCTGGCCGAGCTGAGCGCTTTGGCGGCCGCCGGCGCGGCGGTGCACACGCCCTTGGACACCATGCCGGCCGAGATGGCGATCGACGCCTTGCGGGCCCGCGCCGAATCGACGTGGATCGGCCGGCGCGTCGGCGCCTACCGTCTGCTCGAATTGATCGCGCGCGGCGGCATGGGGCAGGTCTACCTGGCCGAGCGAGCCGACGGCCAGTTCCAGCAGCAAGTGGCGATCAAGCTCATGCACGACGGCCTGGCCGACAGCGAGCAGGCCGCGCGCTTTCGCGCCGAGCGGCAGATCCTCGCGACGCTCGACCACCCGCACCTGGCCAAGCTGCTCGACGGCGGCATCACCGACGACGGCGTGCCGTACTTCGTCATGGAGCGGGTCGTCGGGCAGCCGATCGACGCGTATTGCCGGCAGCGCGCGCTGCCGCTCGAAGACAAGCTGCGCCTCTTTCGCACCGTCTGCCAGGTCGTGCACTACGCGCATCAGCAAGGGGTGGTGCACCGCGACCTGAAGCCGGCCAACATCCTCGTCACGGACCAGGGCGTGGTCAAGCTGGTCGACTTCGGCATCGCCAAGCGCGTCGACGCGGCGCAGCCGGCCACGGCCACCGCGCAGCGCGTGATGACGCTCGAGTACGCGAGCCCGGAGCAGGTGCGCGGGCAGGCGATCACGCCGGCGAGCGACATCTTCTCGCTCGGGGTGGTGCTGTATCGGCTTCTCACCGACGGAAGTCCCTATCCGGCGGCCACGACCGGCAGCGGCTACGAGCTCAGCAAGGCGATCTGCGACACCGAACCGGCGCCGCCGAGCCAGGGCGCGCAGCGGCTGTCGCGCCGACGCCTGCGCGGCGACCTCGACGCCGTGGTGCTGATGGCGCTGCGCAAGGAGCCGCAGCGCCGCTACGCGAGCGCGGAGCAGCTGTCGGACGATCTCTTCCGCCATCTCGAAGGCTTGCCGGTGCAGGCGCGGCGCGGGGCATGGAGCTATCGGGCCGGTCGCTTCGTGCTGCGCCACCGCACGGCAGTGGGCGCCGCGCTGGTGGCCAACCTGGTGCTGGTCGCGGTGGCGAGCATCGCGGTCTACGAGGCGGTGGAGGCGAACCGCCAGCGCGAGCGCGCGGAACTGCACTTCGCCAACCTGCGCAAGCTGGCCAACGTGTTCATCTTCGACGTCCACGAGGCGATCCGCACGCTGCCCGGGTCGACGCCGGCGCGCAAGCTGCTCGCAGACAACGCGCTGGTGTACCTGAAGCAGCTCAGCGCCGATCCGCGCAGCGATGCCGGCCTGCGCCTGGAGCTCGCCACCGGCTACCGCAAGGTGGGCGACATCCAGGGCCGCCCCTTCCTCGCCAATCTCGGCGACCCGCAAGGGGCGCTGGCGAGCTACGAGCAGGGCTTGTCGTTGCTGCAGGCGCTGCTGCCGACGGCCAAGATGAGCCCGGCGCAACGCGGCGACGTGCAGCAGGAGCTTGCCGTGCTCTATCAGCGCAAGGCCGCGCTGCTCGGCGCGACGGGCCGCTTCCCGCAGGCCGAGGCGGCGGCGCAGGTCGGCATCGCAGTGGCCGATGCGCTGGCCGCGGCCGACCCGGCGCACCAGCTGCGCCAGCTGCTGCGCGCGACGCTGTACGGCCAGCTCAGCCAGATCCAGATGTTCGCGGGCCGGATCGATGCCTACATGAAGACGCAGGCGCAGGCGGCCGAGCAGCTCGAGAAGATCGTCGCGCGATCGCCCGACGACCGGGACGCCGGGCTGCAGCTGTCCACCAACTACACGACCCTGGGCGAATACCTGATGCAGCGCGACATGAGCGCGGCGTCGGCGCAGCAGGCGCTCGACTCGTTCGAGAAGGGCCT
>DATFAY010000223.1:0-12740 GCA_035254085.1 Piscinibacter sp.
CAGCTGCGTCTTGAGCAGATGGCCCGCGATGGGCGGAATCCACTGCGGCTCGATCGCCGCGATGCCGCGGCCGAACAGGCGTGTGGTCTCGACGAGTTCGGCCACCATGATCCAGCGGCCCGGCTTCTTGGAGAGGTTGGCGCCCGGATGGCGGTAGAACCTGATGCCGCGCGCGCCGAGGTACCAGTCGTCCTCGTCGCTCTTCACGCCGATGTTGCCCAAGAGGCCCGCGAGCAGCGAGAGGTGGATCTGGTCGTAGGTGGCCGGCGTGCCGTTGAGCCGCCAGCCATGCTCGGCGACGACGGTGTGCAGCTGCGTGTGAATGTCGCGCCATTCGCGCACGCGGCGCGGCGAGATGAACTGGTCGCGCAGCAGCTGCTCCTGCTTGCGATGCGACAGCTTGTGCTCGGCCGTGCCGCCGCGCACCTCCTCCAGCCATTTCCAGAGCTTGAGGTCGCCCATGAATTCGGACTTCTCGTCATCGAACTTCCTGTGCGCCTGGTCGGCCGCCTGCTGGTGCTCGAGCGGGCGGTCGCGCACGTCCTGCACGCTCATCGCCGCGGCGATCACCAGCACCTCGTCGAGCGCCTGGCGATCGCGTGCCTCGACGATCATGCGGCCCACCCGCGGGTCCAGCGGCAGCTTCGACAATTCGCGTCCCATTGGCGTGAGCTCGTTTTGCTCGTCCACGGCGCCGAGTTCGGCGAGCAGCTGGTAGCCGTCGGCCACCGCGCGGCGCGGCGGAGGCTCCAGGAACGGGAAGTCCTCGACCAGGCCGAGCCCCAGCGACTTCATCCGCAGGATGACGCCGGCCAGCGAGGAGCGCAGGATCTCGGGATCGGTGAAGCGTGGCCGCGCCGCGAAGTCCTTCTCCTCGTACAGCCGGATGCAGATGCCGTTGCTCACGCGGCCGCAGCGCCCCGCGCGCTGATTGGCCGCGGCCTGGCTGATCGGCTCGATCTGAAGCTGCTCGACCTTGTTGCGGCAGCTGTAGCGCTTGACGCGCGCGGTGCCTGCATCGACCACGTACTGGATGCCCGGCACGGTCAGCGACGTTTCCGCCACGTTTGTGGCGAGCACGATGCGCCGCGCGCTGTGCGCCTCGAACACGCGGTCTTGCTCCTGTTGCGACAGCCGCGCGAACAGCGGCACGACCTCCACGCCCGGCGGATGGTGCTTGCGCAGGTGTTCGGCGGCCTCGCGAATCTCGCGTTCGCCGGGCAGGAACACCAGGCAATCGCCCGCGCCTTCGCGCCACAACTCGTCGACGGCGTCGCTGATCGCGTCGTTCAGGCCGTACTCACGGCTCTCTTCGAAAGGCCGCCAGCGCTGCTCCACCGGATACAGCCGCCCCGACACCTGGATGACCGGCGCCGGCCCGTGGCGCGAGGCGAAGTGCTGGGCGAACCGCTCGGCGTCGATGGTGGCCGAGGTGACGATGATCTTCAGGTCGGGCCGCCTCGGCAGGATCTGCCGCAGGTAACCGAGCAGGAAGTCGATGTTGAGGCTGCGCTCGTGCGCCTCGTCGATGATCAAGGTGTCGTAGGCCTTGAGCAGCGGATCGGTCTGCGTCTCGGCGAGCAAGATGCCGTCGGTCATCAGCTTCACGCTGGCGCCGGGTTGCAGGCGGTCCTGGAAGCGGACCTTGAAGCCCACGACCTCGCCCAGCGGCGAGTTCAACTCCTGCGCGATGCGCTTGGCCACGCTGGAAGCAGCGATGCGCCGCGGCTGCGTGTGGCCGATCAGGCCAGTGCCGCCCGCGCCCCGGCCGCGCCCCAGCGCCAGCGCGAGCTTGGGCAGCTGCGTCGTCTTGCCCGAGCCCGTCTCGCCCGAGACGATCACCACCTGATGCGCCTCGATGGCACGCGCGATCTCGTCGCGTCGCGCGGACACGGGCAGCGATTCGGGGAAAGTGATCGCGGGAACCGGGTTGGCGGCAGGCGGCGGACGACCGCGCTGGCCGCGTTGGGGAGAAGACATCGGGGCTTCGTGCAAAATCCGTCGATTATTTCAAAGCGCCTTATGAGACGTTCCAAGACATGCTTCGCGAGACCGGCGCCGGGCCGCCCCAAGCCGGGCGAGGCCCCCGCGGGGGGCCGGTCGCTTGCGACCGGGGGGTGGTCAAGTTGAGCCTTGTCTTTCCCCACACGTTCGTGCCCTGGTTCCGATCCGTTGCGCCGTACATCCATGCGCACCGCGGCAAGACCTTCGTCGTCGCGATCGCCGGAGAACTCATCGCCGCCGGCAAGCTGAGCAGCTTCGCACAGGACCTGGCGCTGATCCATGCCATGGGCATCAAGGTCGTGCTGGTGCACGGCTTTCGCCCGCAGGTCGAGGAGCAACTCGCAGCCAAGGGACACGTGTCGAAGTTCAGCCACGGCATGCGCATCACCGACGCCGTGGCGCTGGATTGCGCGCAGGAGGCGGCCGGCCAGCTGCGATACGAGATCGAGGCTGCGTTTTCCCAGGGACTGCCGAACACGCCGATGGCGGGCAGCCAGATCCGCATCGTCTCGGGCAACTTCATCACCGCACGGCCGGTGGGGATCGTCGACGGCGTCGATTTCCAGCACACCGGCCTGGTGCGCAAGATCGATGCAGCCGGCATCCGCCGCGCGGTCGAATACGGTGCTCTGGTGATGCTCTCGCCCTTCGGCTTCTCGCCCACCGGCGAAGCATTCAACCTCAGCATGGAGGACGTCGCGGCCAGCACCGCCATCGCATTGCAGGCCGACAAGCTCATCTACGTGACCGAGGTGAAGGGCATCCCGCTGGACGTCAACGACCCGGCCAGCGAGATCGACACCGAACTGGCACTGGCCGACGCCGAGAAACTGCTCTCGGCGCTGCCCAACCCCACCCAGCCGACCGACACCGCGTTCTATCTCCAGCACGCGGTGAAGGCGAGCAAGAGCGGCGTGGATCGCGTGCACATCGTGCCGTTCTCGGTGGACGGTTCGATCCTCATGGAGTCGTTCACGCACGACGGCGTGGGCACCATGATCGTGGACGAGAAGCTGGAAAGCCTGCGCGAGGCCACCCCCGATGACGTGGGCGGCGTGCTGCAACTGATCGAGCCCTTCGAGAAGGACGGCACGCTGGTCAAGCGCGATCGCACCGAGATCGAGCGCGACATCGGCCACTACACCGTGATCGAACACGACGGCGTGATCTTCGGCTGCGCTGCGCTGTACCCCTATCCGGAGGCGCACACCGGCGAAATGGCTGCACTCACGGTGTCGCCGCAGGTCCAAAGCCAGGGCGACGGCGAACGCATCCTGAAGCGCATCGAGCAACGCGCCAAGTCGCAGGGCCTGGACAGCATCTTCGTGCTGACCACGCGCACCATGCACTGGTTCATCAAGCGCGGATTCCTGCAGGTCGACGCCGATTGGCTGCCCGAGGCGCGCAAGCGCAAATACAACTGGGACCGCCGCTCACAGGTCCTCGTGAAGAAACTGAGCTGAACCCAACACCTAGGACACCAAGGAGTACCCATGGCCCGCACCGTTCAATGCGTCTACCTGAAGAGGGAAGCCGAAGGGCTGGATTTCGCCCCCTATCCGGGTGAACTCGGAAAGCGCATCTACAACCAGGTCAGCAAGGAAGCCTGGCAGTTATGGCTGAAACACCAGACCATGCTGGTCAACGAGAATCGCCTGAATCTGGCCGATCAGCGTGCGCGCCAGTATCTCGCCCGCCAGATGGAGCGCTTTTTCTTCGGCGAAGGCGCCGAGCAGCCGGCAGGGTATGTGCCGCCCAGCGGCTCCTGAGATTCAGTCCCCTGCCACGCGGCATTTTTGCCCGATATTGATGCTCATGGTTTCTTCGCATTCCTTTCCAATGGCGGCGGTTTCCGGGTTTCATTAGAATCGCCCCGACGCCCCAGCGGCGCGCCCCTGGATAAGACCGAAGGAATCGACATGTCATCACTGCAGGATCTGCTCGACCGCAAAGCGGCCCTCGAAAAGGAAATCGAGGCCACGCGAAAGCAGGAAAGAGCGGAAGCGATCTCGAAGGTCAAGGCACTGATGGCCCAATATGGCCTGACGGTTTCGGACCTCGCCGCCAAGGCGCCCACCAAAACCGTCGGCGCCGGCAAAGGCGGCAAGGTCGCCGTCAAATACCGCAACGCGGCCACCGGCGATACCTGGAGCGGTCGCGGGCTCCAGCCCAAATGGCTGAAAGCCGCGCTCGCCGCCGGCCGCAAGATCGAGGAGTTTTCGGTTTCTTGAGCCGACAACGGGCATGAAGTCCGGGCGGCCTCTTTGGCAGTCCGGTTCAAAACAGAAGGCCGCCGCTTCGGCGGCCTTCTGTTTTGCCCGTGCGCAAGAGCGCCCCCAATACGAGGGGGATTGCGGGTTCACGATTGCCGCAAGCCGGGCGCAAAGGGTTACATTTGTCCGCGATTTTCGCCCCCCACCGTGCCCGCCCTGCGCCTACCGTTTCCACGGCTGACGACGTCATCGTCTGCTCGCTCGTTCCAATGGGCGGGCCGGATCGCGTTGGTGGCCGCCGCTTATTACTTCGCGGCTTTGCTCAGTCTTGCGCTGGGACATACCTACCCGCATATCCCGCCGCTGTGGCTGCCCGCGGGCATTGCCGTGGCCGCGCTGGTGCGATGGGGGCTCGGTCTGTGGGGCGGCGTCGCGGCTGCCGCACTGGCCGTGTCGCTGCGCAACGACGCCCCCCTGCAATTGGCGCTTGCCTTGTCCGCGGGGCAGACCCTCGGGCCACTCGCCGCCGCCTGGGGCCTGCGCCGCCTCGGTCTGCACGCGAGCCTGGATCGGCGGCGTGATCTGCTGCTGTACGCGCTGATCGGCATGGGCGCCGGCCCTCTGCTCAGCACGAGCCACGGCATCTGGTGGATGAGCCGCCTGGGCCTGCTGCCGGCCGGCGATCCGAGCGCGATGTGGTTCCAGGCCTGGCTGGCGGAAGCGATGGGCGCCCTGCTGCTGGGGGTGCCGCTGCTCACCATGTCCTCCCGAGCCGTCGCGCGTGCGCTGGACGAACGGCGTTGGCTGCCGACGCTGCTGCTGCCCATCGCCGCCTTGCTGTGCCTGTTGAGCGCCTTCGCGGCGAATCCGGAGCGCGGCTTGTCGCCCTTGATCTTCGTGCCGCACCTGCTGCTGTGCTGGCTTGCCGTGCGCAGCGGCGCGCCGGCGGCGTCGCTCACGGCGCTGGGTCTCGCGCTGGTGGCGGCCTTTGCGACCGGCCAGGGCCGTGGCCCGTTCGCCGGCGATGACACGGTGCAGGCCATGACGCTGCTGTGGGGCTACGCCTGCACGCTGGGCGCGATGCCCTTGCTGCTGAACGCCCTCGTCGCCGAACTGCGCACGACCGACGAACGCTGGCAACTCGCGCTGGACAGCTCCCACATCGGCGTGGCCGAGTGGGACGTGCGCGGCGCGCAGTTCACCATGTCGCGCCGCTGGCTGGCCATGCTCGACCACCAGTCGCAGACCTTCGGCACGTCCTTCACCGCGGCCTGGGGCCGCATCCACGAGGAAGACCAGCCGGCCTTGCAGGACGCGCTTGCCGGCTTGTGCGAGCCTGGGCATGACAGCGCTCGCGCCGAAATCCGCATGCAGTGCCACGACGGCGGATGGAAATGGCTGGAGACGCACGCCAGCGTCGCGGAGCGCGGTCACGATGCCCAGCCTTTGCGGGTCATCCTGACTGCGCGCGACATCGACGAGCAGCGCATGGTCCAGGAGCGCTATCAGCTGTCGTCCAAGCTGTTCCAGCACCTTCACGAAGGCCTGCTCATCACCGACGCGGCCCAGCGCGTGCTGGACGTCAACCCCACCTACACCACGATCACCGGCTACTCGCGCGAAGAGATGATCGGCACGGTGCCGGCGCTGATGCGGCCGGCGCCGACCGGGTCGGCGGCCGAGCGCCAGCAGGCGGTGATGCGCGACAGCCTCAACAACACCGGCAGTTGGCGCGGCGAAGTCGCCGACCGGCGGCGCAACGGCGACACCGGCACCTTCCAGGTGACCATCTCCGCGGTCAAAGGACCGAATGGCCAGATCCGCTTCTACGCCCTCGCGATCGCGGACGTCACGCAGGCGCAGGCGCAGCGCGCCATGCTGGAGCGCCAGGCCCACACCGACGAGCTGACCGGCCTGCCCAATCGGCCCCGCCTGGCCCAGATGCTGCGCGAAGCGATGCGCGCCAGCGAGCGAGAAGGCTTCCTGCTGACGATCTGCTACCTCGACCTCGATCACTTCAAGCCGGTCAACGATCGCTTCGGGCACGAGGCGGGCGACCGGCTGCTGGTCGACTTGGCGGAGCGCCTGCGCCGCTCGCTTCGCCACTGGGCCAGCGGCGACGACGCCGTGGCCCGGCTGGGAGGCGACGAGTTCGTGCTGCTGCTGCGCACCGCGACACTCGAAGAGGGCCGTCACGCCGTCGAGCGTGTCATGCGCAACGTCTCGCAGCCGTACGGGCTCGGCGTGGGCGCGGGCCCGATCACGATCACGGCGAGCATCGGCGCCACGGTCTACCCGATCGACAAGGCCGATGCCGACACGCTGCTTCGGCACGCCGACCACGCGATGTACGGCGCCAAGCAGGCCGGCCGCAACGGCTATCTGTTCTTCGATGCCGAGAACGATCGCCGCACCGAGCAGCACTTCGAGGCGCTGGGCCGCGTGCAGGACGCCCTCGACGCCGACCAGTTCGTGCTGTTCTATCAACCCAAGGTCGACATGCGGCTCGGGCGCGTGCTGGGCGTGGAGGCGCTGCTGCGCTGGAAGCATCCGGTGCACGGCGTCATCGCGCCGGCGCAGTTCCTGCCGCTGATCGAGCACACCGGCCTCAGCGCGCGGCTCGGCGACTGGGTGCTCCAGCAAGGCATCGACCAATTGGCCAAGTGGCAGCGCATGGGCCTGGACATGACGGTGAGCATCAACGTGTCCGCCCGCCATCTGCAGGAGCCGCTGTTCGCCAAGCGGCTGGCCGGGCTGCTTGCGCGGCACACGACGCCCGTGGGGCAGCGCCTCATCATCGAGGTGCTCGAGACAGCCGCGTTGGCCGACGTGGACTACACCTGCTCGCTGATGCAGGAGTGCCGCGAGCTGGGCGTCCGATTCGCGCTCGACGATTTCGGCACCGGCTACTCGACCTTCACTTACCTCAAGCGGCTGCCGCTCGACTTCCTCAAGATCGATCGTTCCTTCGTGCACAACATGCTGACCGACCGCCAGGACATGGCCATCGTCGAAGGCGTCATCGGCTTGTCGGAGACCTTCGGCTGCAAGGTCGTCGCAGAGGGCGTGGAGTCCGCCGATCAGGCGACGCGCCTGATCGAGATCGGCTGCGACATCGGCCAGGGCAACGGCATCGCCAAGGCCATGCCGATGGCCGAGGTCTATCCCTGGGTTCGCGACTACCGCAACCCCTTCCCGGCGCCGCATTGGGCCGAGACGGTCTGAGCGGCCCGGGGCGATCGGCGCGCGGTCTTCGGCGCGTCAGTCGAGATCGAAGCCGAGTTCGACCACGCCTTGCTGCGCGTGGTGCAGCGGCTGGAAACGCCACTGCGACACCGTCTCGACCGCCGTCTGCACGAGCCGCGGGCTGCTGCTCGAGACTGCGTGCGCTTCTGCCACGCTGCCGTCCGGGCGCACCGTGAACTTCACTTGAACGCTTCCCTTGCGCAACGTGCGCATCAGGACACCAGGGAAGTCGGGCTCGGCCTGCGCCACCGGGACCAGCGCGAGGTCTTGCTCGGGTTCCACCGGCGGCGAGGTCAGCGCGGCGACCGGCGCGGCCGTATCGCTCCTGGCGGCCACGGTCTGCGACACCGTCTCTTGCTTCGCCACGACCGGCGCCGGCATCGGCGCGACGGCCGCGGGCTTGGCCGCAGCCGCTCGCGCCGCCACCGGCGACAAGGGCGCCACCGTTTCCGTGATGCCGCTGTCTGCGGGCTTGGGTGCCGCCTTCGCCACCGGCCGTGCCGGCGCGGGAGCGACGGCGGCGGCCTTCTCGGTGGTCGCCGCCGGCGTGCGCTTGGGCTTGTCGGACTGGATGCGAATCCACTGGAACACCTTCTCCGCGTCACGCTTGGCGCGCTCCGCGGGAGACAGGTCCGTGGCAGGTGGCGCTGCCGCCGGGGCCGGCGTGCTGCCCTGGGCCTGGACCATTGACCCTGCCGAGGCCAGCAGCGCGAAAAGCGCGCAGCAGCGCAACGACCATAGCCGGCCGGCGCGCGAGCACCGCAGATGACTGGGCGGCATCGATATCCCTCCGTACGTCCTTGTGGTCACGATCGTGGGCGCCTGAGGAGCGCCCCGGTGAGCTGTTCGTCGCGCGGCTCGTGGCCGATCGCGCGGCGCAGTGTATCGAGTTGTGTGCTCGCGCTGCTCCCTGGGGAATCCCGAGGGAGCAGCGCGAAATCCGCGCAAAACGTTGCATATGCCCGTTCGCAAGAAGCGCGCCGAAGGCCGGCGGCCCGCCCGGCAGGCAGGCCCTAGACTCTCGTCGTGATCCCGCCCACCTTCATTCAGGACCTGCTCAGCCGCGTCGACATCGTCGAAGTCGTGGGGCGGCACGTCGAGCTGAAGAAGGCCGGCATCAACCACAAGGGGCTGTGTCCGTTCCATGGCGAGAAATCGCCCAGCTTCATCGTCAGCCCCACCCGCCAGACCTATCACTGCTTCGGCTGCGGCGTCCACGGCGACGCCGTGCGCTTCCTGATGGAGCACTCGGGCATGGGATTCCTCGACGCGGTGCGCGACCTCGCCCAGCAAGTGGGCATGGCCGTGCCCGAGGACGACAGCTCGCCGCAGGAGCGCGAGCGCGCCGCCGCCGCCAAGCAGCGCCAGGCCACGCTGACCGAGGTCCTCGCCAAGGCTGCGGAGCACTATCGCCATCAGCTCAAGGCCAGCCCCCGGGCCATCGACTATCTCAAGGGGCGCGGGCTGACCGGGCAGATCGCGGCGCGCTTCGGCCTCGGCTATGCGCCCGAGGGCTGGCGTGGGCTGGCAAGCGTGTTTGCGCGCTACGACGACCCGCTGCTCGAGGAAAGCGGCTTGGTGATCAGTCACGAAGGCGAGTCCGGCGACGAGGCCGACCGCAAGCGCTACGACCGTTTCCGCGACCGCATCATGTTCCCGATCCGATCGGTGCAAGGCGAGGTCATCGGGTTCGGCGGGCGCGTGCTCGACAAGGGCGAGCCGAAATACCTGAATTCGCCGGAGACGCCGGTCTTCGTGAAGGGGCGCGAGCTCTACGGCCTGTTCGAAGCCCGCACCGCCCTGCGCCAGCGAGGCTATGTCCTGGTCGTCGAAGGCTACATGGACGTGGTCGCACTCGCGCAGTCCGGCTTCCCGAATGCGGTGGCCACATTGGGCACCGCCTGCACGGCGGAGCACGTGCAGAAGCTGTTTCGCTTCACCGATTCGGTGGTGTTCAGCTTCGACGGCGATGCGGCCGGGCGGCGCGCGGCCGGGCGCGCACTCGAAGCAGCCCTGCCCCACGCCAGCGACACCCGAAGCATCCGCTTCCTGTTCCTGCCGCCGGAACACGATCCCGATTCCTACGTGCGCGAGCTGGGCGAGCAGGCCTTCGAGCAGTGCGTGCAGCAGGCCGTGCCGCTGTCGCGCCAGCTGATCGAAGCGGCGCGCGAGGGCTGCGACATGGCAACGGCCGAAGGACGCGCGCACATGCTCGCCAATGCGAAGCCGCTGTGGATGGCGCTTCCCGATGGCGCATTGAAGCGGCAGCTCGTGGGCGAGCTGGCAGCGGCCGCCCGCATGGAGGTGGCCGACCTGCTGTCGCTGTGGCGGCCTCAAGAGCCGGCGCGGGTGGCGCCGGCCGCCGCGGCGCCACGGCCCGCTTCCCGGCGCACGCAGCGCATCAGCCAGGGCACTGCCAACCTGCTCGACCGGGCGCTGTGGCTGCTGGTGCAGCGCAGCGACCTCTGGATGTCGCTCGACGGCGAGGCCCACGACCTGCTGGCCGGACGCCCTGCCCCCTACGACCGCCTCTTCGGGGGCATCGAGCGCGTGGTCCACGAGCATGGCACGCTCTCGTCGGCGGCCCTGCTCGACGAACTGCGCGGCCTGGCCGACGATGCGGGCGGTCAGGCAGTCCTCACGCGGGTTGGGGCGTTCCACGATCCCGACCCGCAAACCGACCTCGGCGCCGAGATGGCGCGGGTGCTCGATTGGCTTCGGCTGCGCGCAGCCGAGGACGAGCTCGAGCAATTGTTCGCGTCGGGCGACTTGTCTCCCGACGCGCTGCAGCGCAGCAAGGAACTCGGCGAGGCGCGCCGGCGTCTCAAGGCCCAGCTGGCCAAGGCGTCGGAGCCCGCGAGTACCCGGTAATTTTGACGTGCCGCCGTTTCTGGACGATAATGTAGGGTTTGTTACGCGGCAAGAGTGAAGCAGCACCTCCGGGCCCCGGCCACCCTCTGACCCAGGGTCCCCTCATGAAGGCCACCCATTCCCCGCAAGGGCTGCCATCGACCACAGGTTCACGCGAGCTTGTCCGCCCAATGCTGGCCGTACGCCATCGATCCGCCGGATCGGTAGGCACGGGCCGGCGCCAGCCTTGCCCTTGCAGGATCGACCAGCGTCCCCACGTGCCTTCGAGCCGGGTTCACGCCGCGATGTCTGCGGACCCGAGGCCGTGAAGCCCATCCATATCCGAGGAATTGCATGACCGCGAAGAAAAGCGCTCCCGTGAAGGCCGCTGCCAAGCCAGCCGCCAAGACCGCGCCCGCCAAGGGCGCGAAGGCCGAGGCTGAAGAGACCAAGAAGAAGGCGGCCGCCACCGTGGCGAAGGGCGCCCCGAAGGCTGCCGCCAAGGCGGAAGAGGCCAAGGGCAAGCGCGGCCGCAAGGGCAAGGCGGACGAGAAGGCCAAGAAACCCGAGGCCGACGAGGAAGACTTCTCCGACGCCGATCTGGAAGCGGACCTGGAAGGCGAGCCCGAGGCCGAGGTCGCCGACGAAACCGAAGCCAAGGCCGCCAAGGCCAAGCCGCTGCGCATGAAGGTGTCGCGCGCCAAGGAGCGCGCCCTGATGCGCGAGTTCGGCCTGGACGAGACCGCGCTCACCGAAGAGGAAGTCGCCAAGCGCCGCCAGGAGCTCAAGACCCTCATCAAGATGGGCAAGACGCGTGGTTTCCTCACGCACCAGGAAATCAACGACCACCTGCCCGAGAAGCTCGTCGACAACGAGATCCTCGAGGCCATCGTCTCGATGCTCAACGACATGGGCATCGCGGTCTATGAGCAGGCACCCGACGCGGCCACCCTGCTGATCGCCGGCGGCGGCACCACGACCGCCACCGAGGAAGAGGCCGAAGAAGCGGCCGAGGCGGCCCTGTCGACCGTCGATTCGGAATTCGGCCGCACCACGGACCCGGTGCGCATGTACATGCGCGAGATGGGCACGGTGGAACTGCTCACCCGCGAAGGCGAGATCGAGATCGCCAAGCGCATCGAAGGCGGCCTGCAGGCCATGATGCTCGCCATCAGCGCCTCGCCGACGACCATCGCGGAGATCCTGGCCTACGCCGACAAGATCCGCGCCGGCGACATGCAGATCTCGGAGGTGGTCGATGGCTTCGTCTCCGAGGACGAGGCCGACGACTACGTGGCCGAGGAAGACGTCGACTTCTTCGACGAGGAGGACGACGACGACGGCCAGGGCGGCAGCAAGGCGCTCACCAAGAAGCTCGAGGAGCTCAAGGCCGCCGCGCTCGCCAAGTTCGACAACCTGCGCATCAACTTCGACAAGATGCGCAAGGCCTTCGAGAAAGAGGGCTACCAGTCGGCCTCGTACAACAAGGCGCAGCAGGCCATCAGCGCCGAGCTGATGACCATCCGCTTCACGGTCAAGACGATCGAGAAGCTGTGCTCGATCCTGCGCTCGCAGGTGGACGACGTGCGCCGCTACGAACGCGAGCTGCGCAAGATCCTGGTCGACAAGTGCGGCATGCCGCAGGACCATTTCATCAAGCACTTCCCGCCCAACATCCTCAACCTGAAGTGGGCCGAGAAGGAAGCGGCAGCGGGCAAGAACTACAGCATCGTGCTGCAGCGCAACCTGCCGCCGGTGCAGGAGCTGCAGAAGAAGCTGATCGACCAGCAGGCGCGCGCCGTCGTTCCGCTGGAAGACCTCAAGCTCATCAACAAGCGCATGAACGAGGGCGAGAAGGCCTCGCGCGACGCGAAGAAGGAAATGATCGAGGCCAACCTGCGCCTGGTGATCTCGATCGCGAAGAAGTACACCAACCGCGGCCTGCAGTTCCTCGACCTCATCCAGGAAGGCAACATCGGCCTGATGAAGGCGGTCGACAAGTTCGAATACCGCCGCGGCTACAAGTTCTCGACCTACGCCACCTGGTGGATCCGCCAGGCGATCACCCGCTCGATCGCCGACCAGGCCCGCACCATCCGCATCCCGGTGCACATGATCGAAACCATCAACAAGATGAACCGCATCTCGCGCCAGCACCTGCAGGAATTCGGCTTCGAGCCGGATGCCGGCATCCTCGCCGCCAAGATGGAGATCCCCGAGGACAAGATCCGCAAGATCATGAAGATCGCCAAGGAGCCGATCTCCATGGAAACGCCGATCGGCGACGACGACGACAGCCACCTGGGCGATTTCATCGAGGACCAGGCCAACACCGCGCCGATCGAGGCCGCGATGCAGGCCGGCCTGCGCGACGTGGTCAAGGACATCCTGGACTCGCTGACGCCGCGCGAAGCCAAGGTGCTGCGC
>DATFAY010000224.1:0-2238 GCA_035254085.1 Piscinibacter sp.
GGCAAGGCCAAGCTCGACGACCTGGTCAGCAAGATGTCCGGCATCAACCTGGAAGTCATCATTGCCGTCGGCCACA
This sequence comes from Piscinibacter sp., assembly GCA_035254085.1. Classification (GTDB taxonomy): domain Bacteria; phylum Pseudomonadota; class Gammaproteobacteria; order Burkholderiales; family Burkholderiaceae_C; genus Albitalea. The sequence continues at coordinate 77 of DATFAY010000224.1, forward strand.
CCGACTCGGTGGGCAAGGACGCGTACAACCAGAAGCTGTCGGTCAAGCGCGCTGATGCCGTCAAGGGTTACCTGACGAGCAAGGGCGTCGAACAGAACCGCGTCTACACCGAAGGCAAGGGCTCCAAGCAAGCCGTCGCCGACAACAAGACCGCCGAAGGCCGCGCGAAGAACCGCCGCGTGGAAATCGAAGTGGTCGGCACCCGTACCCGCAAGTAATCGGCCTCGGCCGATGAACGAAAACCCCGCTGCGGCGGGGTTTTCTTTTTTCCCGATTTCGCCCTGAGCGCGGAGATTCGAGCCGCGCCCCTTTGGTTAACATCGCGGCATGAGTACGCTCAACGCCGATCCCCAGGAACTCGCGAAATTCAGCGATCTCGCCCATCGCTGGTGGGATACCGACAGCGAATTCCGGCCGCTGCACCAGATCAACCCGCTGCGCCTCGACTGGATCGAGCAGCAGGTGCGCGTGGCGGGCAAGCGCGTGGTCGACATCGGCTGCGGCGGCGGCATCCTGTCCGATGCGATGGCGCGCCGCGGCGCCGACGTGCTCGGCATCGATCTCGCGAGCAAGGCGCTGAAGGTGGCGCAGTTGCACGCGCTCGAAGCGGCCACGCCGAACATCGAATACCGCGAGATCGCGGCCGAGGCGCTGGCAGCGCAGTCGCCGGGCGGCTTCGACGTCGTCACCTGCATGGAAATGCTCGAGCACGTGCCCGAGCCAGCCTCGGTGGTGCGCGCCTGCAGCACGCTGGTCAAGCCGGGCGGTTGGGTGTTCTTCTCGACGATCAATCGCAACCCGAAGGCGTTCCTGCTGGCCATCGTCGGCGCCGAGCATGTGCTCAAGATGCTGCCCAAGGGCACGCACGAGTACGCTCGCTTCATCCGTCCGAGCGAACTCGCCCAGTGGTGCCGCGATGCGGGGCTGGGACTGCAAGGCACGCGCGGCATGGAATACAACCCGTTCACGCAGCGCTACAAGCTGTCCGCGGACACCGGCGTGAACTACCTCGTCGCCTGCCGCAAGGAAGCCTGAGCATGCAGGCGTGGTGCGTCGATTCACCGAGCGACGGAATTCGCTCGTGCCGCGCACGCAAGTGGCCGCCGCGATGATCGTGAACGGCTTCCACGCGGTGCTGTTCGACCTCGACGGCACGCTGATCGACAGCGCGCCCGATCTGGCGGGCGCTGCCAACGAGTTGCGTGCGGCGCACGGGCTGCCCGCGCTGCCCTACGAATCGTTTCGGCCGATGGTGGGTGCCGGTGCGCGCGGCATGGTCGCGGTGGCCTTCGATATCGGCCCGCAGCATGAGCGTTTTGCCGAACTGCGCGACGACTTCCTGCGCCGCTACGAGCAGCGCATGACCCACCAGACCCGCATCTTCGAGGCCGTGCTGCCCGTGCTCGAGGCGCTCGAGCGCGAGCAGCGTCCCTGGGGCATCGTGACCAACAAGGCGGCGCGCTTCACCGAGCCGCTGATCCGCTCGCTCGGCCTGCACCCGCGCGCCGCCGCGGTGGTGGCGGGCGACACCACCCCGCACGCCAAGCCTCATCCCGAGCCGCTGCTGGAGGCGGCCCGGCGCGTGGGCTGCCTGCCGTCGCAATGCCTGTACGTTGGCGACGATGTGCGCGACGTGCAAGCCGGCAAGGCCGCCGGCATGACGACCGTGGTGGCCGGCTGGGGCTACCTGGGCGTCGGCGACCCGATCGAATCGTGGGGCGCGGAGTACATCGTCAGAAAACCGGCCGAACTCTTGAACCTTCTGGGGTTGGCCTAAACTAACGTGTTCCAGGGGCCGACCTGGCTTCGACGCGGGTGCGGAGTTGGAACAGGGCATGCCGAGGACCAGTGACCTCGTAAATCCATCTGGATCAAAGTAACTGCGAACGACTCTTCGTACGCTCTCGCCGCTTAATACCGGTGAGCTTCGCAACGGTTGGCCGATGGGCCGGGTCTGAGGGGCAACCCAAGGGCTGCGAAGTCATACACATTGGCTCGCTCTGAGCTGGGTCACTCAGCCCAGGGCTAAATCAAGTGACTCGGGGTAACGGTAGCGTGCTGCTGCGCGACCGCTGCCCTCAAAACCAAATCAGTCAGCTACGCATGTAGAACTGTCCGATGATGGCTTGCGGACGGGGGTTCGATTCCCCCCGGCTCCACCA
>DATFAY010000225.1:0-11760 GCA_035254085.1 Piscinibacter sp.
CCCGGAACCAACGCGGTGATGCTCTCGCTGGCCATGGACAGCCGCGACGCCGTCGACGCGATGAACGATGCTGCTGCGGCCCACGGTGGGCAAGCCGACGTGAACCCCGTGCAGGACCTGGGCTTCATGTACAGCCGCGACCTCGCCGACCCCGACGGGCACCTGTGGGGCGCCTTCTGGATGGATCCGGCGGCGATTCCTCACGCCGAGGAGCCGGCGCGATGAAGCTCCTCTTGACCTCCGCCGGCGTCAAGAACGCCAGCATCCACGGCGCATTGCTCGACCTGCTGGGCAAGCCGATCGCCGACTGCCATGCCCTGTGCATCCCCACCGCGCTGTACGGCCACCCGCAGGGCAGTCCTGGCGGCGCCTGGCGATTCATCACCGGCCGATCGAGCTGCCCGATGGTCGAACTCGGGTGGAAGTCCGTCGGCGTGCTGGAGCTCACCGCGCTGCCGAGCATCGGCCAGGAGCGCTGGGTGCCCTGGGTCCGCGAGGCGGATGTGCTGCTGGCAGAGGGCGGCGACGCCGTGTACCTGGGTCACTGGATGCGCCAGTCGGGGCTCGCGGCCTTGCTGCCGTCGCTGGACCGAACCGTCTGGGTGGGCTTGAGCGCGGGAAGCATGGTCATGACGCCTCGCGTCGGCCAGGAGTTCGTCGAGACGAAGCCATCCGTCACCGGTGACGACGCGACGCTCGGCGTCGTCGACTTCTCCATCTTTCCGCACCTGGACTATCCAGGGTTCGCGGAGAACACGATGGCCCATGCGGAACGCTGGGCCACCCGCATCGGCGGTCCGGCCTACGCCATCGACGACCAGACCGCCATCAAGGTGGCAGACGGCAAGGTCGAGGTGGTCTCGGAGGGCAAGTGGAGGTACTTCGACATCAGCTCGCCGTCAGCCCACCACTGACCTTCACCAAGGCCAGGAACTCCCGCAAGGCCGGCGAGGCGCCCTGCTCGCGGGCAGCCATCACCAACTGCGTGCGCGGCCTTTCCTTCAGCGGCCGGTAGACCACGTCGCGGCGCCGCACGCCGCACAGCGATTGCGGAACGATCGCCACGCCGCAGCCGGCGGCGACGAGGCTCAGCACGTCGAAGTGCGAGCCTTCCTGCACGATGCGCGGGCTGAAGCCGGCCTGGCGGCACAGCGTCATGAGGTGGTCGTGGAAGCCCGGCCCGCGCACGCGCGCCGGGACGATGAAGCCTTCGGCCGCGAGCTGCGCCAGCCGCAATTCCTTGCGCGCGGCCAGCACGTGTCCGCGCGGCAGCGCGGCGACCAGCGGTTCGTCGAGCACGGTGGTGACGCCGAGCCCCGGCACCTCGAGCGGTCCTCGGGCAAAGCCGACGTCCAGCGTGCCGGCCAGGATGGCATTGACCTGCGGCACGGGCGACATCTCATGGAACCGCACCTCGACGCCCGGAAAGCGCTTGCGGAAGCTGCGCACGATCTGGGGCAGGCCGCTGTAGGCCACGGAGCCGACGTAGCCGATGCTCAGGGTGCCCTGTTCACCGCGCGCGGTGCGCCGCGCCACGTTGACCGCCTGTTCGAGTTGGACGAAGAGCTTTCTTCCTTCGGCGAGCAGCGCCTCGCCGGCCGGCGTGAGCGCCACGCTGCGCCGGTCGCGTTCGAGAAGCGTCAGGCCCAGTTCGTCTTCGAGGTCGCGGATCTGCCGGCTGAGCGCGGGCTGGGCCACGTGAAGCCGGGCCGCGGCGCGGCTGAAGTGCAGCTCCTCGGCAACGGCGATGAAGTACCGAAAGTGTCGCAGCTCCATGCCTTCAAGGTATCACAGGGTGGTCTGAAAGATCTTGGACATATCAATGTCCCGACCCTATCTTTGCGTCGATGCGAACGGACGAACGACGAACAGGCGCCATGGACGACGACCCTCTCGACAACGCATTGGCGCAACTGCGTGGCACGACGGCCGAGGTCGCCGGCGGCGGCAACCCCAATCACGGCCCGATGGCGGTCGAGGCGCTGGCGGCACTGGGGCTGGCCGAACGGGCCCCTGCATGGGCGCACGGCTACCGGCAGCGCCTGGCCATGCTGCCGGCGGCCGCGGCGAGGGTCACGGCCTCGACATGGCGCGAAGCGCTGGGCAACGAGTCGCTTGTCGCGGACTGGGGGGCCTTCTTCGCCGGCCTGCTCGCGCAGGCGCCGTGGCAAGACGTGCTGCAGGCGTGGCTGCCCCGCCTCGTGCCGGCCGTCTCGTCCGCCGGCGGGCACGGCATCGTCCGCGTGGCCCACGCGGTGCGCGCTCTCTCGGCCGCGGCCACCGCGCCCCGCATGGAAGAACTCGGCGCGGCGCTGGCGTACTGGTGTTCGTACTACAGGGAGTTCGATCGCATGCCGCGGCTGGCGGGCGATCTTGACGTGGCCGGCGCCCTGGCGCGCGTGCCGCGCGTCATGCGCGGGTCGCCGCGACCGGGCATGCCGAGGAAGTTCCTGTACGAACTCTCCGGCCACGTGCAGTTGCGTGGTGCCGTCGATCGGCTGGCGCCTGTCCCCTCGCCCGCATCGGCGCTGGGCGCGCTGTCGGAGGCGGGCGCGCGGCAATACCTCGCCAACCGTTCGCGACATCCGCTGATCTTCGTTCATGCGGTCACGGTGCCGGCCGCACTGCGCTTGCTGCTGCCGCACCTCGGCCGGGAGTCCGGCGATGTCGCCTTCGCGCACATGTGGCAGTTCGTCGCCGCGCTCACGGCGGCCTATGGCGAAGACAGCAACGATGTCGACGGCGCGCTCGGCCACCCGCACCTCGCCTGGCACTCCGTCATCGAGTTCTGCGTGGAGACCGGGGACGCGCATTCCATCAAGTTCGTCGAGGCCTGTTCGCGCGAATTCCAGCTGAACCCCAGCCCCGTGTATGCCGCTGCCGCGATGGATTGGTCTGCGCGCGTTCGCGCGGCCGGGCCGTGGAGCGCCGCGCGAAGGCGGGCCGCGGGCATCGTCATGGGGTGATGACAGCGGCAGCGGTGCTCGCCACACGTGGGATCGCCCCTTGCTTCCTTCTGCTGGCGATTCAACCCTGACCTATCCAGGAGAAACCACGATGGCCCATCAGCAATACGCCGACTGTATCGACGCATGCACGCAGTGCGCGACTGCATGTCATCACTGCTCGGCAGCGTGTCTTCAGGAGCCGGATGTCAAGATGATGGCGCGCTGCATCGCACTCGACATCGATTGCGCTGCCGTGTGCCAATTGGCCGCCGGCGTCATGGCGCGTGCCAGCGAGAACGCGTCCGCCGTCTGTGCACTGTGCGCAGACATTTGCGAAGCCTGTGGCGACGAATGCGCCAAGCACGCGCAGGACCACTGCAAGCAATGCGCCGACGCATGCCGGCGGTGCGCCACGGAGTGCCGCCGCATGTCGGCGCAACCGCGGTCCAAGGCCAGCGCCCGCGTGGGCACACGGGCGCACTGACGACTCGAGCGCCGACAGCCGGTCCCTCGTGGGACGTCACTGCCTGGCCTGCGCGGCCTGCTGGCGGTGCGTCGCCGCCATGCCTTCGTAGTCGTCGGCCGAGGCCGTGTACGACTGCGCGAGCCTCTCGCAATGCGCGGACACGCCCGACAGGCCCCTGCCCAACGTGGCCTGCACCTTGTAGCTCCTGCCCATGTCCTGGTGCATGGCTGCCAGCTGACGGGACTTGGCTGCTTCCTGCGCGTAGTAGCTGGCGAGTGACTCGTGATCCGCTCGCGTCTGGGCCGACGCGATGCGCTGCGCCAGATCCGGGGGCGGCGAAGAAGGCGCCGAGGCGCATGCCGACAGTGCTCCTGCGATGGCCACGACCAGCGCGGCGCGCTTGATGGATGCGATGTTCGTCTTCATGGGAATCTCCGTGGATCGAAGTGAGTCCGTGGGCGCGACGGCCTGCATCAACCGCCGACGTAGGGGCAGTCCTTCATGCCGTAGTGCTTCGGAGCGCGCCGCGCTTCGGCCAGCACCTCGGAGCGGCTGCGATCGCCGGCGGGGATGCGGTCGAGGAACTGGGTGAATTCGCCGTACGAGACGACCCGCGCGGTCGCCTTCGGCACCACTTTTTGCGCCGGGGCGGGTGCCGGCGGCGCGGGATTCCATTGCACGGCTTCGATGGCGAAGGCGGAGGTGCCGACGAGGGCCAGTGCGGCCGCGGCGACGAGGTTCTTGGCGTTCATGATGGGGTCCTTCCAGAGTCCTGGTTCCGGTGATCCGGTCCTGCCCAGCCTGTCGGCTGCGCTGGAAGGAAGTCTCGAACGGCGGACCCCACGGGACCCTGGCCGCTTGATTACAAATCTGTCAGGCGCGCGAAGCGCAAGGTGAAGCGCGTGGGCTGGCCGGGGCTGCTGTTCACCGTGACGGTCCCGCCGTGCAGGGTCATGATGGCCTTGACGATCGCCAGCCCCAGGCCGGTGCCGCCGGCGTCGCGGCGCCTGGCGCTGTCGACGCGATAGAAGCGGTCGAAGAGCCGGGGCAGATGCTGGGCCGGTATCGGTTCGCCCACGTTGATCACCTCGACGACCGCCTGGCCGTCCTCCTCGGCGGCGCGCACGCGCACCTGGGTGCCGAAGGCGCAGTGGCGCACCGCGTTGGACATCAGGTTGGTGATGGCGCGGCGGACCTGGTGGCGGTCGGCCACCGTGCGGGCGTGGCCGTCCACCGCGATCGACACTTCGCGTTCGTTGGCCAGGATCTCCAGGTAGTCCGCCACCGTGCGCGCCTCTTCGGCGAGGTCCAGGTCGACCTTGTCGAGCGCCGCCAGGGCGTGGTCCGCCTGCGCGAGGAATTGCATGTCGGCCACCAGCCGGGACAGGCGCTGCGCCTCCTCCACGTTCTCCTCGAGCGCGTGGCGCAGTTCATCGACGCCGCGGGGCTGGCTCAACGCGACCTGCGTACGGCCGAGCAGCGTCGCCAGCGGCGTGCGCATCTCGTGAGCGAGGTCGCTGGAGAAGTCCGACAGGCGCTTCACCCCGTCGTCGAGCCGGTCGAGCATGGCATTGAAGGCCAGGCAGGGCTGCAGCAATTCCTGCGGCATGCCTCTCGGGTCGATGCGGGTGGACAGGCTGCTGGCGGTGACGCCGGCGGCGGCCTTCTGGAACTGGCGCAAGGGGCGCAGCCCGACGCTGACGATCGCCAACGCACTCGCACTCACCGCCAGCAGCGCGATGGGCGCCCCGGACAGCGCAGTGACGAGCAGCTCCCGCAGCAGCTTCGCGTCCGCACTGCGATCGACCGTGACGACGATCTCGTAGGCATCCTCGTTGCGCAGCCGGCCCGTGGCCGCCAAGGACAGCATCGGCGCGCCGGTCTGCCCGAACCGCCATTCCAGGAACGCGTCGGAGGCCCAGACGTCGCCCTTGAGACGCCGCAGCGACTCGCTGGACTCGCGACTGAAAGCCACGGCGGGCTGCGCCGAATTCTCACGGGCGATCAAGAGGTGCAGCTCCGGGCGTCCGGTGATGAGCCCTTCGAGCTGCGCTGCGTTCTCGCGCAGCGCCGCGTCGTCGGCCAGCCCCGCGATCAGGTGGCGGGCCTCTTCCACCTTGTCGTGCAGCACGGCCCTGCGCTGCGTCGCCAGCTCGCGCCCCATCGTGATGTACGAGAAGGCGAGCACCGCGCCCGCCTGCAGCAAGCCGAGCAGGCCGACCCACAGCGCCAGCGTCAGCGACAGCCTCTTGCGCCTCATGCGCTGCCGCCTCAGGCGCGCCGTTCGGCGACGTAGCCCACGCCGCGCACGGTGTGGATGAGCTTGACCGGAAACGGGTCGTCGACCTTGGCGCGCAAGCGCCGGATCGCGACCTCGACGACGTTGGTATCCGAGTCGAAGTTGATGTCCCACACGAGCGAGGCGATCTCGGTGCGCGAGAGCACCTGCCCGGTCTTGCGCAGCAAGAGCGCGAGCAGCGCGAACTCCTTGGCCGACAGGTCGATGCGCTGCCCGGCGCGCGTGGCCCGGTGCCTGAGCATGTCGATCTCGAGATCGGCGACGCACAGCAGCTCCTGCGACGCGGCCTTGGCGCCGCGCTTGAGCAGGGCGCGGATGCGCGCCAGCAGTTCGGGAAACTCGAACGGCTTGGCGAGGTAGTCGTCGGCGCCCAGTTCGAAGCCGCGAACCTTGTCGTCGACCCTGGCGCGTGCCGTGAGCATCAGCACCGGCATCTGCTTGGACGTGCGCAGCGCCGACAGAACGGCAAAGCCGTCGATGCCGGGCAGCATGACGTCGAGGATGACCAGGTCGTGATCGCCTTCGACGGCGGCGTGCAGCCCATCGGTGCCGGTGGCGGCAAGCTCCACGGCGTACCCGTTCTCGCGCAGCCCCTGGGCCAGATAAGCCGCGGCCCTCGCTTCGTCTTCGACCAGCAGGATCTTCATGCGCGTGCCTCCTCCATCGGGCGATTGCGACGAGGGCCAGGAGCAGGGGTTCGGCAACGGCAGCTTACGTGTGACCGCTGCCCGCCCGTTGATCGAGGTCAACCGGCGCTTCGGGGCGGCAAGTTCCGCCCGACGTTCATGTCGCGACCAGCGACTGCAGGGTGGGCGTGACCAGCGCGCAAAAGACGGCGTCGACTTCGCGCGGCGACAGGTCGCTGTGGCCTTCGAGCCACCAGGTCAGCACCTGCGTGAAGGTCGTCGCGATGTACCGCCCCAGCAGTTCCGGCGGCACTGCCGAAGTCTTCTTGCGGCGTCCCGCGAACATCTTCTTCACGGCCGCGCCGGTCCGCTCGGCGACGGCCGATTGCAGATGCTCGTGCAGGATCGCGCGCCCCTTGCGGCCCATCGGCGCCTTGCCGATGCTGTGGTGCCGATGCACGTGCTCGAACACCGGGCGGCTGAACGCGACCAGCCCTTCGGGGCCGCCTGCTGCCGCGCTCGGGCTGGCCGCGTGCAGGGGCAGCAGCATGTCGCGCATCGCGCTGGCCAGCAACTCGTCCTTGCTGCCGTAGTGCATGTAGAAGGTCGATCGACCGACATTGGCGCGATCGAGGATGTCCTTCACCGACACCGACTCGTAGCTCTTCTCGCGCAGCAGCGTCGCCAGCGATTCGTGCAGCAGGCCGCGCGTCCTCTGGACTCGCCTGTCCTGGGTCGGCACTGTTTCGGGACACTTCGATGCCATCTGTTCTTCTCCTCGCGCGCCGGCGCGACTACGCTCGATGTCGGACACATGTTCATTTTCGGATCGACGTTCACCAAACGGAGAAAGACCATGGAAAGCAACGCGACATCTCCTCCCCGCGGCGCGATCCTGCGCACGCCGCGGCGCTACGACGCGCAGGTCTGGCTGCTGACGCTGGGCCGCGAGCGCAGCTTCCGCCGCCTCATCCTGAGCCACGCCGGCCTGCGGCCTGGCCAGCAGGTGCTCGACGTCGGCTGCGGCACCGGCGGTCTGGCCATGGAGGCCCGTCGCCAAGTTGGATCGAGCGGCAACGTGCACGGCATCGATGCGTCGCAGGAGATGATCGAGCGCGCCCGGCAGAAGGCGCAGGGCGCGGGACTGGCGATCGACTTTCGCGAAGGGGCTGCTCAGGAACTGCCCTACCCCGATGCGCAGTTCGACGTGGCCCTGGCCACGCTGATGCTGCATCACCTGCCCCGCAGTTCGCGCGAGCAGTGCCTGCGCGAGATCCGGCGCGTGCTGAAGCCGGATGGCCGCTTGCTGGTGGTGGACTTCGGTGCCCCGGCGCAAGCGTCTGCGGGCCCGATGCGACATCTTCATCGCCATGGGCACCTGAAGGCCGACGACCTCGCCGCGCTGCTCGGCGACGCGGGTCTTCGCGTGCAGCAACGCGGCCCGCTCGGTTTTCGCGGCTTGCAGTTCGTGCTGGCCGCGGCTGCGCCACAGGCCTGACGCCATGCGCATCCATCCCGGACACGCCCTTCGATCGCGTTGACAAGCCCTAGACTGGACCAATGATTTCGGTTCGACCAATCCCAGATGAGCCCTGAGCGTTCGCCCGCGTGGCAAGGCGCCGCGCTGGCGCTGCTCGCTGCGACGCTGTTCGGCATCAGCACGCCCCTGGTTCAACGAGGCGGCACGGGGCTGGGTCCGTTCGCCACGGCCGCGCTCCTGTACGCCGGCGCGGCGATGATCGGCGCCGTCTTGCGCCGGCCGGTCGGACGCGAGGCGAAGCTTCGGCGCCATGACCTGGGGCGAATTGCCTTGATGGCGCTGTTCGGTGCCGGCTTGGGTCCCATCGGCCTCGCCTGGGGCCTGCAGCACACGAGCGCCACCAGCGGCTCATTGATGCTCGTTCTCGAGGCCTTGTTCACGGCGCTCTTTGCGCGTGCGCTGTATCACGAGGTGATGGACCGCAGGGTCTGGACTGCGATGGGGCTGTTGACCCTCGGCGCCATGGTGCTCGTGCTCGATCGGGGCATGGCGGGTGGCGTGCAGGCCTTGGGGCTGCTGGCCGTCCTCGGTGCGACAGCGGCCTGGGGCATCGACAACTCCCTGTCGCGGGGGCTGGCCGATCGCGACCCTGGGCAGGTGGTCTTGGCAAAGTCGGTGCTGGGGGTGCTGGCGACCGCATCCTTGTCCGTCCTCATGCACGAGCCGCGGCCGGGTTGGGGCGCGGCGGCAGGCCTGCTCGCGATCGGAGCCACCGGGTATGGCCTCAGCTTGCGCTTGTACCTGCTGGCGCAGCGCGCGTTTGGAGCGGCCCGCACCGGTTCCGTCTTCGCCTTTGCGCCGTTCATCGGTGCGCTGCTGGCCATCGCGCTGGGCGATCGTTCGCTGAGTTGGGCCACGGCTGCCGGCGGTGCGCTGATGGTGGCCGGCGTGGTGCTTCATCTGTCGGAGACCCATGCGCATGAGCATGAGCACGAGGCGCTGGAGCACGAGCACGCCCACACGCACGATGACGGACATCACCTCCATGTGCACGCCACGATGCCGGCGGGACCGCACAGCCATCCCCATCGACACGAGCCCAGCCGGCATGCCCATCCGCACGTGCCGGACTCGCACCACATGCACCGGCACTAGCGGCGGCGCGCGCTAGTCCTTCGGAACGATCGGCATGCCCGCGGCTCGGCAAGCCTCGATCCCGCCGGCGACGTAGCGCGCATCGAAGCCGCGGGCGCGCAGCCACAGCGCTGCCGAGCGGCCGATGTCCAGCCCGTGCGCGCAGTACACGAGCACCGGCTGGGTGGCATCGAGCTCTCGGCTCCAGTCGGCCAGCCTGGCCGGGTCGCGCCACGCGGCGTTCGCCAGGAGGTCCGTGCTGTTCGCATAGGTCGCCTTGCGCCGCACGTCGACCAGTTGCGCGCCGTTCGCCGCATCGGCCGGCGCGGCGGCGCACTGCAGGCCGTCGGAAGCGATCGCCGCGCCGTAGCGCTGGTACACGGCGTCCCAATGGATGTTCTTCATGAACGCGTCCACGTAGGCAGCGGCCCTGGCGCCGAAGTCCATGTGGTAGGCGTGCTCGTACATGTCCAGCGCGAGGATGGGTGTCGCGCCCGCCAGCAGATCGGTGTGATCGGCAGCCCAGTGGGTGAGCAGCCGGCCTTCGCGCGATGACCATGACAGCAGCGCCCAGCCGCAGCCGCCGCCCATCGCCTTGGCGAGCGCCGTGAACTCGGCACGCCAGCGGTCCACCGAGCCGAAGTCGCGCTCCAGTGCGATCGACAGCCCGCAGTCCGGCAGCACGCCGTCGCCGCCCAGGTTGTCGAAGTACAGCTCGTGCAGCCAGGCCGAGTTGGCTGCGACGAGCTCCTCGCGCTTGAGGCCGTTGACTGCGAAGACCGCCGCTGTCGCCCAGTCCAGCTGCGCGAGCTGCCGGCGGATCGCGTTCAGCCGCTTCACCGCGCCGCCGTAGTTGTTCTCGTGATGGCTTGCCACGAGGCGCTGCGAGAGGCCGTCCAGTGTCGACAGATCCAGAGTCAAGGGACGTGTACGCAGGTCCATGGGTCTTCTTTCTCGAGGTGTGGGAATTCAGGCGTGGCCGACGAGCGGGTGAACGGCCACGCCGATCAATGCTGCCGCCAGCACGATCACGGGCTCCGGCACTTTCTTGAAGCGCCACAGCACGAGGGCGGTGATGACGGCGAGCGCGGCGGTGATCCAGTCGGTGATCGAGCGCTGGCCGATCACGATCACGGCGCCGGCGATCGCGCCGATCGCGGCGGCCGTCACGCCGTCGACGAAGGCCACGATGGCCGGCCGCTTGCCGTGCTTCTTGAAGTAGGGCGCCGGAATGATGGTGAACAGGTAGCAGGGCAGGAAAGTGCCCGCCGCCGCGACCACCGCGCCCCAGAAGCCCTGCACCAGGTAGCCGATGAAGCCGGTGGTGATCACGACCGGGCCGGGCGTGATCATCGCCACCGCCACCGCGTCGACGAACTGGCGGTCGGTCAGCCAGCCGTACTCCTTGACCACGCCGCTGTAGAGGAACGGCACGATGGCCAGGCCGCTGCCGAAGACGAAGCTGCCGGCATAGGCGAAGTACAGGCCGATCTGCTTGAGCTTGGCCGGATCGACCGCAGCGGCGGCCACGGCGCCTGCCATCGGGGCCGCCAGGCCGTTGACGCTGCCGCCCTTGAACCTGCCGGGCGGGACCCGCACGAACCACACCAGCACGCCGGCGCCAAGGAACAACCAGATCACTTCGGACTGGGTGAGCACCGTCACGGCCAGGCTCACCGCGAAGATCGCCCACAGCAGCTTGTCCCGGCCGATGTTCTTGGTGGTGAGCTTGAGGGCGCTCATCGCGATGATGCCGATGACCGCGGCGCCGACGCCATAGAACACCGACTGCATCCAGCCGATGCCGCCGTAGGCCGCGTAGGCGGCACCCAGCGCGACGACCATCAGGAACGACGGCAGGACGAACGCGAGGCCGGCGAGCGTGGCGCCCGCCACGCGGTAGTGCACGTAGCCGAGGTAGATCGCCAGCTGCGCCGCCAGCGGCCCCGGCATCAGCTGCGCGATCGCGATGCCTTCCTTGTAGTCCGCCTCCGAGATCCAGCCGCGCTTCTCGACGAGGTCCCGGTACATGTAGCCCACCAGCGCGACCGGGCCGCCGAAGCCCCAGGTGCCCAGCCCGAGCATGTAGCCCACCAGTTGCCAGAGGGTGTAGCCCACCGGCGGCGCCTCGGGTGTCCGTGCCACGGCGTCGTCTTCGCTCATCGATGCGCTCTCCCTCGCCTCAAGCCTTGCCGTTCGCCTGGCGCTCGAAATGCGCGTAGAGCGAATCCAGGACCGCCGTCATTTCGGCGAGCAGCGCGTCGTCGTCGTCCAGCCGCTCGCGTGCGCCGGACAGCACGGCCTCGAAGCCGACGGCTTCCGCGACCGGATCGCCGCCCACGTCGAGCTGGTGCACCATGGCGGCCAGCCTCTGCAGTGCCAGGTCAGCCTCCAGCGCGAAGCTGCCCATCAGCGTCTCGAAGGTCACACGATCGCCGACGTGCGTGAAGGTGGCGCCGTCGAAATCGAAACCGAGCGCGCTCTTGGGGCAGTCCGAGGGCTTCACGAGCCACCTGAAGCGAGCCTGCGGGTCGATGAAGCGGCGGATCAGCCAGGCGCTCGCCAGCCGGTCCACCCAGGGGCGTCGCCGGGTGGCCCAGGTGCGGCCTTGGTACCTGGCGCGATCGAGGCGTCGGATGCCGCCCTCGACCTCCTGCGGTTCGTCCGGAGAGCGCAGCTGCTCGATCCGCTTGCTCAGCTCGATCCACGCGGCCTCGGCCTCGGCACTCGCCTCGCCGGGGAAGAAGTCGATGGAGCGCACGCCGTCGTACTCGCGCTGCAGCCTGCGCTGCAGCCGCGTCAGCTCG
>DATFAY010000226.1:0-6681 GCA_035254085.1 Piscinibacter sp.
TCGCGCAAGGTGAGCGCCGGGCAGCGCATCGTCGTCGAACTGATGCCCACGCCCGAGAGCCAGGCGTTCCGCCCCGAGGACGTGCCGCTGCAGATCGTGTTCGAGGACGACGAGCTGATCGTGGTGGACAAGCCGGCCGGCTTGGTGGTGCACCCGGCGGCAGGCAACTGGTCGGGCACGCTGCTCAACGGGCTGCTGGCGCATCACGACAAGGCGGCGACCTTGCCGCGCGCGGGCATCGTGCACCGGCTGGACAAGGACACCTCGGGGCTGATGGTGGTGGGCAAGACGTTGCAGGCGGTGACCGCGCTGGTGCGCGCCATCGCGGCCCGAACGGTGCATCGCGAGTACCTCGCCATCGCCCATGGGGTGATGGCCGCGGGCAGCGTGCGCATCGATGCGCCGATCGGCCGCGATCCCCAGTCGCGGGTGCGCATGGCGGTGGTCGCCTCGGGCAAACCGGCCACGACCGACGTGGAGTTGCTTGCGCACGACGCACGCCACAGCGCCTTGCGCTGCACCCTGCACACCGGGCGCACGCACCAGATCCGCGTGCACCTCGCGTCGCGCGGCCACCCGCTGGTGGCCGACGCGGTGTACGGCGGCGCCCCGAGCCTGGGCATGCAGCGGCAGGCCCTGCACGCCGCCCGCCTGCGGCTGACCCATCCGAGGACCCAGGAGGCACTGCATTTCGAGTCGGCGCCGCCCGCCGATTTCGCCGCTGCATGGGCGCTGGTGACGTCGACGCTGTGAAACGCCGCGGCTTCGCTACAATGCACCATCCTTCGCGATGCGCCGAGCGGCCCACCGACCCTCGGCACGAGACGCGAAGCAGGCCGCGCCCCCAGGGCGCGACGACAGGGTTCCCCGCGAGAAGCGCGACGAACCGAAGGACCACCAGCCACCGAGCGATGGGCCCGCCGCAGTCAGGCGAGGCAGCGCAGGCTGACAGCGAGACCCTCTGACCCCAATCTGCCGGAACGACCCCGGCCGAGGATGTGAACGAAGTTCATGAACACACAGGATGCAAAGCGCGTCCTTGAGACGGCGCTCATCTGTGCGCAGCAGCCGATGCCGCTGCGTGACATGCGTACGCTCTTCGCCGACGAGATCGGCCCCGACACCCTGCGCGCGCTGCTCGACGAGCTGGTGCGCGACTGGGAGGGCCGCGGCGTCGAACTGGTGCCCTTGTCCACCGGCTGGCGCTTCCAGAGCCGCCCCGAGATGCGCGAGTACCTCGACCGGCTCAACCCCGAGAAGCCGCCCAAGTACTCTCGCGCCGTGATGGAGACCCTGGCCATCATCGCGTATCGGCAACCGGTCACGCGCGGCGACATCGAGGATATCCGCGGCGTGACGGTGGCCAGCCAGATCATCAAGCAGCTGGAAGACCGCGGCTGGGTCGAAGCCATCGGCTATCGCGAGGCGCCGGGCCGCCCTGCACTGCTGGCGACGACCAAGCAGTTCCTCGATGACCTCGGGCTGGCCAGCCTCGAGCAGCTGCCGCTGCTCGGCGCCAGCGGCCAGGCGCCGGCGATGCTCGACGAAGCGCTGCCGCAGCAGCCGTCCCTCATCGACCCGCAGGCGCCCTTGGCGCTGGACGATGGCGCCCAGGCGCCGGCGCAGGAGCCACCGGCGACTGGCGAGCTGGAGGCGGCGCCCGCGGATGGCTTCTCGCCGGACGGCGAAGGCCCGGGCGGCGCGCACGAATCCGGCACGCCCGAGCCTGCAGCACAGGGCGATCCCGCCGACGAAACGCCGAGCCCGGTGCTCGCCGGCGATGCCGCCGACGAGGCCGTTGCCGCGTCCGCTCCCCCCGATCTCCTGTCCCATTCAACCGAGCCCGCGGCCGACGCCGCCCCGATGGAACCTCAAGCATGAATTCCGACGCCGAGAATGCGACCAACGCGGACGCCGAGACCCCGGCCGACGCTGCCACCGCGCCCACCGACGAGGTGAGTCCGGCCAAGCCCGCACGGCGCAAGCGCGCGGCCAAGCCGGCCGCCGATGTGTCGCCCGACGCGACCGAGGCAAGCGTCGCTGCGGCCGCCGAGCCGACGGGCGACGAGGGTGTCGCTGCGGCCAAGCCTGCCCGCAAGCGTCGAGCGCCCAAGACGGCCGAAGCGCCCGTGGCCGATGAAGGCGCGCCGCCGTCGTCCGGGGCGCCGGCGTCGGTGCAGCCTGCGGCGACGGAAGCCGCGGCACCGGCCCCGACGATCGCCGGCGCGCCAACCCCGCTCACCGGCTCGGCGGAAGGCGCAACGCGAAGCGAAGCCCCTGCCGAAGGCTCCGCCGAGGCGGGCGAGGGTGCCGCCCAGGAAGGCGGCCCGCGCTCCGAACGATCGCGCCGCCGGAATCGGCGCGACCGCCGTCGCGGTCGGGGAGGCGAGGGCGGCGAGGCGGCGTCCGCCGAGGGCGTCGCGGGCAGCCCGGTCGACGAGGCCGACGACGACGAGGACGCGGCGCCGGCCGAGCCGGTTCCGACCTTGCCGCATGCCGACGTGGGCGAGACCTTTGCGCATGTCGTGTCGGGCGAGTACGACGCCGAGGGCGAGTCGGTTCCCGAGGCGGCGGAGCCGCACAAGCGCGTGCTGCGCCCCGAACCGGACGCACCCAAGCTGCACAAGGTCCTCGCCCAGGCCGGCATCGGATCGCGCCGGGACATGGAGCAGTTGATCCTCGACGGCAAGATCTCGGTCAACGGGCAGCCGGCTCACATCGGGCAGCGCATCTCGTTCGGCGACCGCATCCAGGTCGACGGCAAGCCAGTGAAGGTGCGCATCGTGCCGCCGGCGCCGCGCATCATCGCCTATCACAAGCCGGTGGGCGAGGTGGTGACCCATGACGACCCGCAGCACCGCCCGACCGTATTCCGGCGGCTCCCGCGACTGGCGCAGGGCAAGTGGCAATCCGTCGGCCGGCTCGACCTCAACACCGAGGGCCTGCTGCTGTTCACGAATTCCGGCGAGCTGGCCAACCAGCTGATGCACCCGCGCTTCGGGGTCGAGCGCGAGTACGCCGTGCGCGTGCTGGGCACGCTGACCGAAGACGACAAGGCCGAACTGCTCGAGGGCGTGGTCATCGACGGCCAGCCGGCGAGTTTCAAGTCGATCGAGGACGGCGGCGGCGAGGGCGCCAACCACTGGTACCGGGTGGTGATCACCGAAGGTCGCAATCGCGAAGTGCGGCGCATGTTCGAGGAACTCGGCCTCACGGTCAGCCGCCTCATCCGCATCCGCTACGGCACGGTGGTGCTGCCGCGAGGCCTGAAGCGCGGCGTCTGGGTCGACCTGAGCGACGAAGACGTGCGCACCATCCGCCGGCTGGCCGGTGGCGGCGAAGGACAGTCGCGTGAAGAGCGCGGCGGTCGCGGCGGGCGCAACAAGAACCGCAACCGGAACGAGCGCAATGAGCGCACCGACCGCGGCCCGCGCAATGCCCCGCGTGGCAACCGCCCGCCGGAGCAACGTGCCGAGGCCCCGCGCGATCGCGGCGAGCGCGACGACCGCGACAGCGACGCCGACGAGGACATCGATCACTCGCGCATCCCGAATCCGCTGGAGCAGACCTTCGACAAGCGTTTCGTGCAGAACCCGCGCACGGCGGTGGGCGGCCGCGGATTCCGCAGCGGCGGCGGCGGCTTCGGTGCCGGCGGCAGCCAACCGGCCGGCCCGAAGAAGGGCGGCCCGCGCGAGCCGGACCCGCTGCAGACGTCCGTCGGCTACATCGGCGCGGACGCTTTCCATCGCAAGGGAGGCCGTCGCGGCGGCAACCGCGGCGGAGGCGGAGGCGGAGGTGGTGGAGGCGGAGGTGGTGGAGGATTTGGCGGCGGCGGCGGCGGGCGACGCGGCCGCTGAGAACTTGCGGCCACGCGGGCCCTCCAACCGCCTGATTTCGGGGGGGCTGCGCCGCTCAAGCGATACAATGCAAGGCTTTGCCAAGACTTTGATTCCAGGAGAGAAAAACATGGCGCTCGAACGAACGCTCTCGATCATCAAGCCCGATGCCGTGGCGAAGAACGTCATCGGCCAGATCTACAGCCGCTTCGAGGGTGCCGGCCTGAAGATCATTGCCGCCAAGATGGCCCACCTGTCGCGCGGCGAGGCGGAGGCCTTCTACGCCGTCCACAAGGCGCGTCCCTTCTTCAACGACCTGGTGAAGTTCATGATCTCCGGCCCGGTGATGATCCAGGTGCTGGAAGGCGACAACGCCATCGCGAAGAACCGCGAGCTGATGGGCGCCACGGACCCGAAGAAAGCCGAGAAGGGCACCATCCGCGCCGACTTCGCGGACAGCATCGACGCCAACGCGGTGCACGGTTCGGACGCACCCGAGACGGCTGCCGTCGAGGTGGCTTTCTTCTTCCCCGGCATGAATGTCTACAGCCGCTGATCCAGGCTGCCTGCCTCGCTGAGAGGCTTCAACGATGAGCGTCGTCAACCTGCTGGAATTCGATCTGGATGGGCTGGCGGCGCTGTGCGAGCAGCTCGGGGAGAAGCGTTTTCGCGCCACCCAGTTGTTCCGCTGGATTCACCAGCGAGGCGCATCGGACTTCTCGCAGATGTCCGACCTGGCCAAGTCGCTGCGCGAGAAGCTCGCCGGCACGGCCGAGATCAAGGCCCCAAGCATCGCCAGCGAGCAGGCCTCGGCGGACGGCACGATCAAGTGGCTGTTCGACGTCGGCGGCGGCAACGCCATCGAGACGGTGTTCATTCCCGAGGACGACCGCGGCACGCTGTGCATGTCGTCGCAGGCCGGCTGCGCCGTCGGCTGCCGCTTCTGCTCCACGGGGCACCAGGGCTTCAGCCGCAACCTGACCACCGGCGAGATCGTCGCCCAGCTGTGGTTCGCCGAGCATCATCTGCGCCGTCGCCTCAAGCTCGCCGAGGGCGAGCGCGCGATCACGAACGTCGTGATGATGGGCATGGGCGAGCCCCTGCAGAACTATGGCGCGCTGGTGCCCGCGCTGCGCGTGATGCTCGACGACCATGGCTACGGGCTGTCGCGCCGGCGCGTGACCGTGAGCACCTCCGGCATGACGCGCATGATCGATCGCCTGCGCGAGGATTGCCCGGTGGCGCTGGCCGTGTCGCTGCACGCGCCGAACGACGCGCTGCGAGACGACCTGGTCCCGCTCAATCGCAAGCACCCGATCGAAGACCTGCTGGCCACCTGCAATCGCTACCTCGAGGCGGCGCCGCGCGACTTCATCACCTTCGAGTACTGCATGCTCGACGGCGTGAACGACACGCCCGAGCATGCCCGGCAACTGGTCGAACTGGTGCGCGGCACGATCTCCTGCAAGTTCAACCTGATTCCCTTCAATCCGTTCCCGGGCTCGGGGCTGACCCGCTCGCCGCGCGAGCGCGTGAGCGCCTTCGCGCACATCCTGCAAGACGCCGGCCTCGTGACCACCGTGAGAAAGACGCGCGGTGACGACATCGACGCCGCGTGCGGGCAGCTGGCGGGCGAAGTGCGTGACCGGACCCGGGTCAAGGAGCGCCTGTCCACCCGCGCACCGATCCATATCCATCGTGGGGCGGCCGGCGCCGGCGGTCGCGAGACTGCACACAAGAAGCAGGAGACAAAAGCATGAGTTGGGAACATCGCGCACTGACGCGCGCGGCAAGGTGGGCGACGACGCTGGCGTGCGGCCTGTGGCTGGCCGCTTGCGCGACCACGTCCACCACCACGGCCACGGGCCTGCCTTCGGCGACGCCGGGCGAGACCAAGGACATCGTGACTGCCTCCGACGAGCCCGAGTCGACCAAGCGCGCCCGCGTGCGCATGGAGCTCGCCTCCGCCTACTTCGGTCGCGGCCAGATGACCACCGCGCTCGACGAAGTGAAGCTCGCCATCGCCGCCGACCCCAATCTCGCTGCGGCGTTCAACCTGCGAGGACTCATCTACGCCAGCCTCGGCGACGACCGGTTGGCCGAAGAGAGCTTCCGCCATGCGCTGCACCTGGATGCGCGCGACGCCGACACCATGCAGAACTTCGGCTGGTACCTGTGCCAGCAGAAGCGCTTCGCCGAAGCCGACACGCTGTTCCGCCAGGCGCTGGCGATTCCGCAATATCGCGATGCGCCGCGCACGCTGCTCGCGCAGGGCGTGTGCCAGGCGCGCGCCGGCGAGTGGGCGCAGGCCGAAGGCACGCTTCAGCGATCCTACGAGCTCGACCCCGCCAATCCGGCGACGTCGATCAACCTGGCGGAGGTGCTGTATCGCCGCGGCGATTACGAGCGCGCGCGCTTCTACATGCGCCGCGTCAACAGCAACCGCGATCTGTCGAACGCGCAGACGCTGTGGCTGGCCGCCCGCATCGAGCATCGGCTGGGCAACCGCCAGGGCACGGAAGACTTCGGCAACCAGCTGCGCAACCGTTTCCCCAAGGCCCCTGAAACGGCCGCCTTCGAGGAGGGGAAGTTCGATGAGTGAGGCAGCGGCCGAGCCGGTGAACGGGGACGACGCGTCCACGCCGCGCACCGCGGGCGGCATCATCCGCGCGGCGCGCCAGTCGCAAGGCTTGCACATCGCAGCCTTGTCGGCGGCCATCAAGGTGTCGCAGAAGAAGCTGGAGGCGCTCGAGGCCGACCGGCTCGACGAATTGCCCGACGCCACCTTCACCCGGGCGTTGGCGCAGACGGTGTGCCGGGCGCTCAAGATCGACCCGTCGCCGGT
>DATFAY010000227.1:0-4459 GCA_035254085.1 Piscinibacter sp.
GCGTGCATGAAGTGCTCGCTGCCGTGCACGAGCGTCGGCCGCTCCTCGAACAGCGCCGTGCCGACCGCATTCGTGCCCTTGGACTGCTCGGCCCAGTTGACGCCGGGCGCCAGCGCGATCTTGCGCGCACGCTCCAGGAAATCGCCGTCGCCGATCGAGTGCAGGATCGTGCCCTGCGCATCGGTCAGCACGATCATGCTGTGGGTGTTGACGATCTGCTCGAACAGCAGCTCCATCACCGGCGTGGCGTGCGTGAACAGGCGCTGATTGCGCTCGCGCGCGACGGCGAGGTCGCTGCGCGCCAGCGGCGCGAAGTCCGGGCGCTCGATGCGCGACAGGCCGTGGGCGGCGCAGCGCAGATGCGACTGCTCGATGAACTGCGCGCGCTCGGCCTGCTGCTCCATCGGCAGCGCCGAGGGCGTGCTCCAGATCTTCGGGCTGCGTGCGGGCATGGCGCTGGGGGTTGCAGACATCATTGCGGTTCCTCTGCTGCTGCGGAAGCAGGTTGTCTCGGTGAATACCCGCGTGCCGTGCCGTTGGGACCGGTCTGCTGGACCACGCGGGACTGTTCTGTTCTGACACAGGGTGCCGTGACCCGGTTCGCCGTCGCCGCCTGCTGCGCAAGCCGCTTCGCCTGGAGCGCCGGCGCGGTGCCCGTGGCGGACCGTTCCGACGCAAGTTGTGTTCCCGCCTGCAGCACCGGCTCGTGGCGCAGCGCCCGCAGCGGGCGGATCATCGTCGAGGTCGATCTTGACGGAGACCTGACAGGCCCGGTTGTCCCGAGCGCGACAAGCTCACTCCCGATGCGACCAGCCGGCGCTCGCCATGCAGTCGTTCACGTGGCGCCGGTAGGTCGCCATGTCCTCGGCGCTCGCGCCGGCGGCATTCGGGCCGGCGGCGTTCGGGTCGCTGCGGTCGTGCGGCGGCGCCGCCCTGGGCGTGAGCGGCTGCCGCGAGGCCTGCGCGCGGCAGGTGTTCAGGGCCGCGCGCATGTCGGCGTCGGTGGCGTCGGGCTTGGTCCAGGGCGGCGGCAGCGCCGCGGTGCAGCCGGCCAGGCAGCACGCGAGGAGGGTGGGCCATCTCATGGGCGGTCTCCCAGGGTCTCGATCAGGGCGCAGTAGAGCAGCCTGACCTCGACGGGAACTTGCGCGCCGTCAAGCCATGCGAGCCGATGCCTCAGGCGGGTACCAGCCGCTGGCCGCTGGCGGTGTCGAACACATGCAGGCGGGCCAGGGGCCAGGCCAGCGGGATCGACTGGCCCAGGGGCACGGCCACGCGCTCGTGCAGCCGCACGCAGACCAGCTCGTCGCCAACCTTGCCGTACAGGTGCGTTTCGTCGCCGGTGGGCTCGACGATGTCGACCTTGAGCTTGACCACGCTGTCGGCGGCCAGCGCCAGGTGCTCGGGGCGCACGCCGAGCGTGATGGCCTGGCCGTCGGCCGGATGCACCTCGGGCGGCAGCGGGAAGGTCGCGCCGTCGGCGGCGACCAGCAGCGCGCCCGACGGCTGCACCCGCGCGCGACCGACGATGAAGTTCATCGCCGGCGACCCGATGAACCCCGCGACGAACACGTTGACCGGCCGGTCGTACAGCTCGACCGGCGTGCCGACCTGCTCGATGCGACCGGCGCTCATGACCACGATGCGGTCGGCCAGCGTCATCGCCTCGACCTGGTCGTGGGTCACGTAGATCACGGTCTGGCGCAAGCGCTGGTGCAGCGCCTTCAGCTCGGCGCGCATCTGCACGCGCAGCTTCGCGTCCAGGTTGGACAGCGGCTCGTCGAACAGGAACACCGCCGGGTCGCGCACCATCGCGCGGCCCATGGCCACCCGCTGGCGCTGGCCGCCGGAGAGCTGGCGCGGCTTGCGCTCGAGCAGCTCGCCGATCTGCAGCAGCTGCGCCACCCGTTCGAGCGCCTGCGCCTGCTGCGGCTTGGGCACGTTGCGCATGTCCAGGCCGAAGGTGATGTTCTGGCGCACGTTCATGTTGGGGTACAGCGCGTAGGCCTGGAACACCATCGCGATGTCGCGGTCCTTGGGCGACAGTTCGTTGACGCAGCGCTCGCCGATCCAGATCTCGCCGCTGCTCACCGTGTCGAGCCCCGCGATGCAGTTCAGCAGCGTGGACTTGCCGCAGCCGGAGGGGCCCACCATGACGACGAACTCGCCGTCGGCGACTTCGAGGTCGATGTCGCGCAGGACGGCGGTGTCGCCGAAGCTCTTGCAGACCTTGCGCAGGCTGACCGCGGCCATGGCGCCCCTGGGCGAACAGGTCCTAGGCGGCCGCCTTGGTCGCCACGATCACCTGGAAGTTGCCGAAGAAGACGATGCGGCGCTCGCAGGTGATGCCTGGCATGGCCTCGAGCTGCGCCAGCGGGTCGTGGGTGCTCCACAGCGCCAGGCCCAGCGGCTCGAAGACCTTGAAGTAGGTCCAGCTCAAGGCGCGCAGCACGCGCAGGTGCGGGCGATGGAACTCGGCCAGGAACAGCTTGCCGCCGGGGGCGAGCACGCGGCAGGCCTCCTTCAGCGCCTCCTGCTTCAGGTGGTGCGGCAGCTCGTGCAGCAGGAAGAACAGCACGTTGGCGTCGACCGATGCGTCGGGCAGCTTGAGCGAGGTCGCGTCCTGGCGGTGGAACGTCAGCTCGCCGGGCAGGCCCTGCATCTTGCGCTGCGCGTGCAGCAACTCGTTCTCGATGATGTCGACCACCTGCACATGCTGCGAGCCGGCGCGATTCGCGGCCTTCGCCACCCGCGGCATCACGTTGCCGAAGGCGCACGAGGTGATCAGGAGCCGCTTGTTGCGCAGGTCCATGCGGCGCAGTCCGGTGGTGATGATCGACACCAGCCGGTCGTACTGGAACAGCAGGATCGCGGCGATGATCGGCTGGAAGTCGACCATGCGGATCAGGTGCATGTTGGAGTAGATCGGGTACACGTGCGCTGCGGGGTGCTCCGAGCCGGGCAACAGCGCCCGCACCAGCAGCGTGCCGCGCGTGGCGACGAAGAAGAAGGCGCCCGTGCTGGCAAGAACCACGAGCACCGTGATCACGGTGTGCATGAACCAAGGAGACACAGTAACGTCCCTTTCTGCTCCGCGCTGGCCTGCCGGGGTGCCGGCCCATCGCATCGGTGCAAGGCCATTGGGGCATGGCCGGGCGCCCGGGGGGTTGCGTTTGCTCAAGCCGTCGCCTGCGCCCGCGCAAAGGCGCAACGCCGGATCGCGGCGCCCGCCGATTGCGGCCACCGGACGCGACACAGTTCACAGCCGGGCTACCATGGCGAACGCCTCTGACCCAGCGCGCGCCCGCCAACCGATGACCGACTCGCCTTTCACCCGCATGCGGCGCGCCGCGCTCGTTGTGCTGGCCTTGGCATGCGGCGCGTGCTCGACGCCCGAGCGGCGTGAACCCTGGGAGTCGCGACTGCGAGGCGACGCGGTGGTGCTGCTCGGCGAGGTGCACGACAACCCCGCGCTGCATGCCTTGCGGCTGGCCGCGTTGCGGCGCGCGCTGGCCGCCGGCTGGCGCCCGGTCATCGCGATGGAGCAATTCGATCGCGAGCACCAGGCCGACATCGAGCGGGCGCGCCGCGAACGGCCGGGCGATGCGCGGCACCTGATCGATCTGGCCGCGCCGGCGCGGCCGGGCGGCTCCGCGGGCGGCTGGCATTGGGACTCGTACC
Source organism: Piscinibacter sp. (assembly GCA_035254085.1). Lineage (GTDB taxonomy): Bacteria > Pseudomonadota > Gammaproteobacteria > Burkholderiales > Burkholderiaceae_C > Albitalea. The sequence goes on from DATFAY010000227.1 coordinate 3,682, forward strand.
GCCCGGTCGTCGAGCTGGCGCTGCGCTACGACCTGCCGCTGATCGCCGCCAACCTGTCCAATCCCGACACGACGAAGATCGTGCGCGGCGGCTACGCGGCGGTGTTCGACGCGGCGGACATCGCTGCGCTGGGCCTGGACCGGCCGATCGCGCCCGACTGGCAGGCGGCGCAGGAGCACGAGATCGACCAGGGCCACTGCCATGCACTGCCGCCGGCGTCGTGGCCGCGCATGGCGCGCGCCCAGTTCGCGCGCGACGCCATGATGGCGGCGACGCTGCAGGCGCAAGCTCAGTCGGGCCGCGGCGTGGTGCTGCTCGCCGGCAACGGCCATGTGCGTCGCGATCTCGGCGTGCCGCGCTGGATGGCCCCTGCGTGGCGCGATCGCCTGATGTCGGTGGGCTACCTGGAGCAGGGCGACGACATGCCGGGGGCAGGCGCCTTCGACGCGGTGGTGTGGGCGCCGCCTGCGTCGCGCCCCGACCCGTGCGAGGGCTTCAAGCGGCGCTGAGCCTCGTGCCGTGCGGCGCGGCTGCCGCTCAGGGATGCAGTTTCTCGCCGCGGGCCAGCATCGCCACGAACTGCTCGATGCGCCTGGCGCGTGTCGGCGCCAGCTTGGCGGTCTGCACCCGCCACAGGACCGCGTAGCGGTTCGCGCCGTCCAGCGTCTCGAAGAAAGCCTTGGCGGCGGGCTCGGCATCGAGCGCGGCCTGCAGGTCGGGCGGCACCGTGGACGTTCGGGCCGAGTCGTAGGCATCGTCCCAGCGGCCGTCGGCCTGG
>DATFAY010000228.1:0-2591 GCA_035254085.1 Piscinibacter sp.
CCCTCCACCGGCTCGGCGATGAACTCCACCGTGCCCGCGCCCACGTAGCCCACCGCCTTCGCCGCCGCGACCGCGGCCTCGCCCATCTCGCGCCGGCGCGCCTCGCTCATGCCGGGCGCGGGCGCCTCCTCGAGCACCTTCTGGTGGCGGCGCTGCACCGAGCAGTCGCGCTCGAAGAGATACACCACGTGGCCTTGCGTGTCGCCGAAGACCTGGATCTCGATGTGGCGCGGGCGGGTGACGTAGCGCTCGATCAGCACCGCGTCGTCGCCGAAGCTCGCGGTCGCCTCGCGCCGGCACGACGCCAGCGCCGCCTCGAACTCAGCCGCCGCGGCGACCACCCGCATGCCCTTGCCACCGCCGCCCGCGCTGGCCTTGATCAGCACCGGATAGCCGATGCGGTCGGCCTCGCGCTTGAGCAGCGCAGGGTCCTGGTCGGCGCCGTGATAGCCCGGCACCAGCGGCACGCCGGCCTTCTCCATCAGCTGCTTGGACTGCGCCTTCAGCCCCATCGCCTGGATGGCCGAGGGCGGCGGGCCGATGAACACCAGGCCGGCGTCGGCGCAGGCCTGCGCGAACTCCTCGTTCTCGCTCAGGAAGCCGTAGCCCGGATGGATGGCCTGCGCCCCGGTCGCCCGGGCGGCCGCGATGATGCGGTCGCCGCGCAGGTAGCTCTCCTTGGGCGCGGCGCCGCCGATGTGCACCGCCTCGTCGCAGGCCAGCACGTGCCGCGCGCCGGCATCCGCGTCGGAGTAGACGGCCACCGTGCGCACCCCGAGCCGGCGCGCCGTGGCAGCGACCCGGCACGCGATCTCGCCGCGGTTGGCAATGAGGATCTTCTTGAACATTTTGTGGTCTCCGACTCAGCGCGGCTGGCTTGCCGCGACGTCGCTGGTGCCGCGGCCCGACAGGCGGCGGATGAAGTACCTGAGGAACCTGGCGAGCGACCAGGTCAGCGCCACCATCACCGCGAGCGCCGCCGCCAGCGCGACCGCGAACAGCGCCGGATGCGACCACGCGAGCCACAGCGCCACCGGCACGACGCCGTCGCCCAGCAGCGACATCGCGACATTCGAGAATGGCTCGGGCGAGGTGTTGATGGCCGCGCGCGTGGTGGCCTTGGCGACATGGCTGGTGGCCGCGAGCGTGCCGCCCAGCAGCGCCGCCACCGTGGCCCAGGTGGCATGGTCGGCGCCGAACACGCTGGCCGCCAGCGCCGCGCCGGCCGGAATGCGGATCAGCGTGTGCAGCAGGTCCCACAAGGTGTCGACGCCCGGGATCTTGTCGGCGAAGAACTCGACGAACAGCATCAGCCCGCTCGCGCCCAGCATCGCCGGGTGCTGCAGCAGCTTGAGCCCCGAGGGCAGCTCGACCCAGCCGAGCGCGCCCGCCATGCCGGTGAAGAACAGCACCGCGTACAGGCGCAGGCCGCTGGCCCAGCCGAGGGCGGCGGCGATGGCGAGCAGCTGCGGGGTGTCGAGGTTCATCTCATGTCATCCTGGCGAGCGCCGGGATCCACCGACGGCAACCATGCGTGGATCCCAGCGTTCGCTGGGATGACGATCCCGTCAGTCGATGAGCCATGAGGGCTTGCGTTTATTGAGGAAGGACTGCACGCCCTCCTTGCCCTCGGCACTCGCGCGGATGTCGGCGATGCGGCGCGCCGTCTCGTCGCGCAGCGTGGCGTCGATCGGGCGCTGCGCCACGTCCTGTACGAGCGCCTTGCACGCGCGCACCGCCATCGGGCCGTTGGCGACGATCGCGGCGACCAGCTCATCGACCTTGGCGTCGAGCTCGTCGGCCGCGCAGACGGCGTGCACGAAACCGAGGGCCTGCGCCTGCACCGCGCTGAAGCGCTCGGCGGTGACGAAGAAGCGCCGCGACGCCTGCTCGCCCAGCGCACGCACGACATAGGGGCTGATGGTGGCAGGCAGCAGGCCGAGCTTCGCCTCGCTCAGGCAGAAGCTCGCCGCCTCGGCCGCGACCAGGATGTCGCAGACCGACGCGAGACCCACGCCGCCGGCGTAGCAGTCGCCGTGGATGCGGCCGATCACCGGCACCGGGCAGCGGTAGATCGCCCACAGCATCTCGGCCAGCACCTGGGCGTCGGCGTGGTTCTGCTCCCAGTCGTAGTCGGCCAGCGAGCGCATCCAGGCCAGGTCGGCGCCGGCGCAGAAGGCCTTGCCGTGGCCGCCCAGCACCACGACGCGCAGCTCGGTGTCGTGCGACAGCGCCTCGAACACGCCGCGCAGTTCGGCGATCGCCGTCTCGTTGAAGGCGTTGCGCACCTCCGGCCGGTTGAGGAAGACGCGGGCCACGTGGCGCGACGGCCGGCTCAGGTCGATCAAGGTGGGAGCGTTCATCGTGCAGTCTCCGCTTGCAGCATCGCGACCAGGTCGAGCACCGGGCCGTCGTGGCCCAGGGCGGTGAGCGCGGCGGTGATCTGACCGCGGTGGTGCGTGCCGTGGTTGAACACATGGCCGAGCGTCGGCGCGAAGGGCAGCGAGGTGGGCACGCCCTTGGTCGTCGAGTAGTCCAGCGTGCCGGCGAAGCGCGCGTCGTCCCAGCCCTCGATCAGCGGCAGCCAGCGC
>DATFAY010000229.1:0-2014 GCA_035254085.1 Piscinibacter sp.
AGGGATCAACTGCACGTCGAAGGTGTCGGTTTCGAGCATGTCCTCGAACGCCAGCGTCGCCATCGCGTAGATGCCGATGTCGCCGCTGGAGATCAGCGCCACGGTCTTGCCGGCGCGCGCCTGTTCCAGCGCCAGCTGGGCCCGGTCGCGCTCCTGCGTCAGTGGCAGGGTGCGGATGTCCTTGCCGGCGATCCACGGCTGGATCCAGGTCAGGTACAGCTCGTAGGAGACGATCACCTCGCTCTTGGCGAGGGCGTCCTTCACCATCGGCGGGATCAGTTCGGCGGTGCCGGGGCCGACGGAGACCAGGTAGAGTTTGCCGTTCATCAATGCTTTCCGTATGTCTGTTCGGTCATGACGCCGTGGCGTCATGCGGGTAATCGGTAGGGCGGTCTTCGACCACGGCGACGGTGACGCCATCGAACGCGGTCTTGGGCACGATCAGCCGGCCGCGCGGGCTGGCGATCAGCGCGCACGGCTCGCATACGCCGGCCACGCCGACGTTCTGCTGCACCCAGGCCGAAGGCTGGTTGAGCCAGGCGCGCGCGGCGACGTCGCGCTGCGCGATCACGCGCAAGGGCAGCGCGTGTTTCTCGCAGAACGCCAGCAAGCCAACTTCATTGGCCTTGATATCGATGGTCGCGACCTCGCGCACTTCGGCCAACGTCCGCGCACCCAGCGCAGCGTTCACCGCGCGCTCGATGTCTTCCACCGACTTGCCGCGCCGGCAACCGATGCCGAGCGTCAAGGGCTTCAGCGCTTCGGTGGCGGTGGTGACGGCCGGGGTCGCGCCGGTGAGCCGAGCGACTTCGTATGCGAGCGCGTTGGCGCCGCCTTCGTGGCCACTCAACAGCGGAATGGCGAAGCGTGCCGCCTCGTCTAGCACCACCAGCGCCGGGTCGGAGTACTTGCTCGCCGGCAGGCCGTTGAGGTAGCGCACCGCGATGCCGCTGGCCATTACTGCGACCCAGCGCCGATGCTGGTGGAAGGCGCGGCGGAACAGCTCGCGCGGGCTGTCCTCGGGCGTCAACCACGGCTGGTACAGCGTCGCGCCCAGTGCTTCGGCCAACCTTAGGCCCAGCGGCAGGGCGTCGGCACGTACCAGCCAGACGGCGGTCTCGCTCACACCGCGTCCTTCGCCTTGCGCTTGCTCGGGCGCGGCGTCTTGCGGTCGGTGCCGTCGCGGAAGATGTGGGTGAAGCCAGCCGCGTACAGGCTGGATTCGATGCCGCCTTCGCGCGACAGTGCCGCGCCGACCAGCAGCAAGGTGGTCAGCAGCCAGTCCTTCTGCTTCACCTCGCTCATCAGCTTGGCGAGTGTGCTGCGGTGGATCGCCTGATCAGGCCAACTGGCGCGACGCACCAGCGCCACCGGCGTATCGGCCGGGTAGTGCAGCAAGAGGTCGGCGATGGTCTGTTTCAGTCGCTGGCCGGACAGGAAGATGCACATGGTCGCCTGGTGCTCGGCGAAGCGCGCGATCGACTCCAGCTCCGGCACCGCCGAGGCGCGGCCCGAGACGCGGGTCAGGATGATCGACTGCGACACCGCCGGGCGCGTCAGCTCGCTGCCGAGCGCGGCGGCCGCCGCGGTGAATGACGACACGCCGGGGACGATCTCGTAGGCTATGCCGAGCGCTTCCAGCCGGCGCATCTGCTCGGCGGTGGCACCGTAGATGGCCGGATCACCGGAGTGCAGCCGGACTACGTCCTTGTCTTCGGCCTGGGCGCGGCGGTACAGCGCCTCCTGCTCGTCGAGCGACAGTTCGGCGGTGTCGAAGATTTCGGCGTCAGTGCGGCAATGCTGCAGCATCTCGGCCGGCACTAGTGAGCCGGCGTACAGCACCATGGATACGGCACCCAGCAGGCGACTGCCGCGCAGCGTGATCAGGTCGGCGGCGCCGGGGCCGGCGCCGATGAAATAGACTTTCATGGGTGGCGTTGCTCCCTGGCAGTTTTACGGATCAGCATGGTGGCGAGGTAGCCGCTGGCGTCCGGGGTGAGGGTGGAGACGTCGT
>DATFAY010000230.1:0-13029 GCA_035254085.1 Piscinibacter sp.
TCTGGCCGAGTTCGACATCGAGGGCTCGCTGGCCCACGCCACCATGCTGAACAAGGCCGGCGTGCTGTCCGACGCTGACGTGGCGGCGATCCGCCAGGGCATGGCCGAGATTCTGGACGACATCCGCGCCGGCCGGCTGGAGTGGAGCGTGGACCTGGAAGACGTGCACATGAACGTCGAGCGCCGCCTGACCGACAAGATCGGCGACGCCGGCAAGCGCCTGCACACCGGCCGCTCGCGCAACGACCAGGTGGCTACCGACATCCGCCTGTGGCTGCGCGCCCAGATCGACGCCATCGTGGTGCTGATTGCCGAACTGCAGACCAGCCTCTTGGACCTGGCCGAGGCCAACGCCGACACCGTGATGCCGGGCTTCACCCACCTGCAGGTGGCGCAGCCGGTGACCTTCGGCCACCACATGCTGGCCTACGTCGAGATGCTGGGCCGTGACGCCGAGCGCATGACCGACTGCCGCAAGCGCGTCAACCGCCTGCCGCTGGGCGCCGCCGCACTGGCCGGCACCACCTTCCCGATCGACCGCCACTACACCGCGCAGCTGCTGGGCTTTGACGACGTCTGCCACAACTCGCTCGACGCCGTGTCCGACCGCGACTTCGCCATCGAATTCACTGCCGCGGCCTCGCTGGTGATGGTGCACCTGTCGCGCCTGTCGGAAGAGCTGATCCTGTGGATGAGCCCGCGCGTCGGCTTCATCGACATCGCCGACCGTTTCTGCACCGGCTCGTCGATCATGCCGCAGAAGAAGAACCCGGACGTGCCGGAGCTGGTGCGCGGCAAGTCGGGCCGCGTGGTCGGCCACCTGATCGCGCTGGTGACGCTGATGAAAGCGCAGCCGCTGGCCTACAACAAGGACAACCAGGAAGACAAGGAGCCGTTGTTCGACACCGTCGACACCCTGCGCGACACCTTGCGGATCATGGCCGAGATGGTGGGCGGCATCAGCGTCAAGAAGCCAGCCATGGAAGCCGCCGCGCGCCGCGGCTACGCCACCGCCACCGACCTGGCCGACTACCTGGTGAAGAAAGGGCTGCCGTTTCGCGATGCGCACGAGGTGGTCGCGCATGCGGTGAAGCAGGCGATCGGCCAGGGCGTGGACCTGAGCGAGCTGCCGCTGCCGGTGCTGCAGGGCTTCCATGCGGCCATCGAGGCCGACGTGTTCGAGGTGCTGACCCTGCGCGGCTCGCTCGAGGCGCGCAACGTGCTGGGCGGCACGGCGCCCGATCAGGTTCGCGCCCAGCTCGCGCGCCACCGCGCGCGACTGGGCGACACGCCGGCCGGGGCCTGTTAGCGCCTGAACGGCGCCTGGTACAGCCACACCCGGCGCCCGTCGGGGCACTGCAGCGTGTCGCTGGGCACCAGGTCGGGCACCGCGAATTCCAGGCTGGCGAGCCACGCACCGGGGCGCAGTTCGCGCCCGGCCTTGGCGGCCGCACGCGCGACGTTGTCCGGGCGCTGGAACAGGTAGACGAGGTCGAAGCCCGACCAGTCGGCGGCCCAGATGTCGGCGCGCTTCACCTGCGCAAACGGCGCGCGCCGCGCACACGCGAGGCGCAGCGGCCAGCTCCATTCGAGCCCGGTGAACGCCGCCCGCGGGTACTCGCGGTGCAAGGCGATGAGCGCATCGCCCAGGCCGCAGCCGGCATCGAGCACGCGCGCGCCGGGGCCCAGCGGCAGGCGGCGCGCCAAGCCCACGAGCGCATCCGCGGGTGTGGGGAACAACGGCGCGTCGCGCCAGGTGCGCACCGGGTACACGATGGCCAGCAACGCCAGCGGCAGCAGCCACACCCAGGCCGGGAGGTCGCCGATCAGGCCCGACACGCCGAGCGACAGCGGAAAACCCCAGGCGATGAAGACGCGGCGCCAGCGGGTGTTGCCGCGCAGGCTGAACGTGATGGCGAGCGCGGCCGCCGGCAGCATGGACACGAGCGGCGCGAGCTTCAGCCAGCGCGAGGCGGCGAGGAACACGGCCCACGATGCGCCCCAGGCGAGCAGCGCCGGCATGGGCCACCGCAGGAACGAGTTGGGAGGCTGGTACAGCACTGAATCAACCTGACATCGTCGGCACCTCCAGCGGACGCCGCGGAACCGGCTTTGCCGGTCCGCCGGCGGCGCCCCCTTGAGGGGGAGCGCCGAAGGCGCTGCGGGGGTGGGTCAAAAATGGAATCCAAGTCGCAGGCCGCCCCAGTGCTTGCCGTTGACCGTGATCGGCGCAGCCGCTTCCTTCATGACGACGAAGTTGCCGCCGCCCATGTCGCGCCGGTAGGTCTGCAGGAGGAAGGGCCGCTGGTTGCGCGACGAGGACAGCCCCGTGCGGTCGTTGAAGATGCGGCGATAGCGGCTGTTGGCGGCGTCCCACAGCGCGTCGCCGCGCTGCGGATGGCAGTACTTCTTGTTGTGGGTCGGGATGTAGCCGTTGCGGTCCGAGGCGATGCCGAACACCACCTTGGGGCTGATCGCGAGCAGCTTCTCCTGCACCTGCGGCAGCAGCCGGTCGGTCAGGTCGACGAAGCGCGTGAGGTGCTGCTGCGGGTTGGTGTTGGGAATCGGGCGGTACTGCTCGTCGAACAGGTCGGCCATGGTGATGGTGCCGGTGCGCACCGAATCCTCGAGCAGCTTGCTGATCTGCGCGGCCGCGTCCTGCGCCGCCGCGATGTAGGGCGTGTCCTCGGTCTCGATGCCGCAATGGCAAACGAGGTCGATCAGGTTCTCCGAGACCTTCAGGAAGGACTCGCTGCGCTCGAGCGCGGTGTCCAGCGCGCGGCCGGTCTGGTGGATCTCCGCCTCGACGGCTGCCATCTGGGTGTTCAGCTGCGCGCAGATGGCGCGGCTTTGCTCTGCCGCGGCGTTGATGCTCGCGACGCCGCTTTGCACGTCGGCGAGCGCGCGGTGGAAGCCGCCCTGCGCCGCGGTGTCCTGGGTGTCTGGAACGCGGATCTCGCGCGAGAGCGCGTCGATGCGCGCGTCGAGCTCGCCCACGGTGCTCATGATTTCCTTGGACGAGGTCTCCACCTTGGCGGCCAGGTCCTTGACGGCATCGGCGACCACGCCGAAGCCGCGGCCCGCCTCGCCGGCGCGCTTGGCCTCGACGGAGGCGTTGAACGCCACCAGCCGCGTCTGCAGCGCGATCTTGGTGATCGCGTTGGCTGCCTGAGACACCTCGCGCAGCGTCGAGACGATGGCCGTCACGCCGCTGCCGACTTCCTCGACCGCCTTGCGCGCGCGCTCGACGGCCGCGAGGCTGCCTTGCGACACGCCGCTGATCACGTCCTGCGCGCGGGTGATCTCGCTCACCTCGCCGGCCAGCGCATTCAGCGTCTGAGCCTGGCGCGCCGAAACCTTCTGCGTGTCCTCCATCAGGCCGCGGCATTCGGCCGCCTCGCGCCCCATGTTGGACGCCTGCTTGCCGATCGAGTCGACGGCGGCGCGCACGTCGAGCGAGTCGTCCGCCTGCGACGGCTGCGGCACCGGCTCGGCGGGGGTGCCCTTGCTGCGCTTGAACGATGCAAACATGGTGGATCCTCTTTTCAATACTCGCGCAGCTTCACACGCAGCCGCGCGATGGACTGGCTGTGAAGCTGGCACACCCGCGATTCGGTGACTTTCAGCACCGCCGCGATTTCCTTCAGGTTCATGTCGTGCTCGTAATACATGCTCATCACGTATTGCTCGCGTTCCGGCAGCGACTTGATCGCCTCGATCAGCGCCTCGCGCATGCGCCGATCCTGCAGCTGCGCGAGAGGGTTGAAGCCCTCGTCGGCGACGTGCCTGTCCAGATAGTCGTTATCGCCCTCATCGCCGGACATGTCTTCCAGGTAAACCAGCTGTGTGCCGCGCACTTTGCCAAGTAGTTCCTGGTATTCGGACAAAGAGATGCCCATCTCCTTGGCGATCTCGCTTTCGGCGGGCGCGCGCCCGAGCTTCTGCTCCAGCTTGTGCACCGCGGCCTCGATGCTGCGCTGCTGCTTGCGCGTGCCGCGCGAGAGGTAGTCGTTGCCGCGCAGCTCGTCGAGCATCGCGCCGCGGATGCGCTGCGTGGCGAAGGTCTCGAACTGCACGCCCTGCGCGGCGTCGAAACGCGATAGCGCGTCGGTGAGGCCGATCATGCCGACCTGGATGAGGTCATCGATCTCGACGTTGGCCGGCAGCTTCGCGATCATCTGGTGCGCGAGGCGGCGCACCAGCGGGCTGTACTGCTTGAGCATCGAGCTGACGTCGAGTCGGCCTTTGGCGGTGTACATGGAAGGCTCCGCGGATCAGTTCATGGCCGGGGCGTGCGCGCCGGCGGCAGCCATCGAAGGCGTGTAGTCGATCGCCCCGAAACTCGGCTGCAGGGTGTCGCGCGCCCAGCGCCGCAATGCGGGCGTCGGCGGCTCGTTCGCGTCGGTGGCGGGGTCGAGCTGCACCCAGTCGCGCAGCACGGCGCCGAGGAAGTCATCGGCGCAGGTGGCGATCTGCATCGCGATGCGCTCGGCGCGCGGCGAGCTCGGGGCGGCCGACAGCAGCAGGTCGTGCACCACCAGGCCGGCGCGCTGGGTCATCAGCTTCATCGCGGCATAGGCGTGGGTCACGCTCGCGGGCCGGTCATCGGCCAGCAGCAGCGGGCGCGCCTCGCTGCGCGCGAACAGTCGGCACAGCTCGCTGGCCGAGGCATGGATCAGCACCACGTCGGCCTTCGGCGCGGCGTCGGACACGGCCTGCAGGAAGGACGAGGTCGACCCGTGGGTGTCGACGAACTTGATCGGCAGGCCGCGCGCGGCCAGGTACGAGACCTGCCGCGACAGCGTCTCGATGCACTCGGACATCTCCATCGTCGCCATCTCGGCGTGCAGCGGCGAGCGCTCGCCGGCGTCGACCACCAGCGTGTGCTTGCCGTGCTCGGCGAAGGCCGCGCACAGCCGTTCCAGCATCACGCCGCCGAACGCGGCATGCGGGTTGGACGCGACCGGCACGAAGCGCACGCGCGCGTGGGCGAACAGCCGCCGCAGGCCGTCGGCCTGGTCGAGCGGGACGGGGCGGGAATGAAGTCCGGGCATCGTCGTCTTTTTGTATGTCGTTCTTGGGATCAGGCGTGCAAGGCGCCGGGCGCGGCGGCGCGCAGCGGCGTGGCGGCGAACACGAGGTTCATGTCGCCTGCATCCATGCGGTAGGCCGTGCCCGCGGTGGGGCGCAGCGCGCGGTGCACCAGGGCGTGCGAGGACAGGCGGTGCCAGTCCTCGGGCACGCGCTGGCCGTTGGCCACGCCGACGACCTTCAGCCGATGGCGGATCAGCGCGTCCAGCGCGGGGCCGAGCTTCACTGCCTCGTCCATCTTCGACAGGATCACGCCGCGCGCCAGGCTGGCGCGGTAGGAGATGAGCACGTCCTCGATCGTCTCGCCTTGCTGCGCGGCGTTGACGACGACCAGCTTCTGGATCGAGCGGTGGCCCAGCATGTCGAGCAGCTCGCGCGTGCGGCTGTCGCGCTGCGCCATGCCGGCGGTGTCGATCAGCACCATCTTCTTGGCGGCCAGCAGGTCGAGCAGATCCTCGAGCGAGGCGCGGTCGTGCGCGGTGTGCACCGGCACGCCCAGGATGCGGCCGTAGGTGCGCAGCTGCTCGTGCGCGCCGACGCGGTAGGCATCGAGCGTGACCAGCCCGAGGTTGGCGGCGCCGTACTTGGTGGCGAAGGCCGCGGCGAGCTTGGCGGTGCTGGTGGTCTTGCCCACGCCGGTGGAGCCCACGAGCGCGTAGACGCCGCCCTGGTCTTCCAGCGCGACCTCGGCCTCGCCGGTCTGCAGGTTGCGCTCGAGAACGCCCGCCGCCCAGGCCTGCTCGTCGGCCACGTCGGGGCTCAGGCTCTCGGCCAGCTTGCGGATCAGGGCGGGCGAGAAACCGCAGTCGAGCAGCTTCTGGGACAGGCGCGCCTGCGCCGGCTGGCGCTGCAGCTTCTCCATGAAGGCGAGCGCGCCGAAGCGCTCCTCGATCAGGCCTTTCATCGAGCGCAGCTCGTTCATCATCTCCAGCTCGCGGCGCTGCGCCTGCTCGTCGGCGTGGCGATGCGCGCGTGCGCCCTCGGCGGCCGCGTCGGCCAGCGAGGGCACATGGATCTCGGCGGCGGCGCGCACTTCCTCGCGCAGCACCGGCGTGGCCTGCAGCACGGTCTGCGCGGCCTGCGCGACCTGCGCCGGCTGCGCGGCCGGCGCATTCATGCGCGCGCTCAGCTTGGCCTGCAGGGGAGTCATCTCGGGTTCGACCCGCGCCGGCTCGGCCGCCGGCGCCTCGGCCTTGAGCGCGGCCTGGCGCCGCTTGAGCATGCGCTCGCGCACGTAGTCCTGGAACGACAGCGTGCTCATCGACAACTGCTCGACGTCCTTTTGCACCTCGGCGACGGCGGGCGGCGCGGCCTTGGCCGACGCGGCACGCGGCGCGGCCGGTGCGCTCGCGGCGGACATGCGCTCGATCTGCGCCATGCTTTCGGGCGCCATGGCCAGCACCTCGACGCCCTCGGCGCAGGGCTTGGTCGAGAGCACGACCGCGTCGTCGCCCAGCGACTGGCGCACCAGGTTCAAGGCATCGCGCGAGGTGCGCGCTGTGAAGCGTTTGACGTTCATGTCGTGGCCCGCAAGGTCGAGTCGGTCGATGGTTCGGAAACTTGAGTCAGTTTCGAGCAGCGCGCCGCGCCGCGGTCCGACGATGAGCCGGTCGATTGCCGATCAATTGGCAAAGGGTTCGGGCCAGCGTGGTGGGTCGTCATGGTCGAAACGTGACTTGGTGTTTCGACATTGTTCCGGCCGCCCCCCGAAACTTAAGCGCGATAAGAGGGTGAAAAGCGTCCGTCTTCGCCGCGCCGTGCCCGCCCTTGCGCCGGGCGCAGCCCGGCTCGTCACTCAAGCTGGAGCCCCCTCCCGGAGGGGGCTGGGGGGAGCGGTGTTCAGCGCCATCATCGGCGGCGCGGCTACGCCGCGCCGCCGATGATCGAGCCGATGCGGATCGAATGCGTCTCGGGGATCTCGCTGTGGCCCAGCACGCGCAGCCGCGGCGCCGCGCGCTTGAGCAGCCGGGCCATGGGCGCGCGGATCAGGTCGGGCACCAGCAGGCAGGCCGGCACGCCCATGTCCTCCTGGCGCTTGGCCGACTCGGCGGCGCTGCGCGTGAGGGTGTCGGCCACGCCCGGATCGAGCGCCGCGCCATGGGGCGAATTGAGCGCCTGCGTGACCAGCCGCTCCAGCTCGGGCTCGAGCGCGATCACGTCGAGCTCGCGGGTCGGCCCGTAGATCTGGTGCACGATGCTGGGCGCCAGGTGGATGCGGATGCGCCGCGCCAGCTCGTTCGGGTCGGTGACCGTGGCCGCATGCTCGGCCAGGCTCTCGACGATCGAGCGCATGTCGCGGATGTGCACGCCCTCTTCCAGCAGCAGCTGCAGCACCTTCTGCAGCGTGGGGATGCCCACCATCTTGGGCACCACGTCCTCGATCAGCTTGGGCGCGAGCTTGGTCACGTGCTCCACCAGTTGCTGCGTCTCGACGCGGCCCAGCAGCTTGGCGGCATGCAGCTGCATCAGGTGCGACAGGTGCGTGGCGACCACCGTCGAGCAGTCGACCACGGTGAAGCCCGACATCTGCGCCGCCTCGCGCTGACGTTCCTCGATCCACACCGCCGGCAGGCCGAAGGCCGGGTCCTTGGTCGCCGTGCCGATCAGCTGCGTGGTGGCGCCGCCCGGGTTGATGGCCAGCCACATGCCGGGGAAGGCCTCGCCCTCGCCCACCACCGCGCCGCGCAGCGTCAGGCGGTACATGCTGGGCTTGAGTTCGAGGTTGTCGCGGATGTGCACCGGCGGCGGCAGGAAGCCGACGTCCTGCGCGAACTTCTTGCGCACGCCCTTGATGCGCGCCAGCAGGTCGCCGTCACGCGCCTTGTCCACCAGCGAGATGAGGCGGTAACCCACTTCCAGGCCCAGCGTGTCCACCGGCTGCAGGTCGTCCCAGCTGGCCTCGGCATTGGCCGGGGGCAGCTCGCGCGGCGGCGGCGGCGCGGCCGCGATGCGCCGGTCGCGCTCGCGCATCCACCACGCGCCGTAGCCCAGCGCGCAGGAGATCAGGAGGAACACGAGGTGCGGCATGCCGGGGATGATCCCGAGCGCGCCGATCACGCCGGAGACGATCGCCAGCGAGCGCGGCGAATTGAAGACCTGCTTGGCGATCTGGCTGCCGACGTCGTTCTCCTTGCCGACGCGCGACACCACCATCGCCGCCGCCACCGAGATCAGGAGCGCCGGGATCTGCGCCACCAGCGCGTCGCCCACCGCCAGCAGGATGTAGCTGTTGGCTGCGTCCGAGGCGCTCAGGTCGTGCTGCGCCACGCCGATCACGAAGCCGCCGATGATGTTGATGAACAGGATCAACAGGCCCGCCATCGCGTCGCCGCGCACGTACTTGGAGGCACCGTCCATCGAGCCGAAGAACTCCGCCTCCTCGCCCACTTCGGCGCGGCGCTTCTTGGCTTCCTTCTCGTTGATGAGGCCGGCGTTCAGGTCGGCGTCGATCGCCATCTGCTTGCCGGGCATCGCGTCCAGGGTGAAGCGCGCACCGACTTCGGCGATGCGCTCGGCGCCCTTGGTCACCACCACGAAGTTGATGACCACCAGGATCGCGAACACGATCAGGCCGACCGCGAAGTTGCCGCCGATCAGGAAGTGGCCGAAGGACTCGATCACGGCGCCGGCCGCGCCCGGGCCGGTGTGGCCCTCGAGCAGGACGACGCGCGTGGACGCCACGTTGAGCGAAAGGCGCAGCAGCGTGGTGAGCAGGATCACGCTCGGGAAGGCAGCGAAGTCGAGCGGCCGGATCATGTAGGCCGCGACCATCATCACCATCAGCGCCATCGCGATGTTGAAGGTGAACAGCAGGTCCAGCGCGAACGGCGGCAGCGGCAGCACCATCATGGACAGCACCATGATGATGAACAGCGGCGCCATCAGGGCGCGGATGGCGCCGGCGTTCGGGCCCAGCCACTTCTGCATCTGCTGCATCAGCGCGTTCATTCGTCAGACTCCGTCTTGTGGTGCGGATCGAGCTCGGCCGGCACGTTGAGCGCGGGCAGTTCACCCGGCATGGGCACCTGCCCGCTCATCGCGGCACGCAGCTGGTAGACATAGGCCAGCACCTGCGCCACCGCGGCAAAGAGTGCCGCCGGGATCTCGCGGTCGATCTCGGCATGGGCGTACAGGGCGCGCGCGAGCACCGGGGCCTGCAGCACCGGCACCTTGCTCGCCTTCGCGGTGTCGCGGATCGACATCGCCAGCAGGTCGGCGCCCTTGGCGACCACCCGCGGCGCGGCCATCTTGGCGTCGTCGTACTTGAGCGCCACCGCGTAGTGGGTCGGGTTCATCACCACCAGATCGGCCTTGGGCACCGCAGAGAGCATGCGACGGCGCGACATCTCGCGCATGCGCACCTTGATCTTGGCCTTGACCTCGGCGTTGCCCTCGATCTCCTTGTGCTCCTGCTTGCGCTCCTGGTGGCTCATCTTGAGCCGCGTGGCGTGCAGGTGGCGCTGCAGCGGCGCGTCCACCGCCGCGAAGATCGCCAGCGCCAGCAGCAGCAGCAGCAATCCGCCCAGCACCGTGCTGCCCACGTGCTGCAGCGCCGCCGGCAGCGGCAGTTCGATCGCGCCGCTGAAGCTGTCGATGTGGCCGCGCAGGTAGAAGGCGCCGATGACTCCCAGCACCAGCGCCAGCAGGCAGGCCTTGAGCGCGTCGATGAGCTGCTGCTTGGAGAACAGCCGCGGCAGCCCGGCGATCGGGTTGAGCTTGTCGAACTTGGGCACCAGCGGCTTGAGCGTCCAGTTCCAGCCGCCGATCAGCACGCCGGCGGCGACGGCCACCAGCGCCATCACCGCGCCCAGCGGCAGCAGCACCCACAGCAGCGCCTGGCCCATCGAGCCCAGGCGCTCGAGCATCAGCTCGGGGCGTGTGCTCGCCGCGTGGTCGAAGCGCAGCGCGTCGGCCAGCAGTTGCTGCAGCCAGGCGGTGAGCTGCGGCGCCAGCGCCACCAGCACCGCTCCGCCGGCCGCGATCGCCCCGAAGTGACCGAGGTCACGCGAGCGCGCGACCTGGCCTTCCTCGCGCGCCTTCTGGAGCTTGCGTTGCGAGGCCGGTAGGTTGCGGTCGGATGGGTTGTCTTCTGCCATGGCGAAGCGCCGCGGCTTGCGGGCGCTTCGTCATTGTTCCGGGGCGGGGGGGCGGCTTGAGCCGGATGAGAGGGGAAGTGGGGGGCTATTTCTTGGGTTTCGCCCCGGCAGAGGCCCGGGATTCCGCCCCGGGGGGCGGGTAACTTTCTTCTGTTGGCCCAGAAGAAAGTCACCAAAGAAGAGGGCCTCAATACGATCTGGACACAGAGGATGTCCTGTAATTGGCTTGGCTAATGACGCTCGTGCTTGATCGAAATACCTGAGCAGTCCAGGGCCGGAAAGGTTCGGCACGGTCCGTGCCACACCCTTCCGCTTATGGACTGCTCAACGATCCAAGCCAGCACCGCACTTCATTAGCCAAGCCAATTACTGCGCGAATGCTCAGGTCAAATGGGTATTTGGGCTCTTTTCTTTGGTGACTTTCTTTTGAGCCAGCAAAAGAAAGTTACCCGCCCCCCGGGGCGGGACCCGGGCCCCGTGGCAAGCAGCCACCAATCAATCCAGCGACAACAACCTCCGCCGCTTCTGCGTCTGATCAATATAGCGTTGCAGGGCACGCAAGCCCTCAGGCCCCGCGCCGACCATCTCGCACCCGAGCCGAACCCCCCCCGACTCGGGATTGAGCGAAGTCACATGCTGCAACCGCAGCCCCGTATGCACCCGCGTATCGGCATCCAGGTCGATCACCACCCCGTTCATCAGCACGCCGGGATCCAGCGGCGGCACATCGTTCGGCAGGAAGAGCGCACACCCGCCGATGCTGATGTCGAGTACCCGCAGGTCGAGCTGCATGTCCGGGATCATCGGGTGGCGCAGCGTCGCCACCGGGCTGGTGCGCACGAGCGGCCGCACGCGGTAGCCGCTGCGACGCTGGAAGCGGAACATCTCGCGCGGGAACGAGGCCTTGAGCGCGACGATGTTGCCGCTGTGCACGAGCACCAGCTTGTCGACGTCGAACTGCAGCTTGACGCTGTCGAGGTAACCGACCACCACCGCTTCGTCGCACTCGACCACGGCGTCGAGCTGCGGGTCCTTGTCGACCAGGCTGAAGCTCAGCATGCCGTGCTCCGGGTCGATCGCCCAGATGGTCGCGGTGATCGAGGTGCCGCTGGGGGCGTTCAGGCCGACGTGAACGTTGGCGTCGGCCAGGCGCTTGAGCATGGCCGCGATCTCCGCCGGGGCGGTGATGCGAAAGTCGTCCAGGCTGCTCGCGGGCAAGCCGGAAAGTGGCATCGGCAGCGTGTCCATGGGATGCGTTGCTGCCGGACCTAGTGCAGCGTCTTGGGGCGCCCCGCCAGCATGTTGTCCAGGTCTTCGAGCCACGGCTCGGCGAGTTGGCGGATCTCGGCGTCGTTGATGAGAATGCGCTGCATGATACGGGTCTTCAGCTGCGCTTCCTCGGGGCCGAGGCCCTGGGTCGAGGCGGCGTGCTTGAGCTGCGAGATGAGCAGGGCGCAGGCGCCCTCGAGCTTGACGACGTGGTCCCAGTTGCCTGCGCGCGCGGCCTCCAGCATGTCCTGGCTGGCCTTCTCGATCGCCTCGTAGTAGTTCAGGAGTACGGGGTTCATGGGGGTTCCTGCTGCGAACATGGGCGTGCGGCCTCAGGCGGCGGCGCGTTGCGGGCGGATGGCCTGCCACGCGTCGCGCAGCGGGACGAGGAGCTGCGCGCAATCGCGCAACTGGGCGGCGTCGTTCTTCAGGTTGGCTTCCGTCAGCCGCAGGAGCACGCAGCTGTACAGGTCGTGCAGCGTGGTCGCCACCGCGCCGCCGGCCTGCATGTCCAACGCGCCGCGCAGGCCCTCGTCGAGGATGCTTGCTGCGCGCCCGATCGAGCGACCCTTGGCCGCGAAGTCGCGGCGCTCGGTGGCCGCGGCGGCCAGGCCGATCGAATCGATGGCGGCGTCCAGCAGCAGCCTGACGAGCTGGTGCGGGTCGGCGCCCTCGACCGACGCGTCGACGTGGACCTGCCGGTAGGCTTGGGCGTGGTTGCGATGTGCTGCGAACATGGTGCTCTACTCGGTGACTGGTTGTGTGGGATATCGGCTTGCGCGACCGGCAACTTGAAGGCCGACTTGCATCCGTTTGCAGCCGTTGCACCCGGTATTTCGCCGTTTTGAGCGCTCAAGACGTGAAAACGCCGCCGAGCCCGCGAGGGCCATCGGCGGCGGCCGGTGCGCCAGGCGCATCACCCTCCCTTGGCGATGCTCGTGGCGAGGTTGTTCAAGGCGGTGAGCGACTGGGTGAGCGAGCTGCCGATGCCGCTCATCTGGCCGAGCTGGGTATCCAAGGCGGTGTACTGCTTCATCAGGCGCGCCTTCGTCATCGCGACGCGGTCCTCGAGACGCTGCTGGTCGCTGGCGTTGCGCTTGATGCTGTCGCGCAGGCTCTGGGTGCGCGTGCTGATGCTGCCGTCGCTGGCCGTCATGTGGTCGGCCATGGCCTTGGCGCGCACGGCGAAGCCTTGCTGGTTGGGGTCGGCCGAGTCGTTGCTGAACAGCTTGGCCACCTCGCTGGGGTTGGCCATCGCGGCGGACAGCTTGGTGCTGTCGACCTTGAGCGTGCCGTCGGCCTGCACCTGCACGCCGATGGACGACAGGCTCGCGTACATCGGCGAGGCGCTGCTGCTGCCGAGGAACACCGCGCGCAGGTTGCTCTGCAAGGTGAGGGTCGAGCGGTCGCCCTGCAGCGCGGCCGCCTTCTTCGTCGCCGCGTCGTACTTGGTCTGCGCGGTGATGTAGCCGTTCATGTCGCTGTAGGCCTTGGCGAAGTCGCCGATGGCCTTCGTCATGGACGCGGTATCGAGCGCGACGCTCACGGTCACCGGCGACGTCGTCACCTTGGA
>DATFAY010000231.1:0-13030 GCA_035254085.1 Piscinibacter sp.
CCTGCGACGTCTACTCGCTCGGCGTCGTCTTCTACGAGTTGATGTGCGGGGAACGGCCCTACGAGCTGAAGGTCGAGTCGGCTGCGCAGCTGGAGCACGCGATCCTGGAGGTCGAGCCGCGGGCGATGAGCCGCAGGGGGCCGACGGAAGCGAACGCGCAAGCGCGCGGAACGACGGTCAAGGGATTGGCACGCACGTTGTCGCCCGAGCTCGACGCGATCGCGCTGCGTTGCCTCGGCAAACAGGCCGCGTCGCGGTACTCGTCGGTGGACGCGCTGCTGGCAGACATCGACCGTTGGCTGGCGGGCGAGGCCGTTCTGGCGCGCGCGCCGGGCGCCTGGTACCGGGTGCGCAAGTTCACCGCCCGGCACCGGCTGGGCGTCGCGTTGAGCGCGTCGGCGATCGTTTCGCTCGCTGTCGTGGCCGGTGTCGCGGTGGTGCTGGGGCTCCAGGCCCGCGAGGAGTCGGCCCGAGCCGGGGCAGCTCGCGATTTCATGCTGAGCCTGTTCAAGCGCGCCGATCAGGAAAAGGCGCGGGGGGCCGATATCACGGCCAGGGAGTTGCTCGAAACGGGGCGCAATGACGTGATGACCCGGATGTCGAAGCAGCCGCGGCTCCAGGCCGAGCTCCTAGACGGCATCGCAAAGATTCAGTGGGACATGGGCGAGTACGTCGGTGCGGACAGTACCTTCGCGGCGGCCGCGCGGATCCATGCAGAGCTTGGCATGTCCAGGGAAGCCGCGCTGGCGCGAACGGCGCAGGCCAATTCGTTGGTTCGCATTGGCGACATGAATCTGGCCGCGATGGCGCTGCGAGAAGCCAAGAGCGTTCCCGGGCGGCCCGTCGACGATCTGGAGTTGAACGCCCGCATGAACGAGGTCGAGGGATGGATCGCGTTCGCGCATCGCGAGCCAGCACGCGCGAAGGAGTTCTTCCTGAACAGCCATGCGCAGGCACTCAAGGCGTTTGGCCCGTATCACCTCATGACGATCGATGCGCTGCGCGGCCGGTTCTACGCCGAGCGGGAGTCTCGCGATTTCGATGCAGCAATGCGGTTGCTGCGGGAACTCGAAGAGACTTCACGCAAGACTGCCGGAGTTGGGGCCGTCGGAATGGCTGCGCTCGCCAGAGATCGGGCAGACCTGTTGCTGAGCGCTGGCCGCGTCGCCGAATCGCTCGACCATGTGCTCGCTTCTTTGCCGAAGTGTGTCGCCGACCTGGGGCCGAATCATGGCGAGTGCAGGGAACTCGAGTATTCCAAAGTCAATGCGATGCTCTTGATGGGGAAGGCGCAGCAGGCACTCGAAGACTTGCCGACGCTGAAAGTCATTGCGGACGATGACAAGGCACCGGCATTGGGGTCGGGGACGTCGCTGCTGATCCTGAGACTGGCATCGGCGATGAGGTTGCCGGACCTGACGGCGCAATGGTATGGCCGGGTCGCATCGCTGGTCGAGCCCGGCGCCAAATCCGGGCTCAGTCGGAGTTTTCGAACCAAGGCGCTCTTGACTCTGGCGGAGGCGCGGTTGCGCGAGCGGGATCCGCTGGGCGCCCAGCGTTGGATCGGTCAAGCGCTCGACCTTCAACGCCGAGACGACGGCTCGCGGCAGGTGACGAGGCTCGCCGCCCTGGCGAAATCCCTGCAGGGAGTCGCCTTGTTGATGCAAGGGCGTGCCGACGAGGCGCTTCAGGCGACGGCGGCCGGCGAGGCCGACATGACGAAGCTGGTGGGGCCCGATGATCTTTCAGCGGCTTTACTTTCGCTCAATGCGGCGATATCGCTCAACGCGGTGGGGCGGCACAATGACGCCCTCGCCGTCGTCAAGCAGGCCGAGCCTGTCGTTCGCAAGGCGATGGGCGTCGCTGCGCCGACCTATCTCAGGCTCCAAGCCCTTCTGGGCGAGATCGAACGGGCAAGGACAGGGGCATCTGCGGCCAAGGATGCCGTTCGTTCGACGACGGCCATGGATTTCTTCACCTGAACGAGGAGAACACATGAGGACAGGGACGAAACGGTCGGGCGCTGCGGTCATTCTGGTCGCGCCTATCGCTGCGTATGCACAGAGTGGTGCGCCGCACATCGAGCTCTATGCCTTCGGCGGCGGGCTTTTGGGGGGGCTGATCGGGGCGCTCCTGGCATGTTGGCTCTGCAAGCGCCTGGGCGCGAAGCAGGAGACGCGCATCGACAGGTGACAGCGCGCGTCCGTCGCTGTCCTGTTGGCGCGCTCCTCTGCGTATTTCCCTGTGATCCCAGCGATTTCAGCGCCTGGGAGCCCTCAAAAGGCATTCAGGAGATACGCGATGAGTACGCAGAACCACTTTCTCGACGACGACGGGATGGACAACGCTTGGCCGGCACTGGGCTGGATCATCCTGGCCGCCATGGTCTCCGTGGTGGCCTTCCTGCTCGCGCCCCTGCCTTGAGCTGGCCGCCCGGCGGCGTGGGTCAGGGTCCGCGCTGCCGCTTCACTGCCTCGCCCAGCGAAATGACCGCCATCGCGTAGTAGCTCGACCAGTTGTAGCGCGTGAGCGCGTAGAAGTTCGCGGTGCCCGCGACGTAGCTCGGCGCGGCGTCGCCGTTTTGCAACTCCACCAGCGCGAGCTTGCCCTCGTAGCCCGTCGCGGCCTTGTCCAGCACGGCGCCGTGCTCGGTGAACTCCTTGGCACTGAACGTGGGGAGGATGTCCGGCCCGAGCAGCAGGGCGCGCTCGCGGCTGTCCACCGGGGTGGCCACTTCGAAGGTCACGGGCAGGCCCCGCTGCCAGCCCGCGTCGTAGAGGAAGCTGGCGACGCTGCCGATCACGTCCGCGGCGTCGTTGTGCAGGTCGATGTGCTCGTCGCCGTCGAAGTCCACCGCGTGCGCGAGGATGCTCGAGGGCATGAACTGCGGCATGCCGATCGCCCCGGCATAGCTGCCGCGCCAGGCCAGCGGATCGATGCCTTCGCGCTGGCAGAGCATGAGGTACTTCTCCAATTCACCGCGGAAGAACGCGCTGCGGTCGCTGCGGCCGCTGGGAAAGTCGAAGCTCAGCGTCGCCAGCGCGTCGATGACGCGGAAGTTGCCCATCTGCTGGCCATAGATCGTCTCGACCCCCACGATGCCGACGATGATCTCCGGCGGCACGCCGTAGCGCTGCTGTGCCAGCTTCAGCCATTCCTCGTTGGCGTTCCAGAACGCCACGCCGGCGGCAATGCGGCGTGGCTCCACGAAGCGGGCGCGATAGGCGACCCAGTTCTTCGCCGTGCCGGCCGGCGGCGGCATGATCAGCTTGGCCACGTTCGGCACGAAGCGCGCCTGTGTCAGCGCCGACAGCACCCATTGCATGTCGAAGGCGTGCCGCTCGGCGGCCTCCGCGCCGAAGCGCATCACGTCTTCGCGCGTGCCGTAGACGACCACGTCGGGTGCCTCGTCGGGCAGCACGGGGGTGCCCTTGCGGGCCTTGGCCTCGGCAGGCGGCATCCAGGCGAGGCAAGCGGCAGCGACCAAGGCGGCGATGCAGGCGAATGGCAAGAAGGAGGAACGATCGGTGGACATGGCGGGAGGTGAGAGGGAAACGGCGTTCATCGGTTCCGGCGCAGTTGGCGCGCCGCTGCGGCGAAGCGGCGCGTCAGCGCGCCGTCGGGGCGTGCGGCGGCGAGGCGGCCGTAGCGCTGCTGCTCGATGTGCAGGAGCATGGCGGACAGCGCCTCGCCGGCCGTGCCGAGTTGCTGCTGCACGCGCTTGGCAAGCGCGCGCGGCGCGTCGTGCGAGGCGGCGTCGACATGCAGCGAGCGCAATGCCCGTCGGATGCTGTCCATCTGGCGCACCCACGGGTCCACCCGGTGCCGGTCCCACCACGCCCATGCCGCGCCGGTGAGCGCCAGCGAACTCAAGGTGCCGATGAGCAGCAGCGACAGGTCTTCCCAGCTGGGCGACTGGTACCCGAGGTTCTTCAGCAGGTCCAGTTGCTGGCCGCGCGAGTAGTTCAGCACCCACTGGTTCCAACGGTTGTTCATCGCCTCCCACGTGCCACGCAGGCGCGACAGAAGTGCGGGGTTCACGGTGCCGATCGCGCCCGCCACGAGGCCGGGCGCCGGCGCCAGCCGCCGGCTGCGCAGCACACGGTCGGGCGCCACGGCCGCGGTGGGGTCCGCACGCAGCCAGCCCACCCCGGCTTGCCAGTACTCGGCCCAGGCGTGGGCGTCGCTCTGGCGCACGATGGTGTAGCCGTCCTGCGGCAGCGGGTCGGCGCCTTGGTAGCCGGTGACGACGCGCGCCGGCACGTTCATCGAGCGCATCACGACGACGAAGGCAGCGGCGAAGTGCTCGCAGAAGCCCAGCTTGCGGTCGAGCCAGAACTCGTCGATGGCGCCGGCGGGATCCGCATCGCCATACGTGCCCGGCGCCAGCGTGTAGGTGTAGCCGCCGCGCCGGATGTGCTCCAGCACGGCGGCGGCCAGCGTGCGCGCATCGGCCTGGGCGTAGCGCGGCTCGCTGCGAAGCGCTGCCGCCCAGGCGATGGTCCTCGGATTGAAGCCGGGCGGAAGGGCCAGCGCCTCCTGCAAGGCGAACGCCGACGAGCTCGCCGTGCCCTGGTGGAAATCGGTGTAGGCCTGCGCCTCGAAGCGCAGCCGCTCGAAGACGGGGCGGTCGGTCACCCACTGCATGTCCTCGCGCGCCGCGACCTGGAATCCTTCGATCGACGGGGCGGCCACGGTGGCCTCCAGCAGCGGCAGCATGGCCAGGCGTGGCGGCTCCAGTGTCATCTCGTAGTGCAGCGCCGCGCCGCGCACGCGCAGATCGGGCGGCGACGCGCGCAGCTCGATCTGCCGCCGCGGCAGCGGCGTCCAGTTGCGGCCGTCGAACACGGTCAGCACCGGTCCGCGAAAGTACATCGATTGCGGCGCCGGCACGCGGTCGCGAAAGCGCAGCCGCAGGGCGACGCTGTCGTCTTGCGCCACCTCGGCCACCGACCCCATGTGCATGGTGTTCGACAAGCCGATGCTCGCCATGCCGTCCTGCGGCACGCCCCACAACGGCCCGATGCGCGGGAACAGCAAGAACAGCAGCGCCATGATCGGTGCACCCAGCAACGCCGTGCGCGCCGCCAGCCGGCCCGCGTGACGCAGACCGGGCTGCCCCACCGGCATGTGCGCCAGCACCAGCGCCGTCAACAGGCCCCACACCGACACCAGCATCGCCGCCGCCACCGGCAGCGACTGGGAATAGAGGAAGTGGGTGAGGACGATGAAGAAGCCGAGAAAGAACACCACGAAGGCGTCGCGCCGCGCGCGCAGTTCGAGCGTCTTCAATGCCATCAGCACGACCGCCATGGTGACGCCGGGCTCCTTGCCGAGCAGGCTGCGGTAGGTCCACAAGGTGAGTCCCGTGGCCACGACGAGCAGCAGCACCAGCCACCAGCGGCCAGGCAGCGGGCCATTGACGAGCGCGAGCTGGGTGCGCCAGGCGAGCACCACGGCGGTCAGCAGCACGCACCACCACGGCAGGTGCGACAGGTGCGGCAGCAGCGTCCACGCGATGACGGCCAGCAGGAACAGCGTGTCGCGCGTCTCGCGCGGCAGGTGGCGCCAGCGTTGCAGGGGCCTCAGCTCCACAGCGCGAGCGCCTCCAGGCCGGCGCGCCGATGTGCCTCGCCGTGGCCGCGCGGCAATTCGACGCCGGGCAGCCTGAGGCCGTGGTCGATGCCCGCGCGCTCGGCCGACAGGATCCATGCCGCCAGCCGCGAGAGCCGGTCCTCGGGCGCGAGCGGGCCGCAGGCCTGCCAGTCCAGCCACAGCTCGTGCTGCGCCGAGGCGCTGGTGTCGCGGCTGACCAGCTCGCCGCCGGCTTCCATGGCTTTGGCTGCCTTCTTCCAGTACACCATCTTCAGCGGGTCGCCGCGCCGGTAGGCACGGATGCCTTCCATCTCGCCGCCCTGGGGCCAGTGGATGCGGGTGGGCCCGCCGGGCACCGCACGCGCCGGCGGCAACGGCGCGGCGGGCCGCTCGGGCTTCGGATAGACCAGCACCTGTCCGGCCGGCTGCCAGATGGTCCAGGCACGAAACAGCCCGAGCGGGAAGCGCGTCTCGGCGCTGAGCGTGGGCACGTGGTGGCGGCCGCGCCGCTGCGGCACGAAGCTCACGTGCGCCGACGCCTGTCCGCCCGCCGGCACGTCGACCCAGGTGAGCGTGGCGGCGGCAGCCGACTCCACCTTCAGCCCGATGCCGCGCCGAGCGCCCGCGGGGCTTGCGAGCACCACCTCCAGCGTCGCCGCGTCGCCCGCGAACACCGGCGCCACCGGCTTGATGCGCAGCGTCAGTCCGCGCAGCGTGTTGTGGGTGAGGTGGATCGACACTGCGCCGCTGCCGGCCAGCAAGAAGGTGAGCACGTAGCCGAGATTGAGCTGGTAGTTGATCGAGGCGACCAGCAGGGTGAGCAGGGTGATCGCGAACAGCAGCCCCGCCTTGGTGGGCAGGATGTAGATGTTGCGCTGAGTGAGCAGCACGCTGTCGGTGCGTCGCAGGCGCGCCTGCCACCAGGCGCGAAAGCGCCCGCGCACGAAACGAACGGGCGAGACGGCGGCGAGGTTCATCGCGTCGGCCTGGCGTTCAGGGCAGGGGCACCGCCTCCATCATGGCGCGCACCTGCTCGACGCGCCCGCGCCCCGCGCCGGCCACCGGCACCAGGCGGTGTGCCGTCGCCTGCGCGAGGATGGCCTGCACGTCGTCGGGCGCGACGTAGTCGCGCTCGGCAAGCAGGGCCCGGGCCTTGGCCGCGCGCAGCACCGCGATGCCGGCACGCGGGCTGAGGCCCTCCACGAACCAAGCGCCCGAGCGTGTTGCCGCGATCAGCGCCTGCAGGTAGTCGAGCAGCGCCTCCGAGGCGTGCACCGCGAGCACCGCCTTCTGCGCGGCCAGCAGCTCGGCGGGCGTCATCACCGCCTGCAGGCCCTGGATCGCCTCGCGCCGGTCCTGGCCGGCGAGCAGGGCGCGCTCGCTCTGGCGGTCCGGGTAGCCGAGGGTGATGCACATGAGGAAGCGGTCGAGCTGCGACTCCGGCAGCGCGTAGGTGCCGAGCTGGTCGCTCGGGTTCTGCGTGGCGATGACGAAGAAGGGCCGCGGCAGGGCGCGCGTCTCGCCCTCGACGGACACCTGCTGCTCCTCCATGGCTTCGAGCAGCGCGCTCTGCGTCTTGGGGCCGGCGCGATTGATCTCGTCGGCCAGCAGCACCTGTGCGAACACCGGGCCGGGATGGAAGATGAAGGCCTCCTTGCTGCGCTCGTAGACCGCCACCCCGATCAGGTCGGAGGGCATCAGGTCGGCGGTGAACTGCACACGCGAGAAGCGCAAGCCCAGGGACACCGCCAGCGCGTGCGCGAGCGTGGTCTTGCCGACCCCGGGAACGTCTTCGATGAGCAGGTGTCCTCCTGCAAGAAGGCAGGCGATGCAGTCTTCGATCTGCGAACGTTTGCCGACGATGATCGTGCTAATCTGGTCGACGAGCCGGGTGAGCTGGGCTGCAAGCGGTGATGGCATGCAGCTGACCTTACCCGAAAAACAGGGTGCCGCCCTCAAGATGTCCACCGCCTTCTACACCCACCCCGACTGCCGGCTCCACGACATGGGCCGCGGCCACCCCGAATGCCCGCAGCGGCTCGATGCCATCGCCGACCAGCTGCGCGCCTCGGGCCTGGACATCGCGCTGGACATGCGCGATGCGCCGGCGGTGGACATGCGCGACGTCGAGCTCGCCCATTCGGGTGCCTACATCGCCGAGCTGCGCCACCTGCTGGAACAGGTGCGCGAGAGCGGCGAGTCCCGGGCGATCGATCCGGACACCAGCGCCTGCCCGGCGACCTGGCCGGCGGTGCTGCGGGCGGCGGGCGCCGCGGTGGCAGCCACCGACGCGGTCATCGATCGCGAGGTGCAATCCGCGTTCTGCGCGGTGCGCCCGCCCGGCCACCACGCGACGCGCGACCAGGCAATGGGCTTTTGCTTCTTCAACAACGTGGCGATTGCCGCACGGCATGCGCTGGACGTGCGCGGTCTGCAGCGGGTGGCCATCGTCGACTTCGACGTCCACCACGGCAACGGCACCGAGGACATCATCGCCGGCGACGAGCGCGTGCTGATGGTGAGCATCTTCCAGCACCCGCTCTACCCGTTCAGCGGCGCGGTGCCCAAGGGCACCAACATGATCAACGTGCCGATCCCGCCCTACACCAAGGGCCTGGAGGTGCGCGAGATGATCGAGGCGATGTGGATGCCGCGCCTGGAGGCGTTCCGCCCGCAGATGATCTTCATCTCGGCCGGCTTCGACGCGCACCGCGAGGACGACCTCGGCCAGCTCGGCCTGGTCGAGGCTGACTACGAATGGATCACCCGCCGGGTCAAGGACGTCGCCCAGCGCCACGCGCAAGGGCGCATCGTCTCCTGCCTGGAGGGCGGCTACGCGCTCGGGGCGTTGGGCCGCAGCGTCGCCGTGCACCTGCGGGTGCTGACGGATCTCTGAATCGGCCCAGGCTCCTGCTAAGGTTGCGGGCCGACACCACCCGCTGACCCTGCCCATGTCCCGTCCGCTCACGGCCAACGAACTGCGCGACCTGGCCGATTCGCTGCTGCGCCCCGCGGCCCTCACCGAATGGGCGCTCGTCGCCGGCTGCCTGGGCCTGGCCTGGGTGGTGGTGCGGCTGCTGCGCGGCACGCAGGCCAAGCCGGCGTCGGTGCTGTACGGGCGCAACGTGTTCGACGGCGTGCTGTTCCCGGTGCTGTCGCTGCTGCTCGCCTTCGTGGCACGCGAGACGCTGCCCTGGTTCGGGGTGCCGATCGCGGTCTTCAAGCTCGCCATCCCGGTGCTCATCTCGCTGGTGGTGATCCGCCTCATGGTGCGGGTGCTGACGGCGGCCTTCCCCAGCTCGCGCGCGATGCGGGCCATCGAGCGCACGGTGTCGTGGCTCGCCTGGATCGGGGTCGTGCTGTGGGTCACGGGCGTGCTGCCGGTGGTGATGGACGAGCTCGACGGCATTGCCTGGAAGATGGGTGCCACGCGCATCTCGGTGCGCAACGTCATCGAGGGCTCGCTGTCGGCGATCGTGGTGCTGGTGCTGGCCTTGTGGATCTCCGCGGCCATCGAGGCCCATCTGATCAAGGGGGCCGTCGCCACCAACCTGTCGATGCGCAAGATCGCCGCCAACGTGGTGCGCGCGCTGCTGCTGTTCGTCGGCCTGCTGTTCGCCATGTCGGCCGCGGGCATCGATCTCACGGCGCTGGGCGTTCTGGGCGGTGCGCTGGGCGTGGGCCTGGGCTTCGGCCTGCAGAAGGTCGCGGCCAACTACGTCAGCGGCTTCGTGATCCTCGCCGAGCGCTCGCTGCGCATCGGCGACATGGTAAAGGTCGACAACTTCGAGGGGCGCATCACCGACATCCGCACGCGCTACACCGTGATCCGCTCGCTGGGCGGGCGCGAGGCCATCGTGCCCAACGAGATCCTCATCACCCAGCGCGTCGAGAACGCGTCGCTGGCCGACCCGCGGGTGCTCATCACGAGCACGGTGCAGGTGGCCTACGGCACCGATGTGCGGGCGCTGCAGCCCAAGCTGGTCGACGCGATGCGCCGCGTGCC
This sequence comes from Piscinibacter sp., assembly GCA_035254085.1. Classification (GTDB taxonomy): domain Bacteria; phylum Pseudomonadota; class Gammaproteobacteria; order Burkholderiales; family Burkholderiaceae_C; genus Albitalea. The sequence continues at coordinate 9,602 of DATFAY010000231.1, forward strand.
GCGGGTGCTCGAGGATCCGGCGCCGGCAGCGCAACTGAGCGGCTTCGCGGCCGATGGCATCGACCTGGCGCTGCTGTTCTGGATCGGCGACCCCGAGAACGGCCAGGGGCAGGTGAAGTCCGAAGTGAATCTCGCCGTGCTCGACGTGCTCGACGCCGAGGGCATCGAGATTCCGTTCCCGCAGCGCGTGCTGCACACGGCGGCACCGTCCGCGCCGTCCTCACCGAAGGAGGCCTCATGAGGCTGCATCGTCGCCTGGCCTGCGCCTGGCTGCTCACCGCGCTGCTCGGCGCCTGCGCCACTGCGCCCGGCGGGCTTCGCTACCAGGCTCCCGAGCTCGCGCAGCGGGCACCCGAGGCGGCCAGCGGCTACACCGAGAAGCCCGGGTGGACGGCGCAGCGCTTCATGGTGGCGGCGGCCAATCCGCTGGCCACCGACGCGGGCTACCAGGTGCTCAAGGCGGGCGGCAGCGCCGTGGACGCGGCGATCGCGGTGCAGATGGTGCTGGGCCTCGTCGAGCCTCAATCGTCGGGCATCGGCGGGGGCCTCTTCCTCGTGCACTACGACGGCAAGGCCGTGCAGGCCTTCGACGGGCGCGAGACGGCACCCGCCGCGGCCACGCCCGACCTGTTCATGAAGGACGGCAAGCCCATGGGATTCATGCAGGGCGTCGTCGGCGGCCGTTCGGTGGGCGTGCCGGGCACGCTGCGCGCCCTCGAGCTCGCTCATCGCCAGCACGGCAAGCTGCCATGGAAGACCTTGTTCCAGCCGGCCATCGCGCTCGCGGAGCGCGGCTTCGCGCTGAGCCCGCGGCTGCACGCCATGCTCGAAGACGATGCGGCCAGGACGCTGCACTTCGACGAGGCCGCCGCCGCGTATTTCCTGCAGGCCGATGGCAGCCCCAAGCCGATCGGCACGCTGCTGCGCAATCCCGAGTACGCCGCCGTGCTGCGCGACATCGCCGAGCGCGGCCCGGACGCGTTCTACCGGGGGCCGCTGGCGCATGACATCGCGGCCAAGGTGCACGCGCATCCGACCAACCCCGGCCTGCTCAGCGAGGCGGACCTGGCAGGCTATCGCGCCAAGGTGCGCGAGCCGCTGTGCTTCGACTACAAGGCGTGGCGGCTGTGCGGCATGCCGCCGCCGTCGTCGGGGGCGCTGGCGATCGGGCAGATCATGGGCATGCTGGCGTCGCGCCGGGTCGAGGCGTCCAAGCCGGTGCCGGCCCCGTTCGGGCTGGAGCCGAATCCCGAGGCCGTGCACCTCATCAGCGAGGCCGATCGGCTGGCCTACGCCGATCGCGCCCGCTATGTCGCCGACCCCGACTTCGTGCCGCTGCCCGGCGGCGACGCCAAGGCCTTGCTCGATCCCGCGTACCTCGCCCAGCGCGGCGCACTGATCGGCGAACGAAGCATGGGCCGCGCCGCGCCCGGCGTGCCCACGCTCGCGGCGCTGGGGCTCGCCAACGACCGCAGCCCGGAGCTGCCCTGCACCTCGCACGTCTCCGTGGTCGATGGCGACGGCAACGCGATCGCGATGACGACGACCATCGAGAACGTGTTCGGCTCGCAGATCATGGTGCACGGCTTCATGCTCAACAACGAGCTCACCGACTTCTCCTTCGTGCCGAGCGAGAACGGCGTGCCGGTGGCCAATCGCGTGCAAGGCGGCAAGCGCCCGCGTTCGTCGATGTCGCCGATGCTGGTGTTCGACCGCGCCAGCGGCGCGCTGCTGATGAGCGTGGGCTCGCCCGGCGGCTCGGCGATCATCAACTACACGGCCAAGGTGCTGTTCGCCACGCTGGACTGGGGCCTGGACGTGCAGCAGGCGATCTCGCTGCCCAACTTCGGCTCGCGCAACGGACCGACGGAACTGGAGCAAGGACGCGCCTCGGCGGCGTTGGTCGAGGCACTGAAGGCGCGTGGCCATGAGGTCAAGCTGATCACGCAGACCAGCGGCCTGCAGGGCATCCAGCGCATCGAGCGGGACGGGCGGCGGTCGTGGTTCGGCGGCGCCGATCCGCGCCGCGAAGGCATCGTCATGGGAGAGTAGCCACCGGCCCCGACATGGAACACAGCTTCGTTTCGGCGTTGATTCTTCTGCTGCTGGTGCTGGACCCGCTGGGCAGCCTGCCGGTGTTCATCCCCATCATGGGCGGCGTCGCACCCGAGCGTCGCCGGCGGGTGGCAGTGCGCGAGGTGACGATCGCCTTCGTCGTGCTGCTGGCCTTCATGCTGCTGGGCCAGGGCTTCCTGCGCGTCATGCACCTGTCGGAGCGTTCGCTCGAAGTCGCGGGCGGCGTGATCCTGCTGATCATCGCGATCCGCATGATCTTCAGCCGCGAGGGCAGCGCGTACGGCATGCCCGAAGGCCGCGAGCCGCTCATCTTTCCACTCGCGGTGCCGCTTCTGGCCGGGCCGTCGGCGATGGCCACGGTGCTGCTGCTCGCCTCGCGCCAGCCCGATCGAGTGATCGAGTGGGTGGCCGCGCTGACCTGCGCGATGGTGGTGTCCGGCGCGGTGCTGCTGCTGTGCGAGCCCATCCGCCGCCTGCTCGGCGACTCGGTCGTGTCGGCGTTCGAGAAGCTGATGGGCCTCGTGCTCACCGCGATCGCGGTCGAGATGGTGCTGGCCGGCCTCAAGCGCTACTTCTTCGAGACCTGAGCCACGCCGCCGGTGAGCTGCCCATGAAGAAGGGGAGCCGTTCGGCTCCCCTGTGCCCACGGCGCGGTCGCGTCGCTCAGAACTGATACGAGGCGGTCAGGCCGATGGTGCGCGGGCGCAGGTAGTAGGCCTGCGGCACCGACTGGATCAGCGGCTGCTGGATGATCTTGTGGTTGTTGGTCAGGTTCTTCGCGAACACCGAGAACTCCCAGCGGTCCAGCGTGAGCCCGGCGCTGGCGGTGGCGGTGAAGTAGCCCGGGCGCACGTAGTCGCTGGACGAGCGCACGAAGCTGCCGTGGCTCTTGCCCGTCCAGCTGCCCATGGCGCGCACGAAGGCGTCGCCCAGGTTCATCGCGCGGAACCGGTACTCGAAGCCCAGGCTCGCATTGAAGCGCGGCTGGCCCTGGATCGGGTCGCCCTTGCGTACGTTGAGCACGCCGGGCGATGCCTCGCCCAGCGCCGGCATGTCCTCGGCGAACACCGCGCGCGTATAGCTGCCCGAGGCGGTCAGCGTGAGCGCATCGGTGGCCCGCAGGCGGGCGTCGAACTCCAGGCCGTCACTGGTGGCGCGGCCGACGTTGGTCTCGAAGTCGAAGCCCGACGCCGGCAGGACGATGTCTTGCTGGATGTCCTTCCAGTCGATGTGGAAGACGGCGAGGTTGAGCGTGAGCCGGTTGTCGAGCAGGCGCGACTTGGTGCCCAGCTCGTAGCTCCACAGGCTGTCGGGCTGGTACGAGTCGGGCGGGCTGGTGATCGGCAGGTGCAG
>DATFAY010000232.1:0-2219 GCA_035254085.1 Piscinibacter sp.
GCTGCTCGGCGTGATCCAGAAGGTGGCGCCGCGCTTCGACCACATCCTGCTCGACACCGGCGCCGGCATCTCCGACGTGGTGCTCTACGCGGTGTCGCTCGCCGACGAGGTGATGGTGGTCGCCACGCCGGAGCCCACCGCGCTCACCGACGCGTACGCCACCATCAAGGTGCTGGCCGCGCAGCAGCAGCGCCAGCGCATCAAGCTGGTGGTCAACCAGGTCGGCCGCATCGGCGAAGGCCGCGTCATCCGCGGGCAGCTGCAGCAGGTGGTGGATCGTTTCGTGAGCAACGGCACCGACACGCCGCTCAAGCTGGAACTGGTGGGCGAGGTGCCCACCGATGCCGCGGTGCGCGAGGCGGTGCAGCGCCGCCAGCTGCTGGTGGAGGCCCTGCCGGGCTGCGCCGCGGCCAAGGCGGTCGCCGCGATCGCGGAGAAGCTCGTCGCATGAAAGACCCGGACGATCCGGCGGCGCCCGGCCCGACCCCTTTCGAAGCCCTGGGCGGCGAGCCCGCCGTGCTCGCGCTGGTGCAGCGCTTCTACGACCTGATGGACCTGGAGCCCGCATACCGCGAGCTGCGCGCCATGCATCCGACCCATCTCGAGGGCTCGCGCGACAAGCTGTTCTGGTTTCTCTGCGGCTGGCTGGGCGGCCCGCAGCACTACGTCGAGCGCTTCGGCCACCCCATGCTGCGCGCGCGCCACCTGCCGTTTTCCATCGGCATCGCCGAGCGCGACCAGTGGCTCGCCTGCATGACCGAGGCGATGCGCGAAGTGGGCGTCGACACCGCGCTCGCCGAGCGGCTCGCCACCGCGTTCTTCGGCACGGCCGACTGGATGCGCAACCGCGGCGCTTGAGCGCTCGCGGTCACAACGGCCGCAGCTGCGCGTCGCGCAGGCCGACCAGCAGCGCATGGCCGTCGCGGTCGACGCGGAACTCGCCGTATTTCGCCTTGGCCCAGCGCTCGGCCTCGCCCTCCCTGACGTACCAGGCGTCGCTCACCAGTGTCCAGCGTCCGTCCTTCGGCGTGAGCTCGATGCGCAGCTCGTCGCTCGCGAGCGCCGATCGATCGTCGAAGCGCAGGGCCGTGAACACCCCGTCCGGCCCGCGCCGGCCGACCACGCTCGGGCGCTCGCCGCCCAGCAGCATGCTGTCGAGGTCGGGCGCGCCCGAGGGCAGGCGGAAGTTGAGCGCCATGTAGTCGCCTTGCATGAGCGAGCGCGGGTCCACCGGCGCCAGCTCGACGAACACCGGCTGCCCTTCGGCGATCAGCCGCTCCTTCTGCCAGATGCCGGCATTGGCCACCACCAGCGCGGCCACCGCCGACAGCGCGATGCCCCAGCGCGCCGGCCGCTGGGGCAGGTGCGCAGGCGTGGCTGCGGTGCGTGGCTCTCCACGCACCGCCAGCCACGCCAGCGCCGCCAGCACCGCGCCGGCAGCCACGAGCACCACCGCCTTGGTCGCGAGCGGCCAGGCGAGCTGGTAGTAGAAGCTGCCGACGATCCAGGCTGCCGCGAGCGCGGCGGCGCCGGCGATGCGCTCACGCTGCAGCGTGGCGCAGCAGGCCAGCAGCAGCAGCGTCATGCCCAGCGCCGGCATGAAGGCCGCCAAGCCCACCAGCACCAGCGCGACCGCCGCGCTCCATGCGCGTCGCAGGCCGGGCCAGGCGCGCGCCAGCCAGAGCGCGGCCGCGAGCGCGAGCGCAGCCGAGCCGGCGCGCAGCGGCGTCGACTCGGCCGAGATGCGCCACACGTCGGCGAGCTCGCGCCCCGCGTGCGAGACGCCGCCGACCAGGAAGCTGCTGCCCGACCACCACGCCAGCGCCGCCAGCGTGGCCAGCACCGCCCCCGCCGACAGCGATTCGACGGCGGCCGCCGCGCGCGCCCGGGCCGCGCCGACGAGCAGCGACTGCTGGGCGGCGATCGCCGCCAGCCAGACGGCGGCCGTCAGGTGCCAGCCGATCCAGAAATTGGCGATCTGGCCGCGCCCGAACAGGTGCGGCAGCGCGGGCGTGAACGCGATGCCCATCGAGACCGCAGCCGCCGCCCCGAGCAGCACCCGCAGCCACGGCCGCGCGATGAGCGCCGCGACGCCCAGCGCGACCAGCGCCAGCACTGCGGCGGCGGCCTGGGGCGAGAGGTCGCGAAACAACCCGAAGCCGAGCGCGCCGCCGCCGACCAGCAGGCCGGGCACCGCCAGTTGCTCGACGAACAGCGTG
>DATFAY010000233.1:0-8379 GCA_035254085.1 Piscinibacter sp.
TTCTTCGTGCTGCCGGTGTCGCCGCTGCCGCAGGTCGATTTCCCGGTCATCGCCGTCTCGGCCAACATCCCCGGGGCCAGCCCCGAGACCATGGCCAGCAGCGTGGCGACGCCGCTGGAGCGGCGCCTGGGCGTGATCTCCGGCGTCAACGAGATGACCTCGACGAGCGGCAACGGCTCGTCGCGGGTGATCCTGCAGTTCGACCTGGAGCGCAACATCAACGGCGCGGCGCGCGAAGTGCAGGCCGCCATCAACGCCGCGCGCACCGACTTGCCCGCCACGCTGCGCAGCAACCCGACCTACCGCAAGATGAACCCATCGGATGCGCCGGTGCTCATCCTCGCCCTCACCTCGCCGGCGCGCACGCCGGGCCAGATCTACGAGGCGGTGTCCAACATCGTGCAGCAGAAGGTGGCGCAGGTGCCGGGCGTGGGCGACGTCGAGATCGGCGGCGGCTCGCTGCCCGCCGTGCGCGTGAACCTCAACCTGCTCGCGCTCAACCGCTTCGGCGTGCCGCTGGAGGACGTGCGCGCCGCCATCCAGTCGTCGAACGCGAACCGGCCCAAGGGCATCGTCGAGGACGCGGGACGACGCCTGCAGATCTACACGAACGCGCCCGGCCACCGCGCAGCCGACTACCGCGACCTGGTGGTGGCCTGGCGCAAGGGCGCCGCGGTGCGCCTGTCGGACGTCGCGGAAGTCGTGGACGGGCCGGAAGACATCCGCACGCTGGGCCTGTTCAACGGCCAGCCGGCGGTGATCGTGCTGGTCACGCGGCAGCCTGGCGCCAACGTCATCGAGACGGTCGACGGCGTGCGGGCGCTGCTGCCGCAATTGCGCGCGCAGCTGCCGGGCGACATCGCGGTGCAGGTGGCCGCCGACCGCACCACGTCCATCCGCGCCTCGCTGCACGAGGTGGAGTTGACGCTGGCCATCGCCATCGTGCTGGTGGTGCTCGTGGTGAGCCTGTTCCTGCGCAACGCCCGCGCGACGCTGATCCCGGCCGCGGCCACGCTGGTGTCGCTGCTCGGCACCTTCGGGGTGATGTACCTGCTCGGCTTCAGCCTGGACAACCTGAGCCTGATGGCACTCACCGTCGCCACCGGCTTCGTCGTCGACGACGCGATCGTCGTGCTCGAGAACACGAGCCGCCACATCGAGCAGGGCATGGGCCGCTTCGAGGCCGCCTTGCGGGGCGCGCGCGAGGTCGGCTTCACGGTGCTGTCCATCAGCCTGTCGCTGGTGGCGGTGTTCATCCCGCTGCTGTTCATGGGCGGCCAGGCCGGGCGGCTGTTTCGCGAGTTCGCGGTCACGCTGTCGGCCGCGGTGATGATCTCGCTCGTCGTCTCGCTCACCACCACGCCGATGATGTGCGCCTGGCTGCTCTCGCCGGCGCCGCCCGGGGACCGCAGCCGCAGCCCGGGCCGGCTCGCGCGCTGGGCCGAGTCCGGCTACCGCCGCGTGCTGCGCGGCTACGAGCTGAGCCTGGACTGGGCGCTGCACGCGCAATGGCTGGTGCTCGCGATCCTGGCCGCAGTGGTGGCGCTCAACGTGTGGTTGTTCGTGGCCGCGCCCAAGGGCTTCTTCCCGCAGCAGGACACCGGGCAGATCAACGGCGGCCTGCGGGCCGACCAGAGCATCTCGTTCCAGGCGATGCAAGGGAAGCTGCGCCAGCTGGTGGACATCATCCGCCGCGATCCGGCGGTCGACACCGTGGTCGGCTTCACCGGCGGCGCGCGCGCGGGCGGCGGCTTCATGTTCATCAACCTCAAGCCCAAGGGCGAGCGCCGCGAGAGCGGCCAGGCCGTGATCGCGCGGCTGCGCCCTCAGCTCGCCCGCGTGACGGGCGTGAGCCTGTTCCTGAACCCGGTGCAGGACCTGCGCATGGGCGGACGCCAGAGCAATTCGACCTACCAGTACACGCTCAAGAGCGACAACGCCGAGGCGCTGCGCACCTGGGCGCGCCGCCTCGCGGACGCGATGAAGCAGAGGCCGGTCCTGACCGACGTCGACACCGATCAGCAGGAGAACGGCGTCGAGACCTTCGTCGACATCGACCGCGACAGCGCGGCGCGCGTGGGCCTCACCAACCGCGATGTCGACAACGCCTTGTACAGCGCCTTCGGCCAGCGGCAGGTCGCCACCGTATACGACGCGCTGAACCAGTACCACGTGGTGATGCAGGTGGCGCCCGCGTTCTCGCAGAGCCCCTTGTCGCTCAACGACGTGGCCGTCGCGTCCCGCAACACCGGTGCGAGCGCAACCGCGGCAGCTGCCAGCGCCGCGCCGGCCACGAGCGCCAACCCGGGCCTGCGCGACGCCTCCACCGGCGCGAGCGTGAACACGGCGGCGCGCTCCATGGTGCCGCTGCCCGCGGTGGCGCGCTTCGGCGAGCGGGCCACGCGCAGCAGCGTCGCCCACCAGGATGGCGAGCTGGCCACCACCATCTCGTTCAACCTGCCCGAGGGTCGCACCCTCGGCGAAGCGCGGGCCGCGATCGAGCAGGCCGCCGCCGACATCGGCCTGCCGACCAACGTGCGCGGCAGCCTGCAGGGCACGGCCGCTGCCTTCCAGCAGAACCAGAACCAGCAGCCCCTTCTGATCGCCGCGGCGCTGGTGGTCATCTACATCGTCCTGGGCGTTCTCTACGAGAGTCTGGTGCACCCGGTGACGGTGCTGTCCACCCTGCCGTCGGCCGGCGTGGGCGCGGTGCTCGCCCTGCTGCTGTTCAACATGGAGTTCTCGCTGATCGCGCTGATCGGCGTGTTCCTGCTGATCGGCATCGTGAAGAAGAACGCCATCCTCATCATCGACTTCGCGCTCGAGGCCGAGCGCTCGCGCGGCCTCACCGCGATGCAGGCCGTGCGCGAAGCCTGCCTGCTGCGCTTTCGGCCCATCCTCATGACCACGCTGGCCGCCGCGCTCGGCGCCCTGCCGCTGGCGATCGGCTTCGGCGAGGGCGCCGAGCTGCGCCGCCCGCTCGGCGTGGCGATCATCGGCGGCCTGATCGCCAGCCAGCTTCTCACGCTGCTCACGACCCCGGTGGTGTACCTGCTGCTCGACAAGCTGCGCAGGCGCAGCAGCCACGAACGTCTGCTGAGCCGCACTGCCGTACAGGGCGAGACTTGATGACCACACGCATCCGCATGACCCGGCGCCGTCGCCATCTTGCACTCGCCGCCTTCGTTCTCCTGGCCGGTTGTGCCCAGACGCCACCGCAGCCCGCGCCCACCGCTGCCGTGCCGGAGTCCTTCAAGGAGACCGCGCCGGGCTGGATCGCCGCCGCGCCCGCCGACACGCTGGAGCGGGGGCCGTGGTGGAGGCTGTTCGGCGACCCGGTGCTGGACACGCTCGCGCCACGGGTGGAGGTGTCGAACCAGAACGTCGCCGCGGCCGCGGCCGCCTATGCGCAGGCGCGCGCATTGGTGCGCGAGCAGCGAGCGTCGTTCTTCCCGACGCTGTCGCTCGACGGCGGCGCGACACGCTCGGGCGGCTCGCGCGCAAGTGGTGCCGCCGGCAGCGATGGAACGAGCCTGCGCCTGGGCCTGGGCGCGAGCTGGGAGCCCGACCTGTGGGGTCGCATCGGCGGCGCGGTGAGCGCCGCCGGTGCACGCGCGCAGGCCAGCGCCGCCGACCTCGCCGCGGCGCGCCTGTCGGCGCAGGGCGAGTTCGTCACCGACTATCTCTCGCTGCGTGCGACCGACGGCGAGGCGGCGCTGCTGCGCACCACCGTCGAGGGCTACCAGCGCTCGCTGCAGATCGCGAAGAACCGCTACGCGGCCGGCGTCGCGCCGCACAGCGACGTGCTGCAGGCGCAGACGCAGCTGGCCAACTCGCAGGCCGACCTGGCCGGGCTGGAGCGCCAGCGCGCGCAGCTCGAGCATGCGATGGCGGTGCTCGCGGGCGAGGCGCCGGCGCAGTTCAGCGTGCCCCCGGGCGACTGGAACGCCACCGTCGTGCCTGCCCTGCCGCCCGGCCTGCCTTCGACCCTGCTGCAGCGGCGCCCCGACATCGCCGCCGCGCAGCGCCGCGTGGCTGCGGCCAATGCGCAGATCGGCGTCGCGCGCAGCGCGTACTTCCCGAGCATCACGCTCAACGCCAGCACCACGCAGGCAGCCACGCGCCTGGGCGACCTGCTCGGCGCATCGGCCAACACCTGGTCGCTCGGCCTCGCGCTCGCGCAGACCTTATTCGATGCCGGCGCGCGCGGCGCCCGGATCGACGAGGCACGTGCCGCCTGGGAGCAAAGCGTCGCCCAATACCGGCAGAGCGTGCTGGGCGCATTCCAGGACGTCGAGGACCAGCTCGCCGCGGCACGCGTGCTGGAGCAGCAGCAAGCCTTGCGGCGCGAGGCCTCGCAGGCCGCCGATCTGGTCGAGCAGCAGATGACCAACCGCTATCGGGCCGGCCAGGTGAGCTACACCGAGGTGGTCAACGCCCAGGCCTCGGCCCTGGCCGCACGGCGCGCGCTGCTGCAGGCCGGCGCGAACCGGCAGACCGCCGCGGTGGCCCTGATCCGCGCGCTCGGCGGCGGATGGAACACCGCCATGATCGAGCCCGCGCCGCCGCGTTCAGAAGGAGGTCGGCGAGCCGTTCAGTGACTCACTGTCGGCGCGGTGACATGCCGGCGCGCGGCGGACCTCGCGCTAGGACGCCGAGCCGCTGCGAGGGCCTTCGTCTTCCGGCTCGGCGGCTGCCGGCGCGCCGGGCGCCACGCGCTTGTCCTGCGTGCGGCGCACGGCGTCCTCGAGCTGGCGGCGCATGTCGTCGAACGCGTCACGCAACGCGATGTAGGCGTCCTCGTCCTGCACGCGGCTGACCGAGAGTTCGCGGCCGGGCAGCGTCAGCACGATGCCCACGGCGATGCTGCGCCCTTGCTGCTGGTGCTTCTGCTGCAACTCGATGACGACCCGGCACGAGACGATGTCGGCGCAGAAGCGCTCGAGCTTTTGGGCCTTCTCGCGCGCTGCGGTTTCGAGCGCCTCGGAGGGCTGCATGCCACGGAAGGAGATTTGCAGAGGGAGTTTCATGGCTTCACTGTAGTGAGCACCTTCGCCCCTTGCTTGCGTTAGCGCAAGCAATGCCCCACTGCCGTCAGGGCGTCGCGCGCGGCTCGCCGGCGCAGGCGGAAAGCTGCACCGGGCCGCCCGTCGCGGCCGCCGGCGCGAACTCGGCCAAGGGGCGGCAGCGGCCCGCGTCGCATAGCTCGTACGGCGCAGTGAAGGCGGAGTTGGCCAGGCGCAGCGTCGGCAGCGGCTTCACGGCCGGCACGTAGTGCCACACGCCCTGCGCGTCGAGGCGGCTGCCCTCGGGCGGCTCCATGCCGGCGCCGTGGCCGCGCACCCGCGCCTCGACCAGGCGCAGCGTCGAACCCTCGATGCGGTAGTCCTCTTCCCAGCGGATCTTCTCGATCGAGTGGGTCCACGCGAGCGTGAAGGCCTGCAGCGCGATGGCCACCACGGTGCCGCCGGCGGCGATGCACAACGGCATCAGGCGCTCGCGAGCTTGTGGGCGCGCGCGCGCCACACGTTCCAGGCGACCACCGCGGCGCCCAGCGCGAAGCCAGCTTCGTCGGTGAAGGGCACGGCCGCCACCAGCAGGCAGGCCGCTGCGGCCGCCAGAGCGCGTTCGACCCAGTTCAGCGGCCCGCGCAGGAAGCCGACCGCCGCCGCGCCCCACAGGCAGATCGCCACCACCGCCTTGAAGCTCACGTACAGCACGGCCATCCAGCCGGCATCGCCCTGCACCATCAGCGCGGGGTCGTACACCGCCATGAACGGAACCACGAAGCCGGCGATCGCGATCTGAGTGGCCTTGATGCCCGTGCGCATCGGCGAGGCGCGCGAGATGGAGGCCGCCGCGAAAGCGGCCAGCGCCACCGGCGGCGTGAGGTCGGCCATGATGCCGAAGTAGAAGACGAACATGTGGCTGACGATCAGCGGCACGCCCAGCTTGAGCAGCGCCGGCGCGGCGATCGAGCTGGTGATGATGTAGTTGGGGATCGTCGGAATGCCCATGCCCAGGATGAGGCACACCACCATCGTGAGCAGCAGCGACAGGAACAGGCTCTTCTCGCCCACGCCGAGGATGAAGCCGGCGAAGCTCGACGCCGCGCCGGTGAGCGTGAGCGTGCCGATGATCACGCCGACGATGGCGCAGGCGATGCCCACGCCCAGCGCCTGCTTGGCACCGTCGATCAGGCTGGAGCGCAGCGTGTGCAGCGTCTTGCGCCCGTCCTTGATGAACACGCACGCCACCACCAGCGCCGCAATCAGCAGCAGCACCGGCTGGATGCCCCACTTCACGAAGGTCGACGCGCCCAGGCCGACGGCCAGCCAGAATGCATAGCGAAACGCCATGGCCGAGGTGCGCGCGGCGATGGCCACGCCGAGGATCATGATCGCCGTGAGGGCCAGGCCGACCATGCCGGCGAACATGGGCGTGAAGCCGTGGAACAGCATGTACACCAGTGCGGCCAGGGGCAGCGCGAGGTACCAGTTCTCCTTCAGCGCCGTCCAGGGATTGGGGCACTGGTCCTTGGGCAGGCCGACCAGGCCGCCGCGGCCAGCCTCGAGGTGCACCATCGTGAACGCGGTGAAGTAGTAGAGGAAGGCCGGTATCACCGCCGCCTTCACGATGGATGCATACGGCACGTTCAGAGTCTCGGCCATGATGAAGGCCACCGCGCCCATCACCGGCGGCATGATCTGGCCGCCCATGCTGGAGGTCGCTTCCACCGCGCCGGCGAACACCGAGCTGTAGCCGAAGCGCTTCATCAAGGGGATCGTGAACTGCCCCACCGTCAGGACGTTGGCGACGCCCGAGCCCGAGATCGTGCCCATCAGGCCCGAGGAGATCACCGCCACCTTGGCCGGCCCGCCCTGGGCGTGGCCCACGAGTCCCAGCGCGAGGGAGTTGAAGAGGCGGATCATGCCGGCGTGCTCGAGGAACGAGCCGAACAGGATGAACAGGAAGATGTAGGTCGCCGACACCAGCGTCGGGATGCCGTAGATGCCTTCGGTGCCGAAGCCGATCTGGTCGACGATCTGCGAAAAGGCGTAGGGCCGGTGCGAGATGGCGTCGGGCAGGTACTGCCCGAAAAGGCCGTAGAGCAGGAAGGCCGCACACACCAGCGGCAGCGCGATGCCCAGCACGCGCCGCGCCGCCTCGAACACCAGCACGATGGTGACGGTGCCGACCGCAAGGTCGATCATGGTGGGGTCGCCCGCGCGCTGGATGAGCTCGGACTCGAAGACCCACTGATAAAAGGCGAGCGCAAAGCCGGTGAAGGCCAGCAACCAGTCGACAAGGGGCACGCGCGAGAGCTGCTTGCCGCGGCGCATGCCGGGGTACAGCACGAACACGATCAGCAGCAGGAAGCCCACGTGCAGCGCACGCGTGATCAGGCTGGACAGCGGCGCGAACGCCGCCACCGTCAGCTGGTAGGCAGAGAAGAGAAGCGCTGCGGAGGCGACGAACTTCCGCGGGAAGCCGCCAAGCGTCCGCTGCAGCCCGTGCTCCTGGAACTCGGTGGCGGCGCCGGCAGGCGCCTCCTCGGGCCCGCCCGGGGGCAGGATCGCGTGGTCACTGGCCATGGTGCGATGCCTACTTCAGCAGGCCGATCTCGCGGTAGTACTTCTCCGCGCCCGGATGCAGCGGCAGCGGCATGCCCTTGAGCGCGTTCTCCTTCTTGATGGCCTTGCCGGCGGCATGCGCCGCGGCCAGGGCGTCGAGGTTCTCCCACAGCGCCTTGGTCATCTTGTAGACGGTGTCGGTGCTGACGCCTTCGTGAGTGACCAGGAAGTTCTGGATCGCGATGCTGTTGACGTCCTTGGTCTGGCCTTCGTAGGTGTTGGCCGGGATCACCGCCGCCTGGTAGGCCGGATCGCCGATCTTGGCGACCACCGCGGCCGGCACCTCGACCACGACGATCTTCATCGAGACCGACAGGTCGCGCAGCGCCGACACGCCCAGGCCGGCTGACTGCAGGGTCACGTCGAGCTGGCGGTTCTTCATCAGTTCCACCGACTCGCCGAAGGGCAGGTACTCGACCTTGGCGAAGTCCTTGTAGCTCAAGCCTGCGGCCTTGAAGACCGCGCGTGCGTTGAGTTCGGTGCCCGACTTGGGCGCGCCCACCGAGACGCGCTTGCCCTTGAGGTCGGCGAGCGTCTTGATGCCCGACTCTGCACTGGCGACGATCTGGATGTAGTTCGGATAGATGCCCGCCATGCCGCGAAGCTTCTTCAGGGGCGCCGGGAAGCCCGCGTCGGCCTCGCCCTTCCATGCGTCGGAGAGCGCATCGCCGAGCGTGAAGGCGACTTCGCCGCGCCCGGCCTGCAGCAGGTTGAGATTCTCGGCCGAGGCCTTGGTGGCCTGGAC
>DATFAY010000234.1:0-11257 GCA_035254085.1 Piscinibacter sp.
GTACTCGGCGTTCTCGCGCATGCAGGTGCAAAAGACCTGGGAGAGCATCATGAACGCCCCGATCGCGCTGGACGACATCGTCTTCGCGGAGATGCTGTGGGCGGCGCTCAAGAGCCTGTTCTCGGTCGCGGCGATCATGGCAGTGATCTTTGCGCTGGGCATCAGCCGTGCGCCCACGATGCTGCTCGCCTTGCCGCTGCTGGGGCTGGTCGGCGTGACCTTTGCATCGCTCGCCCTGGTCTTCAACGCCCTGGCGCGCGGCTACGACTTCTTCACGTACTACTTCACGCTCATCATGACGCCGATGACTTTCCTGTCCGGCGTCTACTTCCCGATCGGGCAGATGCCCGGATGGCTGCAGGCGATCGCGCAGGTACTGCCGCTGACCGCCGCGGTGCAGATCGTGCGCCCGCTCATCATCGGGCAGATGCCGGAGGACTGGGCGCGTCCCCTGCTGGTGCTCGCTGCGTATGCGCTCGCGGGCTATTACCTGGCATTGGTGCTCACGCGGCGCCGCTTCTTCAAGTAACACGGGAACCTCCCGTTACGACTACAGTCTGTGGATCAAGCAATGACGAGAGCGCTGGGTGCCAATGTGAAGCAGGTGATGCACGGCCAGGGGGCTGATCGAGGATGGGCCCGCGGCGCCTTCGGCGCCTTGCTGCTGCTGTGCCTGGCGCTGGCCTGGGCGCCGCGCGCGCGTGCCGCGGACGACTTCCTCGATCCCGAACTGGCGTTCAAGAGCACCGCCCGGGTGCTGGACGACCGCAACGTCGAAGTGGCGATCGACGTGGCGCCCGGCTACTACCTCTACCGCGAGCAGTTCAAGTTCGCCGCCGGCCGCGCCACGCTGGCCGCGCCGCAGATTCCGCCCGGCAAGGTCAAGTTCGACGAGACCTTCCAGAAGAACGTCGAGACCCATCGCGGCCTGGTGCGCATCGTCGTGCCGGTGCAGCAGGCGTCGAAGGCCTTCCGGCTCGCCGTCAACTACCAGGGCTGTGCCGACAAGGGCCTGTGCTATCCGCCCGCGCAGATGCGCGCAGACGTGAGCCTGGCGGGCTTCGGCGGCGATGGCAGCCTGCGCGTGCTGCCCGGACGCGAGATGCCGGTGGACGCCGCCGACAGCGAGCCGCAGCAGAGCGCGCCGCCGCCGGTGACTGTCAACGCCGCGTCGACGTCGGACGGGATCGGCACTGAAGCGGCCCTGCGCTCGGGCGGGCTGTGGAAGATCGTCAGCGTGTTCTTCCTCGCGGGCGTGGTGCTGTCACTGACGCCGTGCGTCCTGCCGATGGTGCCCATCCTGTCGTCGATCATCGTCGGGCAGCAAGCGGGCAAACCGGTCGGGCGCGGCCGTGGCCTGGCGCTGGCGGCGAGCTATTCGCTCGGCATGGCGCTCGTGTACACCGCATTCGGCGTCGCGGCGGGGCTGGCGGGCGAGGGCCTGGCCGCCAGCCTGCAGAACCCGTGGGTGCTCGGCGCGTTCGCGCTGGCGCTGGTGATCCTGTCGCTGTCGATGTTCGGCGTCTACGAGCTGCAATTGCCGGCGTCATTGAGCGGGCCGCTGACGCAAGCGTCGCAGCGCCTGCCGGGCGGACGCTTCGCCGGGGTCTTCGCCATGGGCGGCGTCTCCGCGCTCATCGTGAGCCCCTGCGTGGCGGCACCTTTGGCCGCGGCGCTGGTCTTCCTCAGCCAGACGCGCGACGTGTGGCTGGGCGGCTCGGCGCTCTTTTCGCTGGCTGCCGGCATGAGCCTGCCGCTGCTGCTGGTGGGCGCGTCGGCCGGGGCGCTGCTGCCCAAGGCCGGCGCGTGGATGAACGACGTCAAGCGCCTGTTCGGCGTCTTGTTGATTGCCGTGGCGGTGTGGACCATCCAGCCGGTGCTGCCCGCGCAGCTGGCGTTGGCGCTGTGGGGCGCGCTGCTCGTGGGCACCGCCGCCGCGCTGTGGCAGGGCCAGCATGCCGGGCGCCACGCCGCCGGACGCCGGCTGCGCCAGGCGCTGATGGCGCTGTTCGGCCTGTTCGGCGCGCTTCAACTCATTGGTGCGGCCTCCGGCGGCACCGATCCGCTGCAGCCGCTGGCTCACCTCACGGGGTCGCGCGCCGCAGCGCCGGCCGAGGCGCTCGCATTCGCGCCGGTGCACAGCGTCGCCGAGCTCGACGCCGCGCTGGAGGCCGCGCGCAAGGCCGGTCGCCCGGTCATGCTCGATTTCTATGCCGACTGGTGCGTGTCGTGCAAGGAGATGGAGAAGTTCACCTTCGTCGACCCGGCGGTGCGCAGCAAGCTGGCCGGCTCCTCCTTGCTGCGGGCCGACGTGACCCAGAACAACGCCGACGACCGCGAACTGCTCAAGCGCTTCCAGCTGTTCGGGCCGCCCGGGACGATCTTCTTCGACGCCCAGGGCCGCGAGCTCACGCAGCTGCGGGTGATCGGCTATCAGAACAGCGAACGCTTCCTGCAGACGCTGCGGTCCGTGGGTCTTTGAACACGGGCGCACCGGAGGGACATTGTCCCGATGTGCTATAGTCGCAGGCTCAGTCGCGGGGTGGAGCAGTCTGGTAGCTCGTTGGGCTCATAACCCAAAGGTCGCAGGTTCAAATCCTGCCCCCGCAACCAAGAATTCACCAACAAGAACAACAACTAAACGGATAGCGAACGCCGACCCAGAGGTCGGCGTTTTGCTTTGTGGCCCATCCGTGGCCCACGTCTGGCCCATCTGTGGCCTACGCCGAAGGTTGCCAAACTGCATATGACCATTGGGCTTGTGGCCCATCTCGCGGACCATCGGGACTTCGCCGCAATGGTCGCGGAATCCACGGTGCTAGTTCCGCGTCGGAGTGACTGAAGTCCTTCGCTCCCGCGGGCGAATGGCCGCTATAGATCCAGGGCCTCGACTTTCGGAGAGTCGCGCTCTGCCTCTGAGCTACACCCGCATGGCCCTGGTGGCGGAGAGCGAGCGAATCGAACGCCCGCGGCGACGACGTCGCCGGCCTTGGCTTAGCAAGCCAGCCCCTTTCCACTCGGGCAGCTCTCCTTGCTGGCGCTAACGCCGATGGCTCAGCGCCGATAGTGATTGCGGTTGACGCCGTCAAAAGCAACCGCTGCGCAGGCAGCAACGCTTGAAACGACCTCGCTGAGCCGCATGGGCAAGGGTCGTCGCGGCCGAGCTTTTCGATGAGTTCCTTCGCACCCCGCACAACGCGGTCGCCGCGCTTGACTCCCGTCTCAGACGGGAAGCCCCTGCGCCGTTTGCTCGTGACCTCGAAAGCAAAGGTCGTCTTCATCGATCGGTTTCACGTCACATCTCCTTGGCGGCTGGTGGCCGCGTTGCGATGGCTGGTCGTCCGGGGTGGGCACGATCCACCGGCCTTCGCCTTATGAGGGCGCTGCTTTGCCGCTGAGCTACCGGACTGCCGAAAAGTGGTCCCCTCGGTCCGAGTCGAACGGACATGCCCTGCGGCTCCGGTTTCTGAGACCGGTGCGTCTGCCTATTCCGCCACGAGGGTGTCGTTGGTGGCGCCTCGTGCGGGAGTCGAACCCGCGGCTTCCGGCTAGACAGGCCGGCACTCTGGCCACTGAGTTAACGAAGCAGACACTCCATCCGGTCACGGGTTCCGGCGCCGCCCAATCAATGCGGCCGATTTCCACCCTCGAAGCGTGAGCTCGACGAGGGCTTCTGTGGACTGGTGTCGCGTGCGGGATTTGAACCCGCGTACCCGGATTGAAAGCCCGGTGTCCTCGGCCAGCTAGACGAACACGACGAGTCTGGTGCCCTCGGCGACGGTTCGAACGCGCGGCCGGCCGCTTACAAGGCGGCTGCTCTGCCTGCTGAGCTACGAGGGCGATGTGAATCCACTTCGGCTGTGCCCAAACGCGAGCATCCCGTCGGACGTGGTGTCTCGCTGCACGTGGCCTGGCCAAGGGCCGCGCACATCCCGGACCACCAACACCATGTCACGTGGCCTCGGAGTGCATGGACACACCCGAAGTGGAGCAGATGACGAGTCTCGAACTCGTGGCCCGACCGCCATGTCGCATGGCGTGGTCGTGCTCTGCCAACTGAGCTACATCCGCAAAATCTGCGAGGCGAAACGTCGGCCAGTACCGAAGCTCGTCCCGCGGCAACTTGTTAAAGAGCGTCCACCGCTGCCGGTGGTGCGATCCATCGATCGCGGGTCCGCGCCGATGCGCAGAGCCGGTTGAAGTCAGAAAACACAAAGGCCCGGTTCCTTTCGGAATCCGGGCCTCTGCGAACAGAGCTTGGAGGGTGCGCGCCTATGCGCTTCCCTCTCCCGGATGCACCTGGTCCTCGTTCCGATCAAGCCACTGATAGCTCGCCGGCGGGTTCAGATGCAATGCGCTCGGGCAACCGCCGAACGACTTCATTGCGGCGGCACGCACGAACGCGACCAGACCCTGCATGGGTCGGTTGCTTGTGACGATGTGCCCGAATTTCACGATGAAGCTTCCAAAAGAGTGGTGCTCGATGAGCGAATGAGGCGGACTGTAAATAGTCTTTACCCTGTCGTCAACCCCCTGCGACAATGTGGTTTGACCCGTTGCACCCAACGCACACACGTGTCCAACACCACCACTATCAGACGACAGAACGCGCTGGCCCTCTTCCAGGCCTATGCAGAGAAGGCGCTCGCCTGCGGCGCTGCGCCCAAAGGCCTGGAACAGGCGTTCGCCGCAACGCTGCAGATCTCGCCGAGCATGTGGAGCCAGATCAAGTCATCGCGCCCCATCGGCGACAAGCTCGCTCGCCAGATCGAACAACACTGCGGCAGGCCTGCGGGCTGGTTGGACGAGGAGCGAGCTTCCGAAGCGGTCTCGCAGGGCGAGCAGCAGTTCCTGAGCCTGGCATTGAGAGCATGGCGCGCGACCAACAGCGCCGGGCGCAAAGCGTTGCGCGCCCATCTGCGAGAGATCGCCGGCTGACGACCCTTCGTCAAGTTCGTGTGTCCCGCCGCTTCACGCAGACTTCGCTTTCACTTCATGTGCTCGATCGATGATTGACCAGCTCGATCAATGGCGAGCCGCCTCCAACATGCCAATGCCTCCCTCTTCCCTACGCGCCGATGCTTTTCGTGATGCAGCCTCCCATGACGCAACGGTGGCGTGACGGCGCATGAGGGGCGAGGAGACAAGAAATAGCGAGAACTCGGCGTGGCAAATGCCCACCCGCAGCGCAGCCGCCTCTCACTGGCTGCGCGTCGCCGCACATGTGGTGCTGCACAGTCTCGGCGCCCTGTGGAGATCGACTCCCCGGCGCCACGCGCCGTCGAATGACTTGCGCAACGCCCCCGTCATTGCCGAGCACCGATCGCCGTTGTGGCGCGACGGTCGCGACGAAGAGTTTCCTCTGGTGGCAGGCAAGGTCGAGAACCTGCGCATCGCGCGATCGGCGTTCGATGGAATCGTCGTCCCGGCCGGCGCTGTCGTGAGCTTCTGGCGACAGCTCGGCCGCCCGAGCCGATGGCGAGGGTTCGTCGAAGGACGCGAGATCCGTGCAGGTTGCGTGGTGCCCACCATCGCGGGTGGCCTGTGTCAGCTGTCCAATGCACTCGCCACCTGCGCAATCCACGGCGGGCTCACCTTGGTTGAGCGGCATGGGCACACAGCACGCGTGGAGCGCGACGCGGGTCGCGACAGTCCCGGCGCCATTGATGCAACGGTGTTCTGGAACTACGTCGACCTGCGTCTCGTTTCGGACTTCGACTTCCGCGTCGAGGTCGAGCTGAGCTCCGATGAACTGGTTGTCCGCATGCGCGCCGCCGATGCGTCGCGGCAAATCGCCGGGAAGCCGCCGGCTCTCATACCGATCGCCACCGGCACGCCCAGGCCAGTGGCCCGAGGCTGCCTCACCTGCAATCAGACGGAGTGCTTCCGTCACCGCGAGCGCGTCACGGCGCGCGCGGACCGATCGACGGCCGTGCTCGTCAACGCATGGACGCCGGAATTCGCACGTCATCTCCGCGGCCTGGAAGGCGAGGCCGACTGGCTCGTTCCATGGATCCGGCGAGCGCGCCGGCGTGCGGGCTGGTGGGCATCGTCGGCTTCCAGCCAGCACACGGTTGCCCTCGCCGCTTCGCTGCGCCGTACCCTCCTCCTTCGTCGACATGCCGGCGAAGGCGGCAGCCGCCAGGCGGCGATGCTGCAAGGTGATCGCTGGCTCGCCCAACGATACGCGCGGCGCCTCGAGCCTCGACACACGCACCTTGTCGTCGACCAGAGCCTGCTCGTGCCGTTGGCACAGATGGGCGCTCTCGCGGGCCGCACCTACGAGGTGCTGGTGCACGCCTTGCCCGCCGGCGAACTCCAGCGGCGCCTCGATGCAGCCGCTCGGCGCTGGCCTGATGCCGCATCCCTGAAGGACTTCCGGGTAAGCGAGGCTCATTGCGAACTGGAGATTGACGCGCTGCGCGGGGCTCAGCGCCTCGCAACGGCGCACGCCGAGGTGGCCCGCCACTTGCGAGCCACCTTCGGAGCAGTCGTCGAGACCATCGACTGGGCCCTCCCGGCGCCATCAAAGGCGCGGCACGCCAGCGCGCTGCAGGCCACCCCTGTGGTCGCCTTTGCGGCCAGTGCGCTCGCGCGCAAGGGCGCACTCGAGCTGGCCGATGCCGTGCGCCACCTGCGTTGGCGTCTGCTCGTGCTCGGCACCCCGCCGAGCGATCCGCGTCTGTGGCACGGCATCGAGGTGACTCACATGGCCTACCGCGACCCGAGATGGCTCGCCTGTGCCGACGTTGTGGCACTCCCGGCCTACATCGAACATTCGCCTCGCGCACTGCTGACGGCCTTCGCGCATGGCATCCCGGTGGTGGCTTCACCGGAATGCGGACTGCCGTCGTCGCTACAGGCGAGCGAAGTGGCCGCAGGAGACACCGCGGGGTTGATCGCCGGGCTTCAGCGCGCCGTGCCGCCATGCTGAAACGCGCCGACGCCGCATTGCTGGGCGCATCGGGCTCGTCCCCACTGGCCCGCAGCTTGCCGCGGCCGCTGGCGGAGCTCGCCTTCTTCGGCCTCAAGCAGGCGCGCGCCTGCCTGTTCGCGATGGTCATCTTTCTCTCCGTGGTCGTGGTACCCCGCGGGGGCCTGTGGCACGTCCCGCGTTACGACCTGCTTCTGCTGATGGCGCTGGCAACGCAAGCTTGGATGCTGTGGCGGCGCATCGAGACCTGGGACGAGGCGAAGACGATCGCGGTCTTTCATGTGGCCGGATTCGTGCTGGAGGCGTTCAAGGTCTCACCCGGCATCCATTCGTGGAGCTATCCCGATGCGGCCTATACGAAGGTCCTCGGCGTGCCGCTCTTCTCGGGCTTCATGTACGCCTCGGTCGGGAGCTACGTCATGCAATCGTGGCGCATGCTCGAGCAGCGCGTGGAGCGTCATCCACCGTACTGGATGACCGGGCTGCTCGCGGCGGCGATGTACCTCAACCTGTTCACACACCACGTCCTGCCGGACCTGCGCTGGTATCTCGCTGCGGTGGCGCTGGGGCTGTACGCCCGCTGCACGGTTGCGTTCAAGCCGCTGGACCGCGAACGGAGGATGCCGCTGCTGCTCGGATTCGTTCTCGTGGGCTTCTTCATCTGGCTCGCCGAGAACTTCGGCACGTTCTTCGGCATCTGGCGCTATCCCAACCAGTTCGGCGCCTGGGCGACGGTGGCGCTGGGCAAGTGGTCGTCGTGGGCCATGCTGACGCTGCTCAGCTTCACGCTGGTGAGCAACCTCAAACACGTCAAGGAGCGGATCCACTTGGCTCCCTGAGCGCCGTCCGTTGACATCCACCTGCGGCCAAGTTATAAATGATTAGCAAATGAGTTAATAGCTTACGCCGATGTCCCTGGACAAAATCTTCGAAGCCCTCGCGTCGGCGCCGCGGCGGCAGATCCTCGCGTACCTGTCCGAGGCCGAGCTGAGCACGTCCCAGCTCGCTGAGCGCTTCGCCATGAGCGCGCCGGCGATTTCGCGCCACCTGTCGATCCTGGAGAACGCGGGCCTGGTCAGCAGCGAACGCCAGGGGCAGTTCGTGATGTATCGCCTCAATGGCGACAACCTCGTCAACAACCTGACCGGCTTTGCCTTCGAGCTGTGCCCGGTGGGCCGACCCCTGAAGCGCGAGTCGCGCCAGATCGCCAGGAAGCGCAAGTCGGCCTGAGTCGCAGGAGCACGCCATGCACGATCTTCCGGGCGGCCTCCAGTGGCATCGCGTGCGCACCGCCGGGAACAACAGTGTCCTGGTCGGTGACGTTCGCTATGCGCCGCTGAAGTCGCTGTGGTTCACCGCCATGGCCGGCGCCGCACTGGTCGGCGGTGTGCTCACCTTCACGTGGACAGCGTTCTTCGTCTTTCTCGCGACGACGGGCACCGTCCTGCTGCTCGGGCATTCGCTGGGCAGCCATCGCAAGCTCATTCACGACAGCTTCCAGTGCCCGAAGTGGCTGGAGTACATGTTGGTCTGGTTGGGCGACTTCGCGATGTCTTGGGTTGGTGCTGGCAACGGCGAGTGCCGTGCGAGATGAAGGGTCCCGCGGCCAACATCTCGGCCAACAGGCTGCGGCGCATCACCGGGCCCCGAGGTGCCGCTCCGCCTGGTCCCAGGGTGCGCGGGCTGTTCTGCTTCATGCGTCTGCGCGCGACGGTTGCGGCGCGCCGGACAGCGCGGGTGCCGCGGTCCGGTACGACCCCGCCGTCCGCCCGGTCCAGCGCTTGAACGCGTGCCGGAAGTTGGCGCTGTCGCTGAAGCCCAGCGCGCTCGCGATGTCGTCCACGCTCATCCCCGTGCGCTGCAGGTAGTCGATCGCCAACTGTCGGCGCACCGTGTCGAGCACCTGCTGGAACGACGTGCCTTCGCCGGTCAGGCGCCGCCGCAGCGTTCGAGGGGTCATCCGCAGCTGCGTCGCCGCACCGTCGATGTCGGGGAATCGTCCGGGTGACTGCAGCAGCAGGGCTGCCAGGCGGCCTGCCACGCCCGCTGCGCTGCGCATCTCGGCCAGCAACTGGTCGCAGGTCTGCTGCACGACCGCCGCGGTGATCGGGTTGGCGAACGCCAGCGAATGATCGAGCCAGCGGGCATCGAAGCGCAGTTCATTGGCGCCGGCGTCGAAATCGACCGGACAGCCGAGCAGCTCGCCATAGCGCGCCGCGTGCGGCGGCGCGGCGTAGCTTGCGCGCACGCGCGTGGGCGACAACGCCGCGCCCAGCAGGTCGCGGTGCAGCGACATCTGCGTGCCGAGTTGCAGTTCGAAGATGAAGCGGAAGAGGTCGCTGCCGGTGCCCAGGCCGAGCACGTCGTCGAACGACCACACCGCCTCGTCGCCGTCCAGCGCGAAGGCCAGGCCGATGAGCGGCGAGGCGAGCGCCCGGTACCTGATGGCGAAGTCGATCGCCTGGCGCGGCGTGGCACTCGCCAGCAGCGCGTAGCCGTACATGCCGAAATGCGTGATGCGGATGCGCTCACCGGTGCGCAGGGCCAGCGCCGGGTCGCGCGACAGGCGCTGCGCGTTGCCGTGCGCGGCCAGCAGCTGCCGCACCGACACGCGAGTCGCGGCGTCGAGCAGCGAGGCTTCGTCGATGCCGCTGCCGGCCAGCACCTGGGCGGCGGGCACGCCTTCGGCCGCCAGCGCGTCCACCAGCACGGCGATCTTGTCGGGACGATGAAGCCGGTCATCGAGACCGGGGGCGACGCTGTTCATGCTGCGCAGGCAAGGATGCGCGAAAAGTGTAAGAGCACGGCCCTCGCTGTCCGCTTTCCACATCGCGCGGCCCGATCGAACATCGCCAAGACGGCCCGCTCTGGCCAAGAATCGCGGACAGCGGGTTCGTCCGAAATCCGCACGCATCGAGGAGGAGACACCTGTGGCCAGCGGCATCGATCTTGTCCGGCTGAACTTCAATCCGCAAGCGCAGATGGGCCTGAACGTCGTGCTGGCGCTGGTGATGTTCGGCATCGCACTGGACCTCAAGCTGGCGGACTTCAAGGCCGCGCTGCGCACGCCCAAAGCGCTGGCGATCGGGCTGGTCAGCCATCATCTGCTGTTCCCGGCCTTCACCTTCGTGCTGATTCTGCTGATCCGGCCGCTGCCGTCGATCGGCCTGGGCATGCTGCTGGTGTCCTCTTGTCCGGCGGGCCATATCTCCAATTTCTTCACCCACCGGGCGGGCGGCAACGCCGCGTTGTCGGTGTCGATCAGCACGCTGTCCACGCTCGGCGCGATCGTCATGACGCCCCTCAACGTGGCCTTCTGGGGGTCGCTCGACCCGCAGATCAACGCGCTGCTGCGCAGCTTCTCGCTCGATCCGCTGCACATGCTGCTCGACGTGGCCATGCTGCTGGGCATCCCGCTCGCGGCGGGCCTGGCCGTCTCGCACCGCTGGCCTGCGCTCGCCAAGAAGGCACATGGCCCGATGCGCACCTTCTCGCTGGGCGTGTTCATCGTGTTCGTGCTCGGCGCGCTGGCCATGAACTGGGCCATCTTCCGCGAGTACGGCCGCTTCGTGGTGGTCGTGGTGCTGGTGCACAACGCACTGGCGCTGGCGGGCGGCTATGGCTTCGCGCGCGCGGCGGGCCTGCCCGAGCGCGATCGCCGCGCCGTGGCGTTCGAGACCGGCATCCAGAACTCCGGGCTCGGGCTGGTGCTGGTGTTCAACTTCTTCGGCGGCCTGGGCGGCATGGCCATCGTCACGGCATGGTGGGGCATCTGGCACATCATTGCCGGCATGGCATTGTCGACCTACTGGATGAAAAAGCCGCTGGTGGCGGCAAAGGCGGGCGCATGAATGGCACATCGATACTCGTGACCGGCGCCGACGGCTACCTGGGGCGGCAGCTTATCGCGCGCCTCGCAAACGCCCGTGCGGCTGGCACCGTGAGCACCATCGTCGCCACCGACGTGCGCCTGACGCCGCCTGCGCTGCAACGACCGGGCGTGACCTACTTGCAAGCGGATATCCGTGACGGTGGGCTGGCCGATATATTGCGCTCGCATTGCATCGATACAGTGGTGCACCTCGCCTCCATCGTTACCCCTGGCAAAAAGAGCAATCGCGCTTTCGAATACAGCGTGGATGTGGAGGGCACGCGTAATGTGCTGGAGGCTTGCGTCAAGGTCGGCGTGCGCCAGGTCATTGTTTCCTCCAGCGGCGCTGCATACGGCTACCATGCCGACAATCCGGCCTGGCTGACGGAGCAGGATCCCGTGCGCGGCAACGAAGAGTTTGCCTACTCCTGGCACAAGCGGCTGGTGGAGGA
>DATFAY010000235.1:0-3503 GCA_035254085.1 Piscinibacter sp.
GAGGCGCACGCCGTCGTCCGCGAGATCGAGTCCATGGGCCGGCGCGCCGTTGCCTTGCCCCTCGACCTGGCCGACAGCAGCGCCTTCGCCGCCTTCGCCCAGCGCGTGAAGGCCGCTCTCGCGCAGACCTGGGCGCGCGAGCACTTCGATCACCTCGTGAACAACGCCGGCGTCGGCGCGCACGCCGCCTTCGCCGAGGCCACCGAGGCGCAGTTCGACCTGCTGGCCGCCGTCCACCTCAAGGGCACGTTCTTCCTCACGCAGAAGCTGCTGCCCTTGATCGCCGACGGCGGTCGCATCGTCAACATCTCGAGTGGTCTCGCTCGATTCACCTTCCCCGGCTATGCCGCCTACGCCGTCATGAAGGGCGGCGTGGAGGTGCTCACGCGCTATCTCGCCAAGGAGCTGAGCCCTCGCGGCATCACGGTGAACACGGTCGCGCCCGGCGCGGTGGAGACGGACTTCGGTGGCGGCGCGGTGCGCGACAACGCCGCGCTCAATGCACAGATCGCGGGCGTCACCGCCCTCGGCCGCGTCGGCCTGCCCGACGACATCGGCGGCGCCGTCGCGCAACTGCTGGGCGAGGGCAACCACTGGATCACCGGCCAGCGCATCGAGGTGTCGGGCGGCATGATGCTGTGAGGCGGCAGCGCCCGCCATGCGCCGGCCTCAGCGCAGCATCCACTCGTGCACCGGATCGTTCTTGAAGATCCAGGTGCGACCAGGCCCGGCCATGACGTTGAGGTAGTACAGGTCGTAGCCGTGCGGCGCCACGCAGGGGTGGTAGCCGCGCGGCACCATCACGACGTCGTGGTCCTCGACGGCCATCGATTCGTCCAGGCTGCGGTCGTCGGTGTAGACGCGCTGGAACGCGAAGCCCTGCGGCGGGTGGAGGCGGTGGTAGTAGGTCTCTTCGAGCAGCGTCTCCTCGGGCGCGGCATCGCGGTCGTGCTTGTGGGGCGGATAGCTCGACGAATGCCCGGCCGGCGTGACGACCTCCACCACCAGCAGGTGATCGGCCGGTTCGGTCTGCGGCAGGACGTCGCGCACGTAGCGCGTGTTGCTGCCCATGCCGCGCACCGTGCGAGTCATCGTGGCCGGGTCGAGCTGCCGCACGCCGTGCCGTCCCGTGCTCGGCGCGGTGCACCACGCCAGCTCGGCGTCGCGCGTGGCGCGCACGGTCACCTCGCGGCGGGGCGGCACGTAGACCGCGGCAGGCGCGATGTCGTCGAACACGCTGTCGCGCCGTCCGAGGCCGTCGAAGCGCTGCGCGTCGGGGGCGCCGACCTCGACGTCGACGGTTCCACTCAGCACCACGAGGCACAGCTCGCGCTCACCGGTGGACGCGCGCTCCTCCTCCCTTGCGTGCAGCCGCGTCGCCCGAAACCCCACGTGGCGCCAGCCGGCGCGCTCGGGGGTCACCTCGACGATCTCGCGGCCGATGCGCCGTGCCTTCACCAGCAGACTCATGGCGAGCCTCCCTCCAGGCGATCGACGATGCGCCGCAGCGTCTGGTATCCCTTCTTCGCATAGGCATAGCTGGGCGCGACGGCGGGGTCCTGCTCGGCTTCGACCACCAGCCAGCCGGCGTAGCCGCCGGCATGCAATGTCGCAAGCACGGCGTCGAAGTCGATGGCGCCGTCGCCCGGGACGGTGAAGATGCCGTTGAGGACGCCCGTGAGGAAGCTCCACGCCTCGTTGCGCGCGCGGGCGATGACCTGGGGCCGCACGTCCTTGCAATGCACGTGCACCACGCGCGGAAGGTGCTTGCGCAGCAGCGCCAGGGGATCGTCCGCGCCGCCGAAATAGGCGTGGCCGGTGTCGAAGAGAAGGCCCACGCTCGGGCCGGTCACCGCCATCAGGTGGTCGATGTCCTCGGGCGCCTGCACGTAGGCGCCCATGTGGTGGTGGTAGGCCAGCGTGAGGCCGTAGCTCGCCTGCAGGTGCTCGCCGAAGGTGGTGAGCCGGTCGCCGTAGGCCTTCCACCGTGCCTCGCTCGCGAATCTCGGCCGCTTGAACAGCGGCGTGTCGATCTGCCCCTGGATCGAACCCGCCACCTCGCCGTAGACCACGACCGCGCAGCCGTTGGCCTGCAGCTTCTTCATGTGAGGTTCGCAGCGCGCGATCTCCTCGTCGACCGTGCCGTGGGCAAGCTCGCCCGAATACCAGCCCGAGACGCAGGCCACGCCGAATTCGGCGAGCTTGGCCTTGAGCGCTTGTGGTTCCTTGGGGAACTTGTTGCCGAGTTCGAAGCCCTGGTAGCCGATCTCGGCGCCCTCGGCGAGCGCGGTCTCGAGCGGTGTCTCGCCGCCCAGCGCGGGCAGGTCGTCGTTGCTCCAGGAGATGGGGTTGATGCCGATGCGAACGTTCCAGCGGGTCACGGTTCACTTCCTTGTTTGTTGCTGCTTGCCGGCGAGATAGCGTGCATGCGCCTCGTTCACCTCGCCGCGCGACGAAGCCTGCGGGATCGCCACCTCCCACCACGCGCCGCCGTCCTCGGTGCCGCGCTCGGGGCTGGTGTCGATGACGATGACCTGGGTGGTGGTGGCCGCACGTGCGCGGCGCATCGCGCTCTTGAGCTCAGAAACGGTCGCCACGTGCACGGCCTGCGCGCCCAGGCTGGCGGCGTGGGCGGCGAAGTCGATGGTCGATCGCGCTCCGCCTTCGCCCACGCAATCGTCGAGCAGGTTGTTGAAGGGCTCGCCGCCGCTCGCGCGCTGCAGGCGGTGGATGCAGCCGTAGCCGCGGTTGTCGAGCACCACCACGATGAGCTTGCGGCCCAGCATCACCGAGGTGGCGATCTCGGAATTGAGCATCAGGTAGGAGCCGTCGCCCACGGTGACGATCACCTCCTTGTCGGGCCGCGCCAGCTTCACGCCCAGGCCGCCGGCGATCTCGTAGCCCATGCACGAGTAGCCGTACTCGACGTGGTAGCTGCCGGGCGCGCCGGCACGCCAGAGCTTGTGCAGTTCGGCGGGCAGCGTGCCGGCGGCGCACACCACGATGTCGCCGTCGGGCGAGTCGGCCGCCGAGTCGCGGATGGCGCCGATCACCTCGGCGTCGTAGGGCAATTCGCCGCGCGGGTCGCGGGTGGTGAGCTCGTCGACGCGGCTTCGCCAGCCGGCCGCCAGGTCACGCGACCGCGCCGTCCACGCCGCGTCCGCGGTCCATCCGGCGCAGGCTGCGCCAAGCTGGGCGAGACCGACGCGCGCATCGGCCACCAGCGACACACCGCCCCACTTGGCGGCGTCGGCCGGCTGCACGTTGAGCCCGATGAGGCGCGCCTGCGCGAACAAGGCATGCGAGC
The DNA here is from genome assembly GCA_035254085.1 of Piscinibacter sp. Lineage (GTDB taxonomy): Bacteria > Pseudomonadota > Gammaproteobacteria > Burkholderiales > Burkholderiaceae_C > Albitalea. Next base: position 3,308 of record DATFAY010000235.1, read on the forward strand.
CGGTGGTGAAGTCCTGCAGGCGCGTGCCGACGGCGAGCACGACGTCGGCCTCGCGCGCCAGCGCATTGGCGGCCGGCGAGCCGGTGACGCCGATCGCGCCGACGTTGAGCGCATGGTCCCAGCGCAGGCTGCTCTTGCCCGCCTGCGTCTCGGCCACCGGCACGCCGTGCGCGTCGGCGAAGTCGCGCAGCGCGGC
>DATFAY010000236.1:0-11155 GCA_035254085.1 Piscinibacter sp.
CGCTCGTCGCGCATGTACCAGTCGCCGCGTGCATCGAGGGCCAGCCAGCCGTGGCAATGCGGCACGTTGGGCCACTTCTTGAGTGCCGCCTTGACGATGTCGTCCATGCGCGATGTTGATCTACAGGCGCGAATCCATCCAAGCCATCACCCCTTGCGGCAGCGCAAGTACGTGGCCCGGGAAGCGTCCTGCCGGGAAGCCGACGTGGCCGCCGTGCTCGGGATACCACAAGCTGACATGCCGGCCGACCTCGTGCGGCAGCGGCAGGCAGTTCGCCGGCACGAAAGGATCGTTGCGGGCATTGAGCACCAGCGCCGGGATGCGGATGCGGTGCAGATGCGGCTTGGCAGACCCGCGCGACCAGTAGTCGTCCGTGCTCGCGAAGCCGTGCAGCGGCGCGGTGAAGACGTTGTCGAACTCGTACAGGTCGCGCGCCGCCAGCAGCCGCTCCCGGTCGAAGAGGCCCGGGTGCTGGGCCCACTTGCGCAAGGCCTTGGGAATCATCGTGCGCAGGAACATGCGCGTGTAGACCAGCCGGTTGAAGCCGCGGCCGATGGCGTGCCCGCCGGCCGCCAGGTCGATCGGCGAGCACACCGCGGCCACCGCGCCGACCGTGCGCGACGCCGAGTCGCCCGCCTCCTCGGCCCAGCGCAGCAAGGCATTGCCGCCGAGCGAAACGCCCACCGCCACCATCGCCCCCGCCTGGCGCTCGCGCAGCCGCGCCAGCATCCAACCGACCTCTTCGTGGTCGCCCGAGTGATAGGCGCGCGGCGCGAGGTTCAACTCGCCCGAGCAGCCGCGAAAGTGCGGCACCGCGAAACGCCAGTCGTTGCGACGGCACCAGTCGGCGAACGCCTGCGCGTAGTGGCTGGCCGAGGAGCCTTCCAGGCCGTGGAAGAGCACGAGCAGGGGCGCGTCGGCGCGCGCGGCGGCCTGCCAGTCGACATCGATGAAGTCGCCGTCCGGCGTCGTCCAGCGCTCGCGCTCGAAGCGTGGCGCGCTGCCCTCGAAGCGCTTGGCGAACAGCGCCGGCCAGATGGTTTGCGCATTGCCGCCGGGCAGCCACCAAGGAGCGCGCAACGACGGAGCGGCCACTGGCGGCCCGGGCTCATCGACTCCCGGCACGGCGGCCCGGAGGGATCCTGCCAGTTCGCGCTGCCCGTCCATCAGTGCAGCGTGGAGGCCGCCTCGACGATCTCCTGCACCTCGCGCGGCGTCCCCGGGCTGGCGTGGTGCGCGACCATGCGCCAGCCGAGCGCGCCCTTGAGGTACACGTTGGTGGCGATCACCCATGCGGCCTGCGGCCCCTCGGCGCTCATCACCTGCACCCGTTCGAGCACGTTGTGCACCGCGCTCGAGTGGCTCAGCACGCGCCGCACCTTCTCCGGCTGGGCATCGATCGCCCCGTTGGCGAACACCGCCTCGAAGCCGGCGCGGATCGCCGCCGCGCCCACCAGGCGCGGGCCGCCCGGGTGCACGCAGACGATCTCGTCGTCGTCGGACCACACGGCCATCAGCTTGTCGATGTCGCCGCGCTGCAGCGCCTCGTAGAACTGGCCTTCGATGTCGTCGGGGTTGCCCAGCAGGGCGGGCGGCGGCTTGATGCGCGGCATCGGCGGGACCCTATGCAAACACCACGGTCTTGTGGCCGTTCATGAGCACGCGGTGCTCCACATGCCAGCGCACGGCCCGCGCCAGCACCACGCTCTCGACGTCGCGGCCCACGGCCGTGATCTCGTCGGGCCCGAGCGAATGGTCCACGCGCTCGACGTCCTGCTCGATGATCGGCCCCTCGTCGAGGTCGGCGGTCACGTAGTGCGCCGTGGCGCCGATGAGCTTCACGCCGCGCTCGTGCGCCTGGTAGTAGGGCTTGGCGCCCTTGAAGCTCGGCAGGAAGCTGTGATGGATGTTGATCGCGCGACCTTCGAGGAAGGCGCAGAACTCGCGGCTCAGGATCTGCATGTAGCGCGCCAGCACCACCAGGTCGACCTGCTGCTCGGAGACGATCGCCTGCACTTGCTGCTCCTGCGCGCGCTTGGCGTCGGCCGAGGCGCCGGCGGGCAGCGGCAGATGGTGGAACGGCAGCTTGTAGCTCGCCGCCAGGTCCGCGAAGTCCGGGTGGTTGGAGACGATGCCGGCAATCTCCACGTCGAGCTGGCCCGAGTGCACGCGAAACAGCAGGTCGTTCAGGCAGTGCCCATGCTTGCTGACCATCAGCAGCAGGCGCGGCTTGCGCGCCAGCGAATGGAAGCGCGCCTGCATCGAGAACTGCTCGCGCACGTGGGTGAACAGGCCCTCGAGCGTGCCCGGAGCCGACAAGTGGGACGGCGCCTCGAAGTGCACGCGCATGAAGAACAGGCCCGTGCCGCCTTCGCTTTGCACGTCGCCGAACTGCTGCGAGTCGACGATGTTGCAGCCGGCCTGGTACAGCAGGCCCGACACCGCATAGACGATGCCCTTGGCGTCGGGGCAGGAAAGCGTGAGGACGAATTCGTTGGGGGCGGACATGTGAGGCGCATTGTACGAAGCGTGCCCATAATGCCGACCCACCACGACGCGCCCATGTCAGATGCCCTTGCCGCCCAGCCCGGACTGGTCCGAACGCAGCCGCGATCTTGCGCAGCTGCTGGCGCGCTGCGGCATGGGCGATCGCGCGGCATTTGCCACGCTCTACGAGCGCAGCAGCGCGCATCTGTTCGCGGTCGTGCTGCGTATCTGCCGTGACAGGGCGCAGGCCGAGGACGTCTTGCAGGAGGTGTACGTGAACGTGTGGCGCGCCGCTGGCGGATTCGACGCGGCGCAGAGCCAGCCGCTGACCTGGCTGACCAGCATCGCGCGCAACCGCGCCATCGACGGCCTTCGGCGGGCGCAGACGCAACCGCAACTGCACAGCGTGCAAGGCAGCGACGACGAGGATGGCGACCTGTACGAGACCACGGCCGACGACCGGCCGGGCCCGCTCGAGCTGCTGGACCGCGCCGCCGACGCACGGGCGCTGTCGCAATGCATGCAGGCCCTCACGGCGCCGCAGCGCCAGAGCGTCGCGCTGGCCTTCTACGACGGCCTGTCGCACGCCGAGGTGGCCGACAAGATGGGGCAGCCGCTGGGCACGGTCAAGAGCTGGGTGCGCCGCGCGCTGCTGTCGCTGAAGAGCTGCCTGGAAAGCGCCGCGCGGCGCGACGGCGGGGGAGCCTGACATGGACTACAGCCGCCCCGCCCTCGCCGATCGCCTGGCCGCCGACTACGTGGCCGGCACGCTGCGCGGCCCGGCGCGCCGGCGCTTCGAAGCGCTGTTGCCGGCGCACCCGCTGCTGCGCGACGCGGTGCGCGATTGGCAGGCCCGCCTGATGCCGCTCACCGCCGGGATCGAACCGCAGGCGCCGCCGGCCGTGGTGTGGCAGCGCATCGAGCGGCGCCTCGGTGGCCCTGTCGCGGGGCCCGCGCCCATGGCCTGGTGGAGTCGCCTCGCGGTCTGGCGCGGCGTGGCGGGCGTCGCCGCGGCCGCGGCCATCGCCTTGTCGCTGCTGCTGGCCAATCCCGGCCCGGCGCAGGCACCGATCGTCGTCGTGCTCGACGCCACCGGCGCGGGCGCGAACGGAGCGGCGGCGGCCTTCGTCGCCAGCATCAGCGGCGACGGCCGCGCGGTCGTCACCAAGCCGCTGCGCGGCGTCAGCCTGCAGCCCGATCGGGCGCTGGAGCTGTGGGCGGTGCCGCCGCAAGGTGCACCGCGCTCGCTCGGCCTCATCTCCGCGCAGGGGACCACCATCGTCAAGCGAGGCGGCGTGCTGCGCAACACCGCGGCACTGGCCGTGAGCCTGGAGCCGCCGGGCGGCTCGCCCACGGGCGCACCGACCGGTCCCGTGCTGTGGGCCGGCAAGCTGCAGCTCTGACGCCGGCCCGCAGGGCCTTCAGCATCGCTTCAGGACGTCGAGGACAAGGCCTCGTCCAGCGCCGACTCGACGCGCGTCGGTGCCACCTCGACCAGGCAGCGCGTGTGCCCGAAGCGGCACGTGCGGTCGAAGCAGGGTGAGCAGTCCAGCTGCAGCTCGTCCTTGAGCCACAGCACCTTGGCCCGCGCGTTGAGCGGCGGCGTGTGCAGCGGACTGGTCGAGCCGAACACGGCGACTTGCGGCACGCCGAACGCCGCCGCCACGTGCATCAGCCCCGAGTCGTTGCTGACCACGCCGCGCGCCCCGGCGATCAAGGCCATCGCGTCGTGCAGCGACGTCTTGCCGGCCATCGTCGCGCAGGCCCCGGGCGCCATCCGGGCGATGCTGTCGCACAGCGCCGCCTCCTTCGGCGAGCCCAGCAGCAGCACCGGCAGGCCGTGCGCCGCATGGAGCGAGCGCGCGAGCTGCGCGTAATGCTCGGCCGGCCAGCACTTGGCCGGCCCGTATTCGGCGCCGGGCGCAAAGACGAAGTAGTCGCCGCGGCGCACGCCGGCGGCGCGGGTCGCGGCGTCCAGCACCGCGTCGCTCAGTTGCAGGCACGGGCGCTCGGTGGAGTCCGGCGCACCAGCCAAGGCGCTGTAGAAGGCGACCATGGGCGGATGGCCTTCGGGATTGGGCAGGCGCTCGTTGAGCAGGCCGAACCGACCCTCGCCGCGGTAGCCGACGCGCCGCGGGATGCGCGCGAGGAACGGGATCAGCGCCGACTTGATCGAGTTGGGCAGCACGTAGGCGGCGTCGAAGCGCCCCTGCAGCCCGGCGGCCAAGTGCTTGCGCCCGGCCCAGTCGAGCTTGCCGTGCGCGAAAGGCAGCTCGATCACCTCGGCCACCTGAGGCATCGCGCGGTAGACCGGCGCGACCCAGGGCAGCGCGGCGACGCTCAGCACCTCGCCGCGCGCGGCCAGGCGCCGCATCAGCGGCTCGCTCATCACCGCATCGCCGATCCACTGCGGGGCGATCACGAGCGAGCGGATCGCCGATCGATTCGCCCCCGGCTGCGGCGTGCGGTGGGCGTGCTTCAGTGCGCGTGCCCGACGACTTCGCCGGCCTTGAGCTTGTACACGGTGCCGCAGTACGGGCACTTGCCCGCGCCGGTGCTCGCCACGTCGATGAACACCCGCGGATGACCGCTCCACAGCGGCATCTTGGGGTTGGGGCAGAAGACCACGCCCGGGCCTTGCAGGTCTTTCGCGGTCACCTCGACCGCGGCTTGGGGTTCGCTCATGTTCAGACCTTGGTGAGCCATTCCGCGTACTTCGGATTGCGGCCGTTGACGATGTCGAAGAACGCGTTCTGGATCTTCTCGGTGATCGGCCCGCGCGAGCCCTTGCCGAGCTCGATGCGGTCGAGCTCGCGGATCGGCGTCACCTCGGCGGCCGTGCCGCTGAAGAAGGCCTCGTCGCAGATGTAGACCTCGTCGCGCGTGATGCGCTTTTCCACCAGCTTGAGCCCCAAGTCGTTGCAGATCGCGAACACGGTGTTGCGCGTGATGCCGTTGAGCGCCCCGGCGGAGAGATCCGGCGTGTAGACCACGCCGTTCTTCACGATGAACAGGTTCTCGCCGGCGCCTTCGCTGACGAAGCCGGAGGCGTCCAGCAGCATCGCCTCGTCGTAGCCGTCGTCCGTGGCCTCCATGTTGGCGAGGATGGAGTTGGTGTAGTTGCTGACCGTCTTGGCCTGCGTCATCGTGATGTTCACGTGGTGGCGCGTGTAGCTCGAGGTCTTGACGCGGATGCCGCGCCGCATGCCTTCCTCGCCGAGGTAGGCGCCCCAGGCCCAGGCCGCGATCATGAGGTGGATCTTGTTGCCCTTGGGGCTGACGCCCAGCTTCTCGGAGCCGATCCACACGAGCGGGCGCAGGTAGCAGCTTTCCAGCTTGTTCTCGCGCACCACGGCGCGCTGCGCCTGCATCACCTCCTCCATCGAGAAGGGGATCTTCATGCGCAGGATCTTGGCGCTGTTGAACAGCCGCTCGGTGTGCTCGTGAAGGCGGAAGATCGCCGTGCCGCCCGCGGTGTTGTAAGCACGCACTCCCTCGAAGGCGCCGCAGCCGTAATGCAGCGTGTGGGTGAGGACGTGGATCTTGGCGTCGCGCCAGTCCACCATCCGCCCGTCCATCCAGATCTTGCCGTCGCGGTCTTCCATCGACATGGGGACATCCTTGTTCATGCGGTCAACGCCCACGATTCTACGAGCGGCCTCGCGGCCGGCCGCCGCCCGGGGCGCGGGCACCGGTGAGCAGCTTCTGAGTGCGCAGAAAGCCGATCCTTACGAACCGTCAACAAACTAGGGGGCACCCCCTCGTCCGTGGGGGTCCTGTGCATTTCGCACAGATGGACCGAGGACTACATTGAGATTGCATGCCGCCGAAGAGACTCGCAATCCGGCGGCAGCTATCGCAAGGGGTGTTCCTAAAGAGGGGGTCTTCATGAAACTTTCGCAGACAGTCCTGGCTGCGTCGCTGCTTGCCGGCATGGCGGGAACCGCCGTCGCGGCATCCAGCACAGTCAGTTTCTTCGACGGCGCGACGCAAGTCGCCACATTGACCTGGAGCACGTCTCCGGTCGAGACCAGCTTCACGCTGGACTTCCTGACGGCGCCGGACGCCAGCGCCTTCGTCAAGAATGTCAAGTTCCAGGGTGACAGCGGCACATTCACCGACCTGTCCACGCAGACGGTGGCTTCGTCGAGCTTCTGCAACCCCGGCTGCGTCGACGCGGGCACGCCATACAACTGGGAGATCAGCTTCCCGACGGCGAACAACGCCACCCGGCTGACCATCGGCGAAGAGGCGAAGTGGACCATCGGGGCCGCGTTCGACAGCTTCGGCGATCCCTCGCTCATTCACATCAACGCCTACATGAATGGCCAGTCGATCAAGCTCGAGGGCTGCACCGATTGCGGCCCGGTGCCGAGCGTTCCGGAGCCCGAGACCTACGCGTTGATGCTGGGTGGCCTGGGCGTCGTCGGCTTCATCGCACGTCGGCGTCGCGCCATCTGAGCCGGGCTGCCGAGCAATCCGGCAGGCTGAGCCCGCAGCCCCGCTTCGGCGGGGCTTTTCTTTGCCTGCACCGATTCTGCGCATTCCGGCCCGCCTGCCCCCCCTGAGTCGGGAGGCGCCCCCGAATTGCGGGATTACGCGCCGCCTGTGCGCTCGGGACAATCGCGCCAACCAGAGGTCGCTCGACACGCTGGACAACAAGACGCCCCTGGGGCACACGGATCGGGAACCCACATGACCCACTTCACCAAGGCCAGCGCATTGCGCGCGCCGGTCATCGCCGCCGCCCTGGCTTGCGCCGCCATGGCAGCCCAGGCCACCACCCAGACCTTCGCCACCGCGTCGACGAACCCGGCGGCCAGCGCCACGTTCGTGACGGGCGCCAACAGCATCGGCATCACGCTGACCAACACGCTGGCCACGCCGATCGTGTCCGCCGGCCAGGAGCTCACCGGCCTGAACTTCGACGTGCTGGGTCTGCCCTCCATCAGCGGCTCGGTCAACTTCACTTCCGGCGACCTGATCTCGATCCAGGGCGGCGTCCTGGTCGACCTGGCTGACACCACCGCCGCCGGCGCCGCCGCGTGGAACCTGTCGTTCACCGGCGGCCACATGCTGTTGACCGCGCTCGCGGGCAGCGTCGGCCACAACGGCCCGGACGACGGCATCATCCCGTTCGCCACCAGCTACCCGTCGGCCAATCCGTCGCTCACCGGTTCGACCCACAACCCGCTGTTCCGCGGCCCTGTCACCTTCACGCTCACCGGCGTGGCCAACGTGACGGCCCACAGCTACATCGACGACGACAGCGTCGTGTTCCGCTTCAACACCGACGGCGCGACCACCCGCACCGGCTACTGCACGAGCCGCGATTGCGAGCCCCCGGTGCCCAGCGTGCCGGAGCCCGAGACCTACGCGCTGATGCTGGCCGGCCTGGGCATCATGGCCTTCCTGGCGCGTCGCCGTTCGTCGAACGACTGACCGCTGCGTCGGCGAAAAAAAAGCCCCGCGACGCGGGGCTTTTTGCTTGGGGGGCCGCTCGGCGCGGCCACGGCATCAGTTGATGTTGATCGTGATGCTCTGCTCGGCGATGTTGCCCGCGTTGTCGTAGGCGCGCGCCTTGATGGTGTGCGAGCCCTTGGCCATCTTGCGCACGTTCCAGCTGGCCGTGTAGGGCGATGCGGTGTCTTGCGCCAGCAGCCGGCCGTCGCCATAGAACTCGACCATCTTGATGCCCGACGCGTCGCTGGCCGAGGCCGCGATGCTCACGTTGGCCTGCGAGCCGTTGCCGCTGGTGGTGTAGCCCGACACCGGGCTGGTGATGGCCACCGTCGGCGGCGTGGTATCGGTGTAGACGACGTACGAGGCGTGCGAGGTGGATGCCGACGTCGCGCTGGCACTGTCGGCGGCGGTGGCGTCCAGCGTGTAGGTGCCGGTCGCCGTGGTCGTCGACGACGACTCGGTGAGCGTCACCGAGGCGCTCGCCCCCGCGCCCAGGGACAGCGAGCTGGCCGACAGGCTGCCGCTCAGGCCGCTCGGGCTGAGCTGCGAGAGGTTGAAGGTCGACGTGCCACAGGCGGTCGAGTTCTTGTTGGTCACCGTCACCGTGTAGCTGCGCGACGAGCCCGGCGTCGCAGATTGCGAGCTCGGGCTCACGGCCACGGTCGGTGCACTGCGCGTGCACACGGCGCCCGCGATCGCGACGCTCACCGTGGCCACGCCCGAGACGGCGCCCTGGTTCGTGATAGTGATGCCGTTGGTGGCGTCGGTGAAGCTCTGGCCGGCGGCCAGCGACTGCAGCAGGTAGGTCTTGGCCGGCAGCGTGCCGGTCGAGCGGTGCACGCTGATGGTATCGACGTACTGCGTGCCCAGCGTGGCATCGAGGTTCATCGCCTCGCGCAGGCTCACGTAATAGAACTCGGCGGTGTCGGCCTTCACCAGCCGCAGGACCTGGGGCGTGCCCACCGACGTGAAGTTGGACACCGTGGTCAGCGAATAGGTACCGCCGCTGCCCACGTCGGCGACCGTGCCGGCGGGCATCCAGCCGGCCATGGTGCGGTTGGCGGCGTTGTGATCGACGAGCCTGGCTCCGCCCATCGGGTCGGATGCGTCACCGTACTCGGCGGTCGGCGTCGCGGCGTGGTGCAGCGAGATGTTGTGGCCCAGCTCGTGGCTGAAGGTGCCCGTCGAGCCGCAGGCTTGCACCCACGACTGGCGTCCCGGCATGTAGGCCAGGCCGGTCCAGCCGCAAGTGCCGTTCGGCGGGGTCACGTAGTTGACGTGGGCGTATTGCGTCGGATCGATGCCGGCGGCCTTTGCCGCGGCCTCCGCGGCGCTGCCCCAGCTCGAATAGTCGCAGGTGCCGGTGCTGGTGTAGGGAATGGTGAAGGGTCCGACGGCCTGGCCCGAGAAGCTCACCAGGCCGCGCGACGATTCCCTGTAGTTGTTGTTGACCGTGGAGCCGGTGGTGCCGAACAGGCGGCTCGCGACGTCGGCGGGCGTGCAGGTCAAGGCCTTGTCGGTGAAATTGACGAGGATCGACAGCGTGTGCTGATCGCCTTGCACCGTCGTGGTCGACGCGGCGAGCGTGCCGGTGGAAGTCGTGGTGGTCGAGCCCGCGGCCATCAGCTGCACCTGCTTCTTGTCGAGCACCGCCAGGTGATCGGCGATCTGCATGCCGCGCAGGCTCAGCTTCTTGCCCACCCACTGCAGCATGTCGCGCTCGCTCGCGCTCGCGTCCGACAGGTACAGGTTGACGGCCGGACCGCCGGTGCTGGACTGGAACTTGTAGATCGCCTTGGAGACGCCCTGCGCGAAGTTGTCCGACACGTTGGCGAACACCGAGCCTTGCACGGAGACTTCCTGCTCGACATAGGCCGCTGCCTGGGCCGGCAGGCGATCACGCAGGTCCTTGGGCATCATGCGTGCCGCCGCGACCTGGGGATTCTTCTGCAGCAGCGCGATCAGGTGCTCCTGGCGGTGCGCCGCCATCGTCACCAGCTGCGCCACGCGGGCCGCGCGGATCGACGCGGGCATCTTCTCCCACTGTTGCAGGGCATTCAGGAACTGGTCGTTCACCCCGATGAACTGCTGGTCGACGCTCAGGCTTTCGCCGATGTGGCTGGCATGGGCTGGCAGCGTGAGGGAACACAGCAGCCCCACGGCAGCGGCGACGGGTTGCCACGCCTGCAGGCGGCGGCTCGGATACTTCATGAGGACTCCAACGACGAAAGGATCGGGGGACGAAACACGGACAGCCATCGCTGCGTCGGCGTGGCGCGCGTGTGCGTGCTCTTGGTGGGGTGTCGGCCGACTTGAAACGAGATGCGTGCGGCACTCGGCGTCGCGCGCGTGGCCGTTCAGCAGCGTCCGTGCCAATGCCCCGACAGACGGGGCAGGTCAGCTTCGGCGGTCGTATGTCTCGCGGTGAAACGGCATCGACGCCGTCAGTTACGAGTCGGCCGCAAAGTGTCCGCTGCGCCGAGCGGTCCGCAACATCCGGTCACGAGGGCCGGGCGGCGTCCTCGCCGGCGCGCAGCAGCTGCCAATGGTCGAGGCGGGCCCCGGCCAGCACAGCCGTCACGGTCGCGCCGCCGGCATCCGACCATGACCAGGCCTGCACATCGGGCAGCCTGCGTCCCAGGCTGCCGGTCAGCTTCACGATCTGCAGCATCGTCATTCCGCGCCGCAGCCGCGCATTGAGCATCACGGCACTGTCGACGTAGCCCAGCGGCGTCTGGGCGGCATCGCGCATCACGCGCAAAGTCCGATTGAACTGCAGCACCAGCCAGAAGGCGATCGCCGTGACGGCCAAGGCCACGCCGTGCCACGCATACGCCTGCCAGCCCGCCGCGACCAGCAGCGCCGCCAGCCCCCAGCCGACGAGCGGATTCATGCGGGAGCGCCTTCGAGTCGGCCAACGAAGCCGGTGCGCAGCGCATCGGCCCAGTCGGGGCGGCCGTTCGCCTCGGCCAGCGAGGCGGCCGCATCATGGTCGTAGGGAACGTGGCGCAGGTCGACGCGCCAGCCGGCCGCCTCGCGCACGAGGAGCGCGTAGCGCGCGTGCGGCGAGGCGTTCTCGACCACATGCGGATGCGGGTGGTCGTCGTCGAAGGCCTGCAGGCCCACGCTGCCCGGATTGACCACGAGCCGGCCATCGGCAAGCCGAAGCACACGCGGCACGTGGGTGTGGCCGCACAGGATCACG
>DATFAY010000237.1:0-16391 GCA_035254085.1 Piscinibacter sp.
GACGTCGGTGATGCGGATGCCGGTGATGCGCTCGCCGCCGTCGATCGCCAGGAAGCGCTCGATGCCCGGCCGGTTGACCGCCAGCTCTCGCGGCAGCTTGCCGAGGAAATAGACGTACAGCGTGCGCGGGTCGCCGTCGCCGAGTTCGACGTAGTCGATGCCGTTGCGGCCATGCGCGCGGCGCACCGCGTCGCGCCGGGGGTCGGTCTGGCAGATGAGGTCCATGGCGTGTTCCTCTGGCTCACACGGGCCGGATGAAGACCGCGTCGTGCTCCTGGCCGTCCTCGAGCACGACGTAAGTGATCGCGATGCGCAGCGTCGAGTCCTCCGAGCTCACGTCGAGCGCGGTGACCCGGATCACGTCGCCCAGCCAGCGTTGCAGCGCGGCTTGCAGCGTGAACTGCACGGTGGCCGCGAGCTCGGGGCTGTTGGGGCCGAACACCAACTGCAGCAGGCCGCTGCCGAAGTCGGGCCGGTTCACCCGCTCGCCGGGGTTGGTGAAGATGAGCTGCTCGATCAGGTCGCGCACGTGGTCGTCGCGATCGGTGGTCGCGGTGCGGCCTCGGCTGTCGAAGTGATAGGGGAAGTCGATGTCCATGCGGCACCTCGTGGGTCGGCGGCTCAGGTGGCGATCACGCGCGGCTGCACCGCGCTCACGATCGGCGGGCCTTGCGGGATCTGCTCGGGGCTCTGGCACATGCCGGGGCCGACACCGGGCGCGGGCAGCACCATGGCGGGCTGGCCCATCACCAGCACGCGCGCCGAGGGCATCAGCCACTTGATCGTGACGCAGGGCTGCGGCTTCGGGCCGGGCACGGTGAAGGCGCAGCCGGCGACCACGATCTGCGCGGTCATGGTCGCCACCGGCTGGCCGCTGACCAGCACGCGCGGCTGCGTCGGGATGATGGTGGCCGGCCCCGCGTGCGTGCACTGGCAGGCGGCGTTGACGTGCATGAGGAATCCGGGCATGGCGTCTTCCCCGTCACGTGATGGTGAGCGCACCGATGTTGAAGTCGATGGTCGGCCCGACCATCGTGATCATCGCGCCCTTGCCGTTCGAGATGTAGATGCCCGAATCGTTGACGACGATCATCGCGCCGGTGGTGCTCTTCAGGATGATGCCGCCGGTCACCGGCGAGGGCGGCATGTCGCTGATCATGAGCGTGTGCTGCAGCAGCGACTGGATGCAGATGTTCGGGTCGGCGGGGTTGCCCACGAGCGCCAGCGGCGGCACGTCGCTGGGCAGGCCGAAGCGGCAGCCCATCCACACCGGCTTGTCGGGGTCGCCGTGCTGGAACATGACCCACACCCCCGTGCCCGGCGGCGGCACCATGTACACGCCCATCGGCGGCCCGCTGGGCCCCGCCAGCGGCGCGCAGGGCTCGGCCCAGGTGGTGGGGATGAAGCTGTGCACGTCGGGCACGATGAGCTGCAGGCGCCCGCGCAGCATCGGGTCGACGTTGACGGTCACCGTCGCTTCGTACACGCCGTAGAACCTGTCGTTGCCGTCGCTCATTTGGCTTGCTCCCCATCCGTCACGCGGCCGTCATCCCAGCCGTCATCCCGGCGAGAGCCGGGATCCACGCTTGCAGCCGACCGTGGACCCCGGCTTTCGCCGGGGTGACGTGCATGGCGGATGACTGGCTTCGATCGCATGGCCGCCCTCATACCGGCACCCTCGGTGTGTTCGAGATCAACCCGTCGCGGCTGAGCGAGAAGTTCTGCTTGTATTCGCCGCGCTTGATGCTGTGGGTCACGCTGTCGACGTAGTACAGGCCGTCGTAGGCAAGACCCGCGCCGCGCACGCCGACCAGCATGCGCGAGCGCAGCACGTTGCCGTAGCGCAGCACGTCGAGCGATCCGCTGGCGGTGATGGCGTTGGCCGCGCCCTTGAGCATCTCGCCCACCGTCTGCTTGAGCACCTCGGGCACCGACTGCCCCTCGACGTTCTTGGCGAAGCGGATCTTGGCCGGCGGCGTGGGCCGTGCGCCCAGCGGCGGCTGGAAAATGCTGATGTTGGGAATCGGGATCGGGATGGGGATCTTGTGCGTGATCGGGTCCATCACCGTCACGATCATCACTTCCTTGGCGAGCCCGTCGAGCGAAAAGCTGAGCGACTCGACGTTGGTGGCCGCATCCATGTTGATCGACAGCGCCGGCTGCGGCACCGGAATGCGGATGTCGGGGCCGAAGTAGGCGATGCTCTGCCCCGGCAGCGGCCCGGGCTCGACGTAGAAGACGTAGCCGTTGAGCGCCGCCATCTTCTTGATGAGCTGCAGGTCGGTGCCGGTCTGCGTCTTCCAGCCCTCGGTGGGGATCGGCACGTCGACGAACAGGCTCGGGATGACGATCGGCACCACGCCGAAGGCCGCGTAGGGCGCCAGCACTTCGTACAGCGTGAGGGTGTCGTCGAGCGCGACGAACGGGCGCTTGATCTCGACCACGTCCATCAGCACCGACAGGTCCTCGCCGGTGATGGTGAGCGTGGACTGCCCCGGCTCGCTGCTGGGCGCCATCTCCTGGCGCGTGACGATGCCGTCCATGATCACGTTCGGGAATCCATTGACCGTGGCGATCACGATCACGCGCGTGCTGATCGGATCGAAGTATCCGGCGGGCAGCATCGTCGTCTGCAGCGGCGAGTTCTTGCCGAGCGCGAAGCTCAGCTGGAAGCCGCTCTTGTCCTTGCCCGAGGTCACCTGCACCGAGCGCAAGGCATCCACCACCGGCTTGGGCGCCGGCACCGGCACCGCGGGGCCGATCATCAGGGTGAGGTGGATGCCTTGCAGCATGGACGTGGCCTAGGCGGTAAGCCCCGGCGTGCCCGGGATGCCCTCGGGCAAGGTGACGCGCAGGCGGCGGCCCACCGTCTCGGTGAGCTCGTCGGGGCGCATCGCATCGTTCGCGTCGGCGAGGCGCCAGAACGCTTGCGGATCACCCAGTTCCTGCGCCGCGACACGGTCCAGCCGCTCGCCCGCGGCCACGAGGTGGGTGTGCAGCAGTGCGAAGCGCGACGACGGCGGCAGGAAGCGCCGGCGCAGGTAGACGCGCTGCTCGCCGTCGGCCAGCGCGAGCGTGGCGAGCTCGATACCGGCGTAGCGGCTGGTGGGCGGGAAGTTGTAGGTGGTGGCCATGGTGCTTTCTCAGGGAAGGCCGTTGATGCCGAGCGTGGCGAAGCTGCCGCCTCGGTTGCGCTGCGCGAGCTGCTCCTTGGCCTGCAGGTAGCTCATGAACAGGCCGCCGCCCTTGGCCTCGAAGCCCAGGTCGTCGACGGTGAGCACGCGCAGGCCGAGGCTCACCTTGGCGCGGATCGGGTTGAGCGCCGCATCGAAGGCCTCTTCGGTGATCGACAGCTCGGTGATGCGCACCGGCACGATGCGCTTGGGGCCGAAGACGAACAGCGGCAACGGGGCCTGCGCCGGCGCGATCTCGATCGAGCCCGCCGACGCTTCGCCGTTGGCCGCCTGCAGGTGCGTGCTGCGCGGGTAGACGATGGTCTCGATGGCCGCGAGCTGCGGATGCAGGCCGGCGTCCACGGTTTGCGCATCGCCGCCCTCGAGCTGGTCGGTGGCGTCGATCTCGGCATCGACCTTGATCGTCTCGGCCGGCGGCCCCTTGAGCCGCAGCGCCTCGAGGTGGTCGCCGCCTTCCGCACCGACGGCGCGGATCTGGAACGAGCGGGTCAGCGTGTCGGGGTTGTACTGCAGGGCGATGATGCGTTGCACCGCGCCGGTGGCGGGGTCGACCAGCACGAGGCCGCCGCGCACCAGCCGTGGGGATCCGGGGAAGGACGACATCGCGGCGCTCCTGGTGGCCTAGAACGGGATGGTGAGCGTGCCGCCCAGCACGGTGGCTGGCCGCTTGGACGGGTCGCTGTCGTCGCCGCCGGTGCCCAGCGGTCCCTTGACGCCGAACTCGAGCTTGAAGCGCGGCACCTGCTTGCACGCGGCCTTGGCCTTGTCGACCGCGTCGTACATCTCGCCGACGGCGCCGGCGATCTCGATCAGCTTGCCTTCCTTGGTGTCGGAGTCGGTGGCCGCCGAATACTCCTGCGCGGCCTTCATCAGCTTGTCGCCGGCCGTCTTGATCTTGCTGCGCGTCTCTTCGGGGTTGACGGCGTGGCAGGTGGTCTTGACCGATTCGATCTGCAGGCCGGCCGAGCCGGTGGCCTGCTTCTTGTCGGTGTCGTATTCGGCGCCGGCCGAAGCCGACACGCGCACGTACGGCGTGCCGTCGAGCGTGATCTTGAAGCCGAACTTCGCCGGCGCCTCGGCCTGCAGCTCGATCACCAGCGACTTCGCCGCCGAGATCGGTATCGGCAGGCGGGCCTTGATGCTCTTGGGCAGCTCGATGGTGACCGGCCCGAACTTGAGCGTGAGCAGGTCCGACAGCGAGGGCGTCTTGGCGGCGGGCACGGGCGGCGGCGTCTTCGGCCCGAAGCTCGGGCCGGTGCCCAGCGGCGGCAAGCCTGCAATCCCGGGCGCCGGCAGCAGCAGGCTGCGCGGCTTGCGCAGGCTCACCTCGACCTGGCCGTGCGCCGAGGTCGAGTACGCCGTCGGTGCGCTCAGGTCGATGCGGTCCCGGGGCACGCCCAGCGCCACCAGCGCGTCACGCACGTCCTTCATGCGGCCCCACAGGCGCGAGCGCTCGGCCTGCTCGCCCGCGCTGCTGAGCTTCGCGCTTTCAGTCAGCGACGCGCTGATCTCGATGCGCGCCGAGCTGTCCGCAGTCTTGAAGCTGCCGGCGATCTCGACCAGCTTGGGATTGTCCGCCGAGATCGTTTCCTCGCCCGCGATCTCGAGGCTGCGCTCGGGCAGGCTGCTCATGGACGACAGCACCGGCGCGTCGCTGCCCAGCGGCGCGCGCTGCACGGCCGCGCCGGCGCTGCCGAGCGCCGGCGCGCCGCCGCCGCGCATCACCTGCTCGGCGGCGCGGTCGGCTTGCGCCTCGTGCGCGTCGCCGGCGGCGCCCAGCGTGAGTCCTTCACCGCCGGCCGCCTTGGAGCCGCCTTGCTGCACGACGTGCGCCAGCTCGTGCGCCAGCAGCTTCTGCCCACCCGCGGTCGACGGCGCGAACTGCTGCGCGCCGAACACCACGTCGCGCCCGACCGTGTAGGCGGCCGCATCGACAGCGCGTGCCGACGCGGCGGCGCGGGCATCGGCATGCACGCGCACGTCGCTGAAGTCGTGGCCGAAGCGGTGCTCCATGGCGCCGCGCACGTCGTCGCCCAAGGCCTGGCCTGGCGACTGCAGCACCTCGTGCACGGCGGCCGGCACCTGCGCCACCGCCGCGACCGACTGCGCCTTGCGCTGCAAGGTGCCCTTCGTGTCTTTCTTGCGCGCGCACTCGGCGCACTCGCCTTCGCTGGCGCCGCCACACGCGCAGCGGCGTTGCAGCACACGCTTGGGCGCCGGCGATAGCAACGACGACGTCGGTTTCCTGGAGGGTGTCGCTCGCTGGCTCATCGAGTGCTCCGATTCACGGCCTCACCGCGCGCCGGTCGAGGATCACCTTGGCCACCGCGCCGATCACGCGCTTGAGCGTGTCGATGAGGCTCGTTCGCTGGCCCATCGCGCGGCTCGTCGCCTTCTTCTTCTCGGCGACGGCTTCCTTGCTGCTCGTGTCCTGCGGGATCGCGTCGGCGCTCGGCGTGTGCACGTGGAACGAAAGCGGATCCGTGGTCGAGCCCGCGCCCTTGAGCAGCCGCTGCGCGCGGTAGGAGACCTCGTTGGACAGGAAATTGCCGCCCGGTCCTTCGACCAGCACGGCCTTGAAGTCCTTCTGCCTGGCGCGAAACTGCACCTGCGCGCCGCTGCCGACGCGCGACAAGGTCGAGACGATCGCGCTCACGGTGGTGCTGTCCTTGACCATCAGGCGCGACGGCGGCTGGCCGGCGACATCGGTGCCCGCGGTTCCGCCCAGGTCGCCGCCCACTGTGGCCTGGGCCGCGCGCGCCTGCGCGGCGCCGCCGAAGTCGAACACGAAGCTCTCGCCGATCTCCGGACGCGCGACGGCGGGCAGGCCCTTGCCTGCCGGGCGCGCGGTTGCGTCCGCCACCTGCTCGAGCGGCGCATTGCTTTCGATCACGGCCGGCCCGAGTGCGCCGCCGCCCGGCGCAGCCGGCACGCCTTCCATCTTGCCGCCGATCTCGTGCACGCCCACCGCGTAGCGCTCCAGCCGCACCGGATCGCCCGGCTGCTTGCGCCCATCCATGCTGATCGTGAGCAGCGCATCGAGCTCCTTTGCGTGCGAGCCGACCGCCTGCTCGACGATGCCCGCCTTGAACTGGTCGAAGCTCACCGGCAGCACGATGCCCTCGACCGCCGCCGTGCCCTTGTGGCCATGGCTGTCGGCCACCGGCAGGCGCTGGTTGTCCAGCGCGAGCACGGCCGCGCCAGAAGGATTCCATTGGCCGGGGTCGGGCCGCCGCAGGCTGCCGCTGGGCTCGAACGGGTCGAAGCCGGTGACCAGCACGTTGACGGCCGAGCCCTTGCCCGTGCCGCGTGCGAAGTCGACGTCGGCGGCGCCGCGCGCCGCCAGCTCGAAGGCTTCGCGCAGCCAGCGCAGGTGCTTGAGCAGCTCGCCGGTGATCTTGTCGTAGGCCGAGTCGAGCTGCGGCGACGTGGCGAACTCGCGGCTCGATCCGAACGCCGAGATGACGTCGAGCACGTCTTGCAGCCGCTGGAAGTGCGAGGTGTTGCCGAGGTCGCCGGCCGCCTTGCCGCGCGCCCAGATGTGCGTGCCCGCCGCGCTGCCCACCGAGCGCACGTCGGCCTCCGGCACGGCGCTGCCGCCCTCCACCGTGGCGCGCAGCTCGTAGAGCATGCCTTCGAGGATGCCCATGAAGCGATCGACCGAGGCCTTGACCAGCGCCGGCGCCCAGTCCGTGAGCCGCTGCGGCGCCGGCCCCTTCGCGCCCTTCACGGGCTGCGTGGGCGGGCGCTGCCCCGCGGCACGCGGCGGGCCGGCCGCGACCAGCAAGGTTTCCTTTCCCCAGCGCCACACGCGCACCGTGCCCTTGCCTTCGGCCACGTCCATGTCGTTGAGGTCGCTCAGCGTCAGGCCGCTTTGTGCCGAGGTCGTGCGCTCGATGCGCCGCCCCGGCGCCTCGCCGAGCTCCTTGTCCGTGGGCTGCGCGGCCTTGGGCTTTTCCTTCTTCAGGAAGGCGTGGATGTCGTCCTTCTGCGGCTGGAACAGCGGCTCGTTGCCTTGCAGCAGCGTGAGGCTGGTGATCTTTCCCGAGGGGTCGCGCTGCACGCCGGCGATGGTGTGGGTGTGGCCGCCGGTGCGCGGCTTGTCGAAGCCGTTGTCGAAGTGCCACCACACCATGATGTCGCCCGGATGCAGCAGCGGCCCGAGCTTGGCGAACGAGCGCATCGGCTTGCCGGTGGCCGGGTCGGCGTAGGGCGCGACCATGCCGGCCACGCCGCCGGTGCCCTCGTTGCTGATCATCTTCAGCACCGACTTCTCTTCGGCCTTGCCCGCGGCGCTGCCCAGCGTCCACTTGCCGAAGGTCTCGGTGCGGTGATGCGCGGCCAGCCACACGTGGCGCAGGATCATCGCCACGTCGGCGCAGTCGGCGGGCAGCTGGTAGGCGGTGGCGCGCAGGTTGTCGGGCAGGCAGGTCTTGACCCACTGGTCGGTCGGATGGTCGATGAAGCGCTCGCCCGGCTTGAGCGGCGTGGTGGGTGCCGGCGCAGGCTGCTTGGGCGTGCTGGGCGCCTTGAAATCCTGGTCCGCCGCGCCGCCGCCGATCGGCGTGAAGCCGCCGGCCTGGGTGCCCGGCGTGTCGGTGGCGTTGAAGGTCTTGAGCAGCGTGAAGGTCTGCACCCACATCTCGTAGGTCGGGCAGTTCTCCGGCTCCTTGTAGCTGCAGTCGCCCAGCCGCGCGGGGTTCTTGTTGGCGTTGGCCTCGCACATGGCCGCGTCCACCGTCTTGTCGGGTGCGCGCTGCACGCGCGGGCCATCGGCGTGGGCAGCCACCGCCCCATCCGGCGCGTGCTCTGCACGCTCGGCCTCGTGCTCGCGGGCGTCCGAGGCGCGGGCCACTGGCAGCACATCGGGCAGCGCCGGCGCGGGGCGCGCCAGCGCGCCTTGCTGCACCACGTGCGTCAGCTCGTGCGCGAGCAGGCGCCGCCCGGCGCTCGTTCCCGGCGCGTAGCGGCCGGGCCCGAACACGATGTCGCGGCCCACCGTGTAGGCCTCGGCATGCAGCGCACGCGCCGAGCGCGAGGCCTGCGTGTCGTCGTGGATGCGCACCCCGTCGAAGCTGCGCCCGAATCGATGCTCGGCCCATTCGCGCTCGCCCGCCGGCAGGGCGCGCGCGGGGCCGCGCAGCGCCTCGTGGACCTCGGGTGGCGCCACGTCCGGCAGCGCGCCGGCCGCCGGATCGTGCTTGGGCAGCACGCTCAATGCGTCCTGCAGGTGGTTGCTGTCGCCGACCATCTTGTCGTGCTCGACCTGGTCGCCCGCGTCGACGACCCGGTAGTTGTCGCGGAAGGCGGCGACCACCTTCGCATCGAGCGTGAGCGCCTTGAAGAAGTCGTCGAGCAGCTGCTCGATCGGCGTGGGATCCGCCACGCGGGCCCCGGCCGGCACCGGACCCTTGTGCCATTGCCGGTAGTACTCGCCGATCTTCTTCGAGTGGCTGTAGTAGGCGCGGAAGCGGAAGCTCGTCTTGAGCAGCGCGAGCTGCTCGCCGACCGTCTTCAAGGCCATGAGCGCGGCCAGATCGTGCCGCAGCATCTTCTTCAGGAAGCCCTGCAGCGCCTCGAATTCCTTGGGGCCGTTGACGGCGTCGAAGAGCGCCACTTCCTTCAGCGTGCCGACCTTGCTCGGCAAGGACGAGCCGGGGTCGCCGCCCAGCAGCTTCTCGTTGATGAGCTCGCCCGCACCGCTGTGCCCGGCGAGCACGACCTGGCCCACCGCCGGCTTGGACGCGATCGCCTTGATGGCCACCAGCGTGTCGAGCACCGCGGTGATGAAGGCATCGCTGTCGAACACCTTCTTGCCGCCTTGCTGCCCGAACGACGAATTGACGTCGCCCTGCGGCAGGATGCCCAGCAGCTGCGTGCGCCCGGACGCCTCCATCTGCGTCTCGATGCGGTCGAGCTGCTCGTCGCGCACCTTGCCCGCCGATTCCGTGTAGCCCGCGTTGTGGCCATGCAGGTGCAGCAGGATGTCGGCCGAGCGGGTCGGGTCGAAGGTCGCCGGAATGAGCACGATGGCCCGCCCGCTCGGCGAGGCGCCCGTCTGCTGCCCGACAGCGAGCGAATCGATGGGCACGCGGCGGATCGCGCCGATCGTCGTCTCCTTCGCATTGATGCCGCTCACGCCTTTCCAGCCCGGCCCGGTGCCCGGCGCGCGCCGCACGGCAGGCGCGCCGCGGCGCAGGGCCGGCGGCGGCAGGCCGTGCAGCGCCGCATGCGCCGCGCGATCGGCCTCGTGCTCCTCGGCATCGTCGCGCGCGCCCAGGCGCAGCGCCTGGCGCGGCCACGCGCCGTGGCTTTGCGCCGCATGGGCGAGCTCGTGGGCGAGCAGCCAGCGGCCCTCGCTGGAGCGCGGCGCGTAGCGGCCCGCGCCGAACACGAGCTCGCTGCCGACCGCATAGGCCGGCGCATCCAGGGCTCGTGCCGAGGCGGCCGCGCGGGTGCCGGTGTGCACGCGCACCTGCGAGAAGTCGCGGCCCAGGCGGTGCTCGAAGTCGCGCCGCAGCGGGACATCCAGCGGCTGGCCGGGCTCGCCCAGGGCCTCGCGCACCGATGCAGGCACCGCGTCGTCCTCGTCGAAGTCCTCGGTCTCCTCGTGCAGCGCGCCACCCTGGCCGCCCTGCGCCTGGCGCAGGCTCGGCGCCTTCTTCGCGGCCGCGCCGCGAGCGGAACCCTTCTGCGAGATCAGCGAGGTCTTCATGCGGGCCTCACAGGTTGGCGCTGCACTCGACGAAGCGCGTCCAGGCCTTCGCGTTGCCCTCGCCGCCGCACGGATCGCCGCACGCGGGCTTGCTGCAGTCGGCGTCGGTCTTGGCGTCCCCGACGCCGTTGGCGTGCAGCGCCTCGCCCAACAGCGCCTTGGCCTGCGTGTCCTCGCCCTGATCGAGGAAGGACGGGCACAGCCGGATGCGCGGCGGCGTGGCGCTCACCTGGGCGGGCCGCGTGTCGCAGCCCGGCGTGAGCAGCGAGACGAGGTGCAGGTTGTTGAGCGTGAGCTGCGGCGGCAAGGCCTGCACCGGCGCACTCAGCTGCGACGCACCCATGGGCTTGCCGAACACGTGCTGAGCGAGCTCGAGCGCCTCCTTCTGCTTGCCGCCCGGCCCGGCATTGCCCAGCGCCGTGGCCGCCTTGCCCGCGCGGTCGCGCGCCTTGGTGAGCCCCGGCTGCAGCTTCGCACCCCGCGCGGCGCTGCGCTTTTGCGCGCAGGCGTCGATGTCGACGCGCGCCTTGTTGCCCGCCACCATGCACACGTCGTCGTCGAGCGGCAGGTTCTCGCCGCTGTTCATGATCGACAGGGCGTTGTTGTCGATGACCTTGCTGAGCTCGGTGCGGAACCAGTGGATGCGGTCGGGGATCTTCATCTGCGCGTTGTCGGCGTGCGACTCGATGTAGTCGTAGCGGTCCTCCTCCAGCCCGAGCAGGTGGTGCAGCTCATGCGCGAGGCCGATGTCGCTGCCGACCCAGTTGCCCGACACCGTCCACTGGCTGGTGTCGACATCGACGCTGAACACGTCGGGGCCGGCCTTGTCGACGAACGTGAGGTCGACGGTGTAGCCCAGCGTGCTGGCGCGCTTCTCGATCGCGTCCTCCAGCGACTTGACGTGCAGCACGTCGGCATCGCTGCCCTGCCCGGCCTTGCTCAGCCGCACCTTGGCGCGCACCGCGATGTCGGTGGGATCGCGCGAATCGATGAGGAAGGTGGCGCCGCGCCCCTGCGCGCTGCGCCACCGGCGCGCCGCGCTCTTCGAGACCGTCTCCTCCTTGCCCTGGGCGGCCTTCGCGCCGGCCGTGCCCATGCGCGCGGCCTCGGCCGTCGCGGCGTCGGTGGTTTCCTTGCTGGTCGCGGCCGCCTGCGCCGCCGCAGGCTGCTCGGCGGTGGCGAACAGCAGTTCGAGCTTGCCTGCGTAATAGCCGACGTTGTCGCGCTTGCGGGCGATGTCGGCGATCTCGTCGACCTCCTTCTTCGCGCTCGCGTCCAGCGCCTGGTAGACCGCGCCCTGCTTGATCTTGGCCAGGCGCTTGTCGAAGTCGGCCACCGCCGCCGGGTCGGGCGCACGCTGCAGCAGGCCGCCGCCTTGCTGCTGCACCACGTGGGCCAGTTCGTGCGCGATCAGCGTGCGCCCGGCGTGCGATGCGGGCTGGTAGCGCCCTTCGCCGAACACCACGTCGTGGCCGACCGTGTAGGCCAGCGCGCCGACCGCGCGCGCGCTGCCCGCGGCGTGCGCGTCGGCGTGCACCCGCACGCCGCTGAAATCGCGGCCGAAGCGCGACTCCATGAAATGCCGCGTGCCGCTCTCGAGCGCCTGCCCCGGCGAGCGCAGCACCTCGTGCACGACGGGCGGCACGCCCTCGCCGGCGCCGGAAGCGGCGTCCGATGCCAGGCGACTGAGCCGCACCGGCCGGCCCCCGGCCACCCCGGCCGATTGGCCGCCCATCACCGATGCGGCCGCGTGGTCGGCCTCGTCTTCGAGCGCGCCGTGCGCGGCGCCGATCGCCAGCGGCTTGCGTTGCACCCGCGAGCGGCGGCAGCCCTCGCATTCGCTGCCCGTCGCATGGTTGCCGCAGGCGCACTTTCGCATCAGCAGGCGGCCGGGCTGCAAGGCGGCGGACGGCGCCGGAGAGAACATCGACGCCTGCTTCATCGCGCCAGCTCCGCATGCAGGGAGCGGGCGATGGCACGCCCGAGGCGCTGCACGTCGCCCGCGTGGTCGAGCCTCAGGTCCTGCGCGCGCAGGGCAGCCACGGCGCCGCCTGCGGCTGCACGCGGTGCCTGCTGCTGCATCAATGCGCCCAGCTCGGCTTCGATCGACTGCTGCAGCCGTGCGCGCTCGCGCGGACTCAGGGCGAAGCCCTCGAGCACGAGTCGATCGATGTGTAGCGACGTCGCGGCGCGTGCCGGCAGCGAGGCGCTCGCGCCGCTCGCCTCGGGCGCCGGAGCCACGTGGCCCGCCGGCGGCGATGGCGCGACCGCGCTCGGGCGTGCCGGCCCGTTCATCGGAACTCCGCCTCGTTGATCGGCTTGTCGAGCTTGCGCAGCTCGGCGCGCAGCGCCGCCATCAGCAGCGGCATGGTCACCGGCGTGCCGCGCTGCGCGGCCATGAAGGCGGCATTGAGCGCCACGCTGTGCACGTTGCCGCCCGACACGCCGGCGCGCGCCAGCCGCTCCAGGTCGAGCGCCTCGCGCGGCACCGCGTCGGGCCAGGTCTTCTGCCAGATGCGCTGGCGCTGCGCCGCGCTCGGGAACGGGAAGTTGACGACGAAGCGCAGCCGCCGCATGAAGGCCGGGTCGAGCGCGCTCTTCATGTTGGTCGCGAGGATCGCCAGGCCGCTGAACGCCTCCATGCGCTGCAGCAGGTAGTTGATCTCGATGTTGGCGTAGCGGTCGTGGCTGTCCTTGACCTCGCTGCGCTTGCCGAACAGCGCATCGGCCTCGTCGAAGAACAGGATGGCGCCGCCCTGCTCCGCCGCATCGAACAGGCGCCTCAGGTTCTTCTCGGTCTCGCCGATGTACTTGCTCACCACCGCCGACAGGTCGATGCGGTAGAGGTTGAGCCGCAGCTCGTTGGCGATGACCTCGGCGGCCATCGTCTTGCCCGTGCCGCTCTCGCCCGCGAAGAGCGCGCTGATGCCCAGGCCGCGGGTCATCCGCTTGGCGTAGCCCCACTCCTGGTAGACCTGGTAGCGGCCGCGCACCTGGGCAGCGATCTGCTGCAGCAGGCTCGCCGCCTCGTCGGTGAGCACGATGTCGTCCCACGTCGCCTTGGGCTCGATGCGCTGCGCCAGCGCATCGAGGCGCGGCCGCGTCAGCTGCCGGCAGGCGTCCCACACCGCGTCGATGCGGGCATCGCCGTCTGCGGCGGCCGTCGATGCGGCATGGATGTCGGCGAGCGAGAGATCGAACTGGCCCGCGAGCAGGCGCGCGTCGCGCTCGGCCCGGTCGCCGGGCCAGGCCGCCGGCAACGCGCTGCGCCACGCATCGTGCTGTTCGCCGGCCGAAGGCTTGCGGACCTCGACGGCATGGCTGTCGGTCAGCGTCCTGGCCGGCGCATCGCGCAGGCCGATGAAGAGCAGGCCCAGCTCGCGCGAGGCGAACCAGTGGAAGGCCGCGGCGATGTCCGCGTTCGCGCCGTCGAGCGCGTCGGCGTCGAGGTAGAGCGCCACCGGCAGCAGCGCGCTCTCGCGCTGCCACAGGTGCACCAGGTTCTCCACCTCGGCACGCGAGGTCGGCAGCGACTCCAGCGGCAGGCGGTAGAGCTGCCGGCCCACCGCGGCGCAGACCTCGGCGGCCACCGCCAGCTTGCTGGCGCCGTCGGTGCCGAGCAGCTGCACGTTGGGCACGGCCGCGCCGTCGGCGATGCGCCGCAGGCGCTGCAGCACGTCCTCGGCGACGGTCCGCTGCGAGGCGGCGAGCGCCGCGGCCGGCGCCGGCGGCAGCAGCAGCGTGGCCAGCCGCTCGTCGAGCGTGTTGAGGCCCTTGAGGTAGTTGACGATTCGCTCGTCGGCGCGCAAGGCACTGGCCGTGAGCGGCGTGGCGCCCGGCTGGTTGATCTCGACCAGGCGCATGGTGCGCAGCGGACGCTGCGGCGACAACGCGTCCCATGCGCGCTCGTCGAGGTCCTCGAACAGCTGCATGGCGAGCGCGAAGGTCGGAAAAGTGCGCGCCGACGGCCCGTGCGCCGCCGCGATCAGCGAGGCGATGCCGGGATCGAACTCGGGCGCCGCGCACAGCAGCAGGGTGTCGCGCTCGAACGCCGTCATGCCGAAGCGCTGCGCCAGCAGCAGCAGCGCCGGCGGCGGCTCGGTGCGGGCGGCCGCTTCGCGTTCATCGGCCGCCTGCTGCAATGCGGCCGATGGCGATTGGCCGGTCAGCAGGGGCACGGTGCCGGCCGCTTCGCCGGGCGACGGCAAGGCGGGCGGACTCTTCGCGGCGAACCACGAGCGTGCGCCGCCGGGAGCGGGCGCCGGCGCGATGACGGCAGGCGCGGGGACCGGCGACGACGGCGGCGCCGCCGGCGCCAGCTGCTGCAGCCGCAGCCGCAGCCACTTCAGCGAAGCCGCCAGATACCGGTTGTTGTCCTCGGTCCAGCTCATGTGATGTGCACCGTCTGCGCGGGGTCGAACTCGAACTTCGGCGGCGTGCCGCCGTAGCTCACCGGCAGGCTGTCGATCCCGTCGACGCGCAGCCGCACGACGTAGTCGCCTGCGGCCACGCCCGGCACGCTGAAGGTGAGCGTGGTGGGCTGGCTCGGATCGGCCGGCGTGACGATGGTCGCGGGCAGCACTTCGGCGTCGCCGAACAGCATGCGCACCTGCGCTTCCTGCGATGGGCGCAGCCGCGGCGTGCAGGTGAGCGTGAGCGCGATGGTGCCGGCCGCGTGCGTGAGCGGGCTCACGGAGACCAGCGGCGCGAAGGCCAGCGGGACGCTGTTGGTGGTCCATGCCGGCTCGCCGGGCTCGCTCACCTCGATCGACGCGGTGTAGAAGCCCGCTGCCCAGCCGGCCATGCCGCTCGCGTCCTCCGCCACGCTGGGCAGGTGCACGCTCAGGTGCGTCGCGTCGACGGGCGTGGGCGCGAGTTCGCGCACGACCCCCAGCCGCGGCTGCTCGAGTCGAACGACCAAGCTGCCGCGCAGCAGGTTGGTGCCGGTGAGCAGCAAGTCGTCGCCCAGGCGCAATGCGGGCTGCAGCGGCGTGCTGGCCGCAGCCGCGGCGACCAGCGTCGGCGCCGGCGCGCCGTGGGCGACGGGGCCGCGGTCGTCGGTGCCGCGCTTGAGCACCGGCAGCGGCGAGCGCGCCGGCCCCTGGCTCTGGATCAGCACGACCGACACGAGGTAGGCCATCGAGGGCCGGTAGCGCGCCTGCATCGCCGTCCACAGCTTGGACAGGTCCTCCGAGCCGAGGAACACCGGCGTCACCTTGATCTGCTCGACCTGGTCGGCCAGGTCGACGGCCGAGAGCATGCCGAAGGGCCCGGGCAGCAGCGTGCCGTCGACCGGCGGCGGCGGCCCGAGCGCGGTGCGCAGTTGCGCGCGCGAGAGCACCGGCGTGTCGTGCAGCACCTGCATCGCATAGCCGAGCAGCACCTCGGCATTCAGGTCCTGCGCGCCGTAGGCCGACAGCAGATAGTGCAGGTCGAGCGCGAGCGGCGGGTTGCCCAGGCTCTGCCCGGCCCGGTCGCGCGAAGGCAGGCCCACGTTGCGCCAGCCGCTGTTGGCGGTCACCTGGTAGAGAAAGAGGTTGAGCTGGTTGTTCTCGGTCGCGCCGGTGGTCACGCGGTCGGGCGGCTGCGCGGTCACCGCGAAGCTGCCCACGCTCGACAGGTCATGGTCCATCAGCCCGTCGTTGAGCAGGTCCTTCAGCGAGGCGGTGACCGCCGCGATGGCCAGGGCGCTGCTCATCGCGAGGCTCCGTTGCGCTGGCGCAGGTAGTCGTCCAGCGACAGCCGCGGCGCGCTGGGGCCGCTCGCACGGGAGCCGCGCTCGCCGGACGTGCCGATGGCGCGCACCTCGACGCGGCCGATGCTGATCTGCACCGGCGCCGGCGCCGCGCGCGGCTGGCGCTCATGGCGAACGACGGCGAGGCTCTGCGCCTTGGCGAGCAGCACCGCCGCGGGCGGCGCGGGCGTGCGGTCGACGTTGCGCGGGCTCGGGCTGGCCGCAGGCGGCGCCGGCACGTCGGCGTGCCGCGCGCTCACCGGACCCTGCGGCGCGAGGGTCGGCGGCGCGGCCGGGCGCAGCTCGCGCAGCACGGTCCGCGTGGTGATGACCTGCAGGGGCCGCGCCTGCGGCGGCTCGGGCTTGGCGTACAGCGGCCGGGGCTCGGCGTGCGCCGGCGCCGCGACCGGCATGCGCCGGCTTGGCGGCGCTTCAGGCAGCAGCGCCGCGCGAGGCAAGTCGCGCTGCTCGGCATGCACAGCAGAACGCTCGCCGGCGCGCGGATCGTGCGAGCGGCCCAGCGCCGGCGGGGCCGGCTCGGCTCGGTCGCCGACCTCGCGTGCCGACGCCGGTGCCGAGGCGAACGCCAGGTTCTGCTCGAGCGGCTCCGCGCTCGACCCCGCGCCCGCGGCCGGCTCGAACAGCGCGCGCGGTCGCCGCTGCAGCACCGGCGCGCGCCCCTCCGCGCGATCGACCAGGCCGGCGAGAAAGCGGTTCATGCGCCCACCATGTCGAGGTAGATGCGGCG
>DATFAY010000238.1:0-11537 GCA_035254085.1 Piscinibacter sp.
TGGTACCGCGACCGCTACGGCGTGGCGATCGACCCCGACACCGAGGCCATCGCGACCATCGGCTCCAAGGAAGGCCTGGCGCATCTGATGCTCGCCACGCTGGAACGCGGCGACACGGTGCTGGTGCCCAACCCGAGCTACCCGATCCACCTGTGGGGCGCGGTGATCGCCGGCGCCGACATCCGCTCGGTGCCGCTGGTGCCGGGCGTCGACTTCTTCGCCGAGCTGGAGACCGCCATCCGCACCAGCTACCCGAAGCCGAAGATGATCGTCCTCGGCTTTCCGTCGAACCCGACCGCGCAGTGCGTGGAGCTCGACTTCTTCGAGCGCGTGATCGCGCTGGCCCGGCAGCACGACATCCTCGTGGTGCACGACCTGGCCTACGCCGACATCGTGTACGACGGCTGGAAGGCGCCGTCGATCATGCAGGTGCCGGGCGCCAAGGAGGTGGCGGTCGAGTTCTTCACGCTCTCCAAGAGCTACAACATGGCCGGCTGGCGCATCGGCTTCATGGTCGGCAACCCCGATCTGGTGGCCGCGCTGGCACGCATCAAGAGCTATCACGACTACGGCACCTTCACGCCGCTGCAAGTGGCGGCCATCGCCGCGCTCGAAGGCGACCAGCAGTGCGTGCAGGACATCGCCGCGACCTACCAGGCGCGGCGCGACGTGCTGTGCAAGGGCCTGAAGGACGCCGGCTGGCAGGTCGACGTGCCCAAGGCCTCGATGTACATCTGGGCGCGCATCCCCGACGCGTACCGGGCGGCGGGCTCGCTCGAGTTCGCCAAGCAGCTGCTGGCCAGGGCCAAGGTGTGCGTGTCGCCCGGCATCGGCTTCGGCGACTACGGCGACGAGTACGTGCGCTTCGCGCTGATCGAGAACGAGGCGCGCATCCGCCAGGCGGTGCGCGGGATCAAGGCGATGTTCCGCGCCGACGCGGCGGCGCGCGGCGACGCGCCCGTTCAGTCCGGCGCAACGCAGGCGGCAAACGCTTAGAACGACGGGGCGGGCGGCGGGGAGTCCAATCGCTGCATGAGCACCTCGCTGCCTTCGATCTTCGTCTCCCACGGCTCGCCCATGATCGCGCTGGAGCCGGGCGCGGCCGGCGCATTCCTGCAGCGCCTGGGCCCGGCCATCGACCGCACCTTCGCCCGGCCGAGGGCCATCGTCGCCGTCTCGGCGCACACCGCGGCGCGCGAGCCGGTGCTGCTTGCCGGCGCGCGCCACGAGGCGGTCCACGACTTCGACGGCTTCGACCCGCAGCTGTACACGCTGCGCTACGACGCGCCGGGCGCACCGGCGCTCGCGCCGCGCGTGGCCGACCTGCTGCGCGCCGCGGGCATCGCCGCGCACACGCTGGACCGCGGCGGGCTCGACCACGGCATCTGGACCGCGCTGCGCTACGTCTACCCCGAAGCCGACGTGCCGGTGCTGCCATTGGCCTTCGTGCCCTCCCAGTCGCCGGCACAGCAGCTCGCGCTCGGCCAGGCGCTGGCGCCGCTGCGCGAGGACGGCGTGCTGGTGCTGGGCACCGGCAGCATCACGCACAACCTGCGCCGTGTCTTCGAAGGCGGACGCTTCGACGACGGCCGGCGGGCCGAGATCGCCGAGAGCGCCGCGTTCCGTCATTGGATGCTCGACATGAGCGCGACACGCGACTGGGAGGCGCTCGCCGACTATCGTCGCCGCGCGCCGCATGCGGCCGACATGCACCCGACCGATGAACACCTGCTGCCCTGGTTCGTCGCCGCCGGTGCGGGCGGCCGCGACGCCGCGCCGCGACGGCTGCACGACAGCGTGACCTTCGGCTGCCTCGGCATGGACGCGTATGCGTTCGGGCCGCAGGCGGCGGCGTTGGCGCAGGCTCTGGCCTGAGCCGTCGTGCCGGGCGTCGCGGCGCGAGCCGCGATGCACTGTCAATTCAAGCCGGCCCGCACCGCCGCCGCCCGGCAGATCGTCTCGAGTTCCGGCGCGACCCGGAACGCCGACAGGAAATCGTCCATCGCATAGGGTGCGCGCTCGCGGCGGATCGCGTCGAGTTGCGCGCGCGCCTCGGGCACGCGGTCGGCCGCAGCCAGCGCGAGCGCACTGATCGCGCGCGCATGCACATGCACGTTGCGCTGCTCCACCACATGGCGGGCGGCGTCGGCTGCATCCTCCGCGCGGCCCTGGCGCAGCAGGCTGAACACGCGCGACGCATGGATGGCGAACAGCAGCGGGTCGAAGGGGCTCAGCTGGTGCGAGGTGTCGGCCGCCGAGATGGCCACGGCCGGGTCGCCGGTCTGCGAATGCACGAAGGCCCGCGCGTAGTGGCCCAGCGCGAAGTTCGGGCTGAGCGCCACCGACTGGTCCAGCGCGCGAAACGAGGCGTCGTCGTCGCCGCGCAGCCACAGCGCACGGCCCATGGCCCAATGGGCCGAGGGATCGAGCGAGTCCGCCATCAAGGCCTGGCCGGCGGTGTCGAGCGCGCGATCGACCTCCGCCTGGCGCTCGCGCGATTCCAGCAGGAAGGCGTTCTGGAAGTGCGTGAACGACAGTCCCGAGTAGGCCGGCGCGAAGCTCGGGTCGAGCGCCACGGCGCGCCTGAACAGCGACTGGGCCGCGTCGTTGTGCTCGGCGCGGAACCAGTACATGTGCCACAGGCCGCGGTGATACGCGAGCCACGCATCCAGCGATTCCGGCGGCAAGCTCAGCGCGCGATTGCGCTCGACCAGGTGCACCTCGGCGTCGAGGACCGAGACGATGCGCTGCGTCATCACGTCGAGCAGGTCCAGCGCCAGCGTGGACGGCGCCGCGAAGTCGTCGACCCACACGATGCGCCCCGAGGCGGTCGCCGTGAGCTCGACCGTGATGCGCAGCCGCCCCGCCGCCTTCGCCAGTGCGCCGCCGGCCACGTAGTCCACGCCCGCCTGCTCGCCGGCATGCTGCGCGCTGCTCGAACGCGCGGGCAGCGCGAAAGCGGTCCCGCGCGCGATCACCATCAGGCTGCGCATCTTGGCCAGGCCCAGGGTCACGTCGTGCGTCAGGCCGCGGGCGAGGTCGGCGTCGTCCGGGCTCGCGGCCGTGAACGGCAGGACGACGATGGAGGCGCGCCGCATCGGGTCCGCTGCAGGCCGCTCGATGGGGATCGCCTCGGTCTTCGCGCCCTCGATGCACGCTGCGGGCCGCAGCATCGCGGCCGGCGCTCGCGCCGTGCCGAGCATCAACGCTTCTCGCTGCAGGCCCTCGCGCTGGAAGCGCCGCACGGCCGCGGCGCGCGCCTGGTCGGCCTCGGCCTTGCCTCCGGCAGCCGCGAGGGCGCCGATCAAGTCGAGTTGCACTGCGGCGTCCAGCGGGCAAAGGGCCGCGCGGCGCCGCGCCACGTCGACGAAGGGCTCGCCGCCCGCCGGCAGCAGTGCCATCAGGCGATCGAGCACCAGGCGGTGCCAGCGCGCGAAGCGGGCGCGCTCGGCGGCCAGCCATTGTTCGACCGCGTCGCATCGCGCCAGCACCAGCCCTTCGAGCAACTCGCCCTCGACCAGCCCGAGCAGCGCGTGCAGCGCCGTCACCGAATCGGAGGCGACGGCGCTCTCGACCGAGCGCGCGAAGCGGATGGCGTCGACGTCGAGGTCGCTGGCGTCGATCGCGACCCGGTCGCCATCGGCGATCAGGCGCGCCTGCGCCGGCCCGTCGAGGACGGTGCGCAGCTTCGCCAGGCACCAGCGCAGCTCGCCGCGCGGGTCGCTGGCGGCATCCCAGAACAGGTCGCACAGGCGCGAGCGCGGCACCGGCCGCGGCGCGAGCAGAAGCAGCGCCAGCAGTGCGCGAACCTTGCGCGATGCCGGCAACGGCAGCTCGCGCGCGCCGGCCTCGACCCGCAAGGGGCCGAACAGTCGGATGCGCAGCGGCGCGAACTCGTCCTGCCGCGCTGCCCCGCCTGACTCGTCGTGCGTTTCCACGTTGGCTTCCACGGCGGCTCCCACACCACGTTCCTATGGTGAGACCACCGTGCGATGCGGCGCAAGCCCCACGAACGGCACAGACCCTGCCACCGATGAGGAGAAACACCATGAACCAAGCGATCGCCACCCCGGCGGCCTCGGCCGCCACCCCCGACCTGCAGGCCATCAAGGCGCGCCAGCAGGCGGCCTGGGGCTCGGGCAACTATGCCGTCATCGGCACCACGCTGCAGATCGTGGGCGAGACCTTGTGCGAGGCCGCCGACGTGCGCGCCGGCGAGCGGGTGCTCGACGTGGCCGCCGGCAACGGCAACGCCACGCTCGCCGCCGCACGCCGCTTTGCCCAGGTCACCTCCACCGACTACGTGCCCGCCCTGCTCGACAGCGCTCGCCTGCGGGCCAGCGCCGAAGGCCACGACATCGAATTCCGCGCTGCCGACGCCGAGCAACTGCCCTTCGCGGACGCGAGCTTCGACGTGGTGCTCTCGACCTTCGGCGTCATGTTCACGCCGGACCAGGAGCGCGCCGCCGCGGAGTTGCTGCGCGTGACGCGGCCCGGCGGGCGCATCGGACTGGCCAACTGGACGCCCGAGGGCTTCGTCGGCCAGGTGTTCGCGGCGCTCGGGCGGCGGATTCCGCCGGCGGCCGGGCTCAAGCCGGCCTCGCGCTGGGGCACGCGCGCCTGGCTCGAGTCGACCTTCGGCCCGCAGGCGTCGCACATCGAGATCCAGCCGCGCGACTACGTGTTCCGCTACCGCTCGCCGGCGCACTGGCTGGAGGTGTTTCGCACCTGGTACGGGCCGCTGCACAAGGCGTTCGCGTCCCTGGATGCCGAGGGACAGCGCGGCCTCGCCGACGACCTCACCGCGCTCATCGCTCGCTTCAATCGCGGCGGCGAGTCGGTCGTTCTGCCAGGCCAGTACCTCGAGGTGGTCGTCACCAAGTGAGCTGCCACTGATCGACGGGGCGCGCTTTGGTAATCTTCGCCAACCAGCCCAGCACACGCCCGACCATGACCTCAGCTCCCGGCGTCGCCGCGCTCGCCGCCACCGCGCTGATCGACAGCGACCACCCGGCCGTCGTCGCTTTCGCAGCGCGCCACGCCCGGGGCGCCGACGATCGCGAGCGCGCCGTGCGCCTGTACCACGCGGTGCGCGACGAATTCCGCTACGACCCCTACCGCATCGACCTGTCGCCCGAAGGCATGCGCGCCAGCCGCGTGATCGAGCAGGGCTTCGGCTGGTGCGTGCCCAAGGCGGCGCTGATGGCCGCGGCGTCGCGCGCCGCCGGCATCCCGGCGCGGGTGGGCTACGCCGACGTGCGCAACCATCTGTCGACCGAGCGCATGCGGCGCACCATGCGCACCGACCTGTTCATCTGGCACGGCTACGCCGAGCTCTGGCTCGAGGGCGAATGGATCAAGGCGACGCCGGCGTTCAACCTGGACCTGTGCGAGCGCTTCGGCCTGCTGCCGCTGGAGTGGGACGGCCGCAGCCACTCGCTGTACCACGCCTTCGACCGCGAGGGGCGCCGGCACATGGAATACGTGCACGAGCGCGGCAGTTTCGACGACATGCCGCTCGAGCGCATCGTCAGCGATTTCGTGCAGACCTACCCCTCGTGGGAAGGCCTGGCGCAGCAGGGCGTGAGCTTCGACGCCGACGTGAACCGGGAGAAGCCTTGAGCAACGGCGTCCCGCCCGGCTTCGTGCCCCTGCCCGCGGGCGGCGAGTTCATCTCGGCCAACGGGCCCTTGTACCTGCTGCACCGAGGCGACGAGGTGCTGCTCGGCTTTCGCGTCGAGGCGCGCCACACCAATCCGCTGGGCATCTGCCACGGCGGCATGATGGCGAGCTTTTGCGACATGCTCCTGCCCATGACCGCGCACCGGCGCGTGAGCGAGATCTCGCGGCGCTTCCTGCCCACGGTGAGCCTGCAGATCGACTACCTCGCGCCCACGCCGCTGGGGGCCTGGGTGCAGGGCGAGGCGCAGGTGCTGCGCACCACCCGCACCATGGTCTTCGCGCAAGGGCTGGTGAGCGCCGACGGCGTGCCGGTCGCGCGCGCCAGCGGCATCATGAAGATCGGCCCGCCCTTCAGCGGCATCGGCGAAGCCGCCGGCTGAACGCGCCGGCGCCGGCTCCGCGAGAATGCGCGGCATCCCGATTCATCTTTCGTCCCGCCTGCCATGACCGACACCCGCCCCGCGCTGCCCGACCACCTGTCGGTCGACCCGCAAAGCCCGCATCACGTCGCCGCCGTGTTCGAACACGAGATCGGCATCCGCCTGAACGACAAGGAACGCTTCGACGTCGAGGAGTACTGCATCAGCGAAGGCTGGGTGAAGGTACCCGCCGGCCGCACCCTGGACCGCAAGGGCCGGCCGCTGATGATCAAGCTCAAGGGCAAGGTCGAGGCGTTCTACCGCTAGAGCTCAGGGCTTGGGCAGGCTGCCCACGACGCCCTGCGCCAGCCAGTTCATCGATGCGATCGCCGGGTCGTCGAGCGCGCCGCGCGCCAGCCTGACCTGCCCACGGTTGTCGACCAGCCGACCCGAGAACGGCAGCAGCCGCCCTTCCACGATCGCGCGCCGCTTGGCCTCGATCGTCTGGGCCACGTCCGCGGGCACGCGCTCGTTCAGCGGCGCGAGCGTCACGAAGCCGTCCTTCATACCGCCCCACGCGGGGGTCGGCTTCCAGCTGCCGTCGATCACGGCGCGCGCCACGCGGGTGTAGTAGCCGCCCCAGTCGTGCACGACGGCGGTGAGCTGCGCGTGCGGCGCGAAGCGGCGCATGTCGCTGGTGTAGCCGGTGAACATCACGCCCTTGTCCTCGGCCGCCTGCGCCACCGCGGGCGAGGCGCTGTGGTTGGCCAGCACGTCGGCGCCTTGCGCGAC
Organism: Piscinibacter sp.; assembly: GCA_035254085.1. Classification (GTDB taxonomy): domain Bacteria; phylum Pseudomonadota; class Gammaproteobacteria; order Burkholderiales; family Burkholderiaceae_C; genus Albitalea. Next base: position 6,834 of record DATFAY010000238.1, read on the forward strand.
GAGCGCGAGCGCGGCGTCGCGCTCCTTGGCGGGATCGAACCAGGTGTCGAGCCATACCAGCTTCACCTGCGCCCGCGGGTTGGCCTCGCGCATGCCGAGCGCGAAGGCGTTGACGCCCTGGATCACCTCGGGCAGCGGGAATCCGGCCACGTAGCCGGCCACGCCGCTGCGGCTCATCTTGCCGGCCAGGTAGCCCGCGAGGTAGCGGCCCTCGTAGAAGCGGCCGTTGTAGGTGCCCAGGTTGGGCAGCGTCCGGTAGCCGCCGGCATGCTCGAACTTCACCTGCGGGTAGTCGGCGGCCACGCGCAGCGCCGGCTCGAAATAGCCGAAGCTGGTGGCGAAGATGAGCCGGTTGCCCTGGGCGGCGAGGTCGCGCATCACGCGCTCGGAATCGGGACCTTCGGCCACCGACTCGACCACGGTGGTCTGCACCTGGTCGCCCAGCGCCTGCACCATCGCGCGACGGCCCAGCTCGTGCTGGTAGCTCCAGCCGGCCTCGCCGATGGGGCTCACGTAGACGAAGGCCACCTTCAGCGGCGTGCCGCCCTGGGCCTGGGTGGGGGTTGCGCCGAGCGCAGCGGCCACGGCGAAGATCGCGGCGACGGCGCCGCGGGCGAGGTTTTGAAGCATGGTGTTCCTCTACATGGCCCCGTGACATGGACGCACATGCGGCGGGGGCACGCCGGTGCGCGGAAAACCAAGAGTCTAGACCGTCGGCTACCAGCCCCAATGGCCGGCGATGCGGTCGAACTCGCCGGAGCGGCGCAGTTGCTCGAGCTGGCGGTTGAACGATGCGACGATCGCGGCGCCGTCGGGCACGCCGCGCGAGATGACCAGGTACTGCGGATGCTCCTGCACGGCAGGCTGCAGGCAGTTGATGGCGGGGGCGACGTCGCTCAGGTGCTTGTCGATCAGGTAGCGGCCCACCCGGCTGTCGATCAGCACCAGGTCGACGTGGCCGGCGGCGAGCTTGCGCAGGTTCTGCAGGTCATGGGTGACAGGCTCGGTGCGGATGTGCGCCTGGGCCAGCCCGGGCGGATCGGCATAGCCGCGCACCACGCCGACGATGTAGGGCTCGAGCGCCTCGAAGGTGGTGAATCGCGCCGGCCCATGGGTGCCCAGCCGGCACAGCACGATGCGGTTGCTCACCACCGCATCGGAGTAGAAGAACGCCTTCTCGCGCTCCGGCGAACGCCACACGCCGACCAGGCCGTCGACCTTGCCTTCTTCGCCCCACTTCAGCGCGCGCGCCCAGGGCATGAAGTGCAGTTCGACCTCGTGTCCCGCACGACGCAGCGCGGTGAGGGTCAGCTCCGCCACCGGGCCGCCCTTGTCCAGGCTCTCGCTGTAGTAGGGCGGGTATTCGGTCGCGGCCAGCACCAGCTTGCGCGCCTGCGCACTCGCATGCAGGCCCAGCGCCAGGCACCACACCCACCAACAGGCCCGAAGGCGCATTCGACGTTTCCCCGACAGCGGCTCTCGCCGGACCTTGCTGCGAAGGCTTTTCCGGCCCATCTCCCGACGCAATTGTCATGCGCCGGCGCGCCTTTGCCGACAGGCGTCGGCCGCGCGGGATGCGCCGGCGTGACGGCGTTCTCGCGCTCAGCCCGCGGCGCGGGCGAAGGCCTCGTCGAGGGCCGCCTGCCAGACCTGCTTCTGCGCGGCCGGGACGAAGCTCGCCTCGAAGCTGTTGCCCGCCAGCCGGTGGGCATGGCGCGCGCCGAGCTGCGGCAACGCGTCGAAGGCGGCGATGAAATTGTCGTTCAGGTAGCCGCCGAAGTAGGCCGGGTCGTCCGAGTTCAGCGTGACCGCCAAACCCGCCTCGAGCAGGGCGGCGAGGTTGTGCTCGGCCATCGACTCGAACACGCGCAGCTTGACGTTGGACAGCGGGCACACCGTCAGGGGCACCTGCTCGCGGGCCAGGCGCTGCACGAGCTGCGGGTCCTCGAGGCTGCGCACCCCATGGTCGATGCGCTCCACGTGCAGCACGTCGAGGGCGCTCCACACGTAGGCGGGCGGCCCTTCCTCGCCGGCATGCGCGACGAGGTGCAGCCCCAGCTCGCGACAGCGCGCGAACACCCGCGCGAATTTCTCCGGCGGATGGCCGCGCTCGCTGCTGTCCAGCCCGACGCCGATGAACTGCCCGCGAAACGGCAGCGCCTGCTCGAGCGTGGCGAAGGCGTCTTCCTCGCTCAGGTGACGCAGGAAGCACATGATGAGCGAGCTCGACATGCCCAGCTCGCGCTGCGCCCGCTCGCACGCGCGCGACAAGCCGGCGATCACGGTATCGAAGCTCACGCCGCGCGCGGTGTGCGTCTGCGGGTCGAAGAAGAGTTCCGCGTGCACCACGTTGTCGGCGCGGGCGCGCCGGAAGTACGCCATCGCCATGTCCTCGAAGTCCTGCGCATGCAGGAGCACGCTGGCGCCGGCGTAGTAGATGTCGAGGAAGCTCTGCAAGTCGGTGAAGGCGTAGGCCGCGCGCAGCGCCTGCACGCTCGGATACGCCAGCGCCACGCCGTTGCGCTGCGCCAGCGCGAAGATCAGCTCGGGCTCGAGCGACCCCTCGATGTGGATGTGCAGCTCCGCCCTGGGCATCTCGCGCAGCAGCGCGCGCAGCCTGTCAGGTGCAATGGCGTCGAAATTCACGAAGATCCTCCGACGCGGCACACCCGCATCAAGCCACTGGCCGCGGCCGGGTCCCCCGGCCGCAGGCGAGGCGCCCCTCGGGGGCAAGAGCGAAGCGACTGCGGGGCCTCATTTGCCTCCAGGCACCTTGCCTTCCACGCCCTTGACGAAGAAGTTGATGCCGCCCAGGAAGTTGTCGTCGGCGACCTTGTCCTTCTCGAGCTGGACCTTGCCGGCGTTGTCGGTGATCGGGCCCTTCCAGATGGCGAAGCTGCCGTCCTTCAGGCCGGCCTTGACCTTCTCGACCTTGTCCTTGACGTCCGCGGGCACCTTGTCGGAGATGGACACGATGTCGATCGCGCCCTCCTTCACGCCCCACCAGATCTTGGTCGGCGAGGTCTTCCAGGTGCCGTCGAGCACTTCCTTGGTCGCGCTGATGTAGTACGGCGCCCAGTTGACGATGCTGGACGCGAGGTGCGCCTTCGGGCCATAGGCGGTCATGTCGCTGTCCCAGCCGAACGCGTACTTGCCGGCCTTCTCGGCGGTCTGCAGCACCGCGCTGGAGTCGGTGTTCTGCATCAGCACGTCGGCGCCGGCGTTGATGAGCGACTGCGCAGCCTCGGCCTCCTTGGGCGGATTGACCCACTCGTTGACCCACACCACCTTGGTCTTGATCTTCGGGTTCACCGACTGCGCGCCCATGGTGAAGCTGTCGATGTTGCGCACCACCTCGGGAATCGGCACCGAGCCGACCACGCCCAGCACGTTGCTCTTGGTCATGCCGCCGGCGATCACGCCGGCCATGTAGGCGCCCTCATAGGTGCGGCTGTCGTAGGCGCGCAGGTTGGGCGCGCTCTTGTAGCCGGTGGCGTGCTCGAACTTCACGTCGGGGTTGTCGGCCGCGACCTTGAGCATGTAGTCCATGTAGCCGAAGGTGGTGCCGAAGATCAGCTTGTTGCCCTGCCCGACCATGTCGCGCAGCACGCGCTCGGCGTCGGGGCCTTCCTTCACGTTCTCGGCGAAGGTGGTGACGATCCTGTCGCCGAATTCCTTCTCGAGGGCCTTGCGCGCGTTGTCGTGAGCGAAGGTCCAGCCGCCGTCGCCTACCGGGCCGACATAGGCGAAGGCGATCTTCAGCGGCGCGGGCTTGGCCGGCGCCGAGGCGGCGGCCGACGCGGGCGCCGCGGCGGTGACGGTGGTTTCCTCCTTCTTGCTGCAGCCGACGAGTGCGGCAGCGGCGGCGAGCGTGGCGCAGCCGGTAAGCCGCAGCATCGAGCGCTTCGAATTGGTCATCTCGTGAATCTCCATGAAGAGCGGAACAGGGGCCGGAAAAGCGAGCGAATTATGAGGCGCGAACCGGGCGCGGCGCGGCTCAGGAACCCGGGAAGAACGGCTTGCCCAGCGAGGCCGGCATGTTGACCCGGATCCACGCCGCGTTGCGCGAGATCAGCACCAGCACCACCACCGTCGCCAGGTAAGGCAGCGCGGTGAGCAGTTGCGTGGGCACCTGCACGCCCTCGCCTTGCATGTAGAACTGCAGCATCGTCACCCCGCCGAACAGATAGGCTCCTAGCAGGACCCGTGCCGGCCGCCAGGTCGCGAAGGTGGTGAGCGCCAGCGCGATCCAGCCCTTGCCGGCCACCATGCCTTCGACCCACAACGGCGTGTAGATGATGGAGATGTAGGCGCCCGCCAGGCCGCACAGCGCGCCACCGGCCACCACGGCCGCGAGGCGGATGCGCCGCACCGGATAGCCCAGCGCGTGCGCCGATTCGGGCGACTCGCCCACCGAGCGCAGCACCAGCCCGGTGCGCGAGCGATAGAGGAACCACACGAGCCAGGCCACCAGGGCGATGGCCAGGTACACCATCGGATGCTGGCGGAACAAGGCCGGACCGAGCACGGGGATGTCGCCCAGCAGCGGCAGCGAGAAGCGCGGCCGTTCGGGCAGCTTTTCCCGCACGTAGTTGATGCCCGCGAATGCGGAGAAGCCGGCACCGAACAGGCTCAGTGCCAGCCCCGTCGCGTACTGGTTGGTGTTCATCCAGATCACCAGCACGCCGAAGGCGGCGGCGAGCA
>DATFAY010000239.1:0-5272 GCA_035254085.1 Piscinibacter sp.
CCTTCGGCGCTCACCGGCTCGACCTACGACATCCAGTTCTCGGTGGCGAGCGGCCAGATCACCTACTCGGTGCTCAAGGACGGTGCGGCCACCGCGCAGACCAACGTGGCCTACCAGGCGGGCACGGCGATCCAGGTCGACGGCATGGCGGTCGCGGTGAGCGGCACGCCCGCCGCCGGCGACACCTTCCGCCTCAAGCCGTCCACGTCGACGCTCGGCGTGTTCGACGTGCTCGACAAGGCGGTGGCCGACCTCTCGACCGGCGGCAAGAAGGGCTCGCAGGTGACGCAGGACAGCGTCATGAACCTGCGCAACATCGACCAGGTGATGAACCGGCTGCAGGCCGCCCGGTCGGACGTGGGCGGCGTGCTCAACCGCATCGACAACGTGACCGATCGGCAGGACGGACTGAAGCTGGCGGGCCAGACCGAGAAATCCAGCGCAGAAGACCTGGACATGGTGCAGGCGATTTCGGAGTTCCAGAGCAAGCAAAGCGGCTACGATGCGGCACTGAAGTCGTACTCGATGGTGCAGCACCTGTCGCTGTTCCAGTACATCAACAGCTGACGCCGCGGTGCGGTGCCGCAGGCCAGCGGCGGGAGTGAATTCTTGACTGATGCGATCCTGGGCCAAGTGGCGCTTGGCTATTCCCCGTTCATCGACCGCAACCGGGCCGTCACGGCCACGCGGCTGACGGTGTTCCCGCTCAAGCCCGATGCAGAGCTGGACGCGGGGCAACTGCTGCAGGCGGTGGCCAGCGTATGGCCCGCCGACGGCGCGCGGGTGTCGCTCAACGTGGCCAGCGAGAGCCTGCTGCACGACCTGCTGCAGGCCGAGCCTGCCGGCAACGTGATGGTCGAGGTGCCGGCGTTCATGGCCGGCGATCCGGCCAACGTCGAGGCGCTGCTCGCGCTGCACAAGCACGGCAACATCATGCTGCTCAAGGGCCGCCCGCTCAAGGAGCTGCCGCGCGAGGTGCTGCCCTGCTTCAAGTACTCGATCATCGAATTGGCCGACGACCGCCGCGCCGGCGAAGGCGCGCACGCGCCCGGCGGCATCGCCCGCACCATCCCGCACGTGCAGTCCGGCATCACGAGCGTGGCCGAGATGGAAGCCTCCTTCGGCCGCGGCGCGGCGGCGGTGCTGGGCTGGCCGATCGAGGACGCCGTCATGGCCTCCATGGCCAGCGGCAAGCCCGCCGGCCAGACCGACCTGCAGGTGATCGTCGAGCTGATCAACCGCGTGGACAAGCAGGAGCCGATCGAGAAGCTCGAAGGCACGCTCAAGCGCGATCCCTCGCTCGCGTTCAAGCTGATGCGCTACATCAACTCGCCGGCCTTCGGGCTGTCGGTGGAGATCAGCTCCTTCCGCCACGCGATCATGATGCTCGGCTACCAGCGCCTGAAGCGCTGGCTGGCACTGCTGCTGGCCACCGCCAGCAAGGACGTCAACCTCAAGCCCATCATGTTCGCGGCGGTGCGCCGCGGCCTGCTGATGGAAGAGCTGGTGCGCGGCAGCGGCGACGACGAGATGCGCAACGAGATGTTCATCTGCGGCGTGTTCTCGCTGCTGGACCGCATGTTCAAGCAGCCGTTCTCGGAGCTGATGCGCACCATCCCGGTTCCGCAGCGCGTCTACCAGGCGCTGGTCGAAGGCACCGGACCCTACCAGCCCTACTTCGAGCTGGTGAAGGCCGTCGAGGCCGAGTCGCTGTTCGACTTCAAGGCCGCCGCCGACAGCCTGATGATGAGCGTCGGCGAGATCAACCGCGCCGAGCTGCGCGCGTTGACGGCGGCCGCGCAGCTCGATTGAGAGGCTGAGAGCGACGCAAGCCGGAAGCTGGTGCGATGAGGCCCGGCGAGACGTGGACCCAGGCGCAGCCGCTGCGCCAGTTCTTCGATCACCTGTCCGACGCGGTGCTGCTGCTCGATCGGCAAGCCCGCATCGCGTTCGCCAACACCGCGGCGCTTCGTGCCCTCGGCTGCGAGGCGGGCGCCGGCGTGGCGCAGCTGCGCGAGCGCCTCGGCGCCTCGGCGGTCGACTGGATCGAGCGCTGCGTGGCGGCGCATGCCGCCGAAACACCGCCGCAGGTCGCGACCACGCAGGCAGCGTTCGCCGATGGCCACCCGGTGCAACTCGCCTGGCAGCCGTTCGACGCACAGCACTCGGCCCTGCGGCTGCAGATCGGCACCGCGCCGCGCCGCGCCGTGCCCGGCCAGCCGAGCGGAGTCGGCACGCCGGCGGCGTCCGAGCTGGTGCAGGTGCTGTGGCGCTCGCCCTTTCCGGCCACGCTGCAGGACGCCCACTATCGCCTGGTCGACGTCAACCAGGCCTACCTCGATTTCACCGGCTTCGCGCGCGAGCAGCTCATCGGCCGCGACCCGCTCGAGCTGCAGCCGCCCGAAGACCGCGAGGCCAATCGCGCGGCGCGTGTCCAGCTGCTGGACGAGTTCGAGCAGGTGCAGGTGCCGCCGCTGATCGAGCGGCGCCTCATCGATGCGGGCGGGCGCGAGCGCTGGTTCCGCGCTGCCCGCAGCATCGTGCAGGACGAGCAAGCACGGCGCCTCTTCCTGGTGGTGCTGCAAGACAGCACTGCCGAGCACGCCGCGCGCGAACGCGCCGAGCGCTCCGCGCGCGAGCTCGACGACTGGTTCGACCTGAGCCCGGTCGGCATGGTGCTTTTCGACCCGGCCGGCCTGCTGGTGCGCACCAACCCCGCCTTCGATGCGCTCGGCGGCGAGGTGCCGCCGCTGCTCGCGCAGGCGGCGCCGAGCCTGCAGCGTCTGCTCGCGTGGACCGCGCAGGGCCCGTCGGCGCAGTTGCAGCCAGGCAGCGCGCCGGTGGCCAGCGAAGGCTGGGTGATGCAGCGCGACGGCACGCAACGCCGGCTGCGCGCCACCGTGCGCTGCTACCAGACCGCCGGCGGGCAGCGCCGCTACATGGCGGTGGTCGAGGACCGCAGCATCGAAGAGGAGCGCGACCTGGCGCAGATGCAGATCGGCGCGCTCATCGACACCGCGGGCGTGGGCATCGCGACCTTCCAGGAGTCTTCGGGCTGGGTGCCTCAGCGCCAGTCCGTGGGCGCGAGCGACGCGCCCGCCTCGGCGGCGCTGCAATCGATCAGCCGCGACATCGTGCTGCCCGAGTCGCTCCCCGAGTACGAACGGCTGCAGCATGCATTGCGGCACGCGCAGCGCGCCGAGGTGCGCTACGCGGTGCGCCACCCCGAGCTCGGGCCGCGCTGGCTGCTCACGCGGGTCGAACCGGCGACGCTCGCCTCGGGCAAGCGCACGACCTCGGTGGTGACGCTGGACGTGACCGAGCAGCACCAGCAGCAACAGCGCAGCGAGCAGCTGCTGCGCGAGCTGTCGACCATCCTGGACAGCAGCACCGCCGGCATCGCCTACCTGCGCGGGAACCTGCTGGTGCGCTGCAATCGCCGCTTCGAGGCGATGCTGGGCCTGGCCGGCGGCGTGCTGGCCGGCAGCAGCGTCGCGCAGATGTTCGGATCGGCGGCGCACGGCCGGCGCATCGCCGACGACATCGTGCAGGCGCTCGGCGAGGGCCACACCTACGAGACCGAGTTCGAAGTGGCCGCGCCGCCGGGCAGCGATCCGCCGTCGCAGTGGTATGCGCTGTCGGTGCACCGCACCGGGCCGTCCGAGGCGGCGGTCGAGGCGATCGCGGTGCTGTCCGACATCACGCGCCTCAAGACGCAACAGATGGAGCTGGAGATCCTCGCGCGCGACCGCGAGCTGATGTTCAGCCTCTCGGAGGTCGGCATCGCGTTCGTGCTCCACGGCCGCATGCAGCGTGCCAACGACGCGCTGGCGCAGCTGGCGGGCTACAGTGCCACCGAGCTGGCCGGCCTGCCGCTGGGCCGGCTGTTCGCCGACGCCGGCGAGCACGAGCGGCTGTGGGCGGTGGAGGAGCGCGCGCTGCGCGACTTCGGCCGCTGGACCGGCGAGCGCCACCTACGCCGCCGCGACGGCACGCTGCTGTGGGTGCAGGTCAGCAAGCGGCTGGTGGTGGACGGCGACGTGTCGCGCGGCATGATCGTCTCGTACGTCAACGTCGATGCGCGCCACCGCGCCGAGCAGGCGGTCGCGCTGCAGGCGCAGCGCACGCGGGCCATCCTCGACTCGGTCCTGGTGGGCATCGTCACCGTCGGCGCCGGCGGCATCGAGTGGATGAACCGCTCGGCCCGCCGCATGTTCGGCGGCGACCTCGCCGACTTCGTGGGCCAGCCGATCAGTACGGTGGCCACGCCCGAGACCGACCATCCGTTCCGGCGCACCCACTACCTGGAAGACCTGCTCGAGGGCCAGGCGGAGACCTTCGAGTGTCGCGTCAAGGCGCGCGACGGGCGCGAGTTCTGGGTCGTGGGCAACGCGGTGGCCACCGGCGGCGAGGCGGGCCGCCAGCTCACCTACGCGCTGCTCGACATCGAGCGCCGCCGCCAGGCCGAGGCGCGCACCGTGCAGGCGCAGGCCTCGCTGCAGCGCATCATCGAAGCCGCGCCGATGGCGATCACGCTGCGCGACGCGCGCACGCTGCGCATCCTGCAGGTCAACGAGGTGGCCGCGCGCAGCGTCGAGCGCGCGCCGGCGGAGATCATCGGCAGCACGCCTGAAGAGATCTTCGATCCCGCGATCGCGCCGCAGCGCCGCCGCGACATGGAGCAGGCGCTGGCCGCGCGGCGGCTGACCCAGCTCGACTACCGCGTCGAGGTCAACGGCGAGACGCGGGTGTGGGACACGCGCTACCTGCCGCTGGCCTCGCCCGGGCAGCCGCCGGACCAGCTGCTGCTGGTCGCCACCGACGTCACCGAGCAGCGCGCCGCGCAGGAGGCCCGCTTCGAGGCCGCGCTGGCGCAGCGCGAGATGCTGGTCAAGGAAGTGCACCACCGCATCAAGAACAACCTTCAGGGCGTGGCCGGACTGCTGCAGCAGATCGCAGTGCGCAAGCCCGAGATGGCGGGCGCGATCTCCGAGGTCGTGGGCCAGGTGCAGGCGATCGCGCAGGTCTACGGCCTGCAGGTCGGCGTCACCGGTCCGCTGCGCCTGAAGAGTGTGGTCGAGGCGATCACCGGCTCGGTGCAGCGCACCTTCGGCCATCCGATCATGCTGAGCGTCGAAGGCCCGGCGCCGCACCGCTGGGCGCTGCCCGAGGCGGAGTCGATCCCGATCGCGCTCACCGTGAACGAGTTGCTCACCAACGCCGTCAAGCACAGCATCGCCGAGCGCGGCATGCAGGTCACGTGCACGCTGGT
>DATFAY010000240.1:0-12186 GCA_035254085.1 Piscinibacter sp.
TTCGGTCAGCAAGACGCCGCGCTTGCTGCGCCGAAACAGCTTGACGCCCACGAACTCCTCCAGGGCCGCGATCTGGCGGCACACTGCGCTTTGCGTCACGGCCAGTTCGTCGGCCGCCTGGGTGAAGCTCTGGTGGCGCGCCGCCGCCTCGAAAGCGGCCAGCGCGGCGGTCGATGGGATCTTGCGGCGCATGTTTCGGAGTTCCTTTCGCGCACTGGTTCGTGCGTACAAATCGCTTGCTCACCTCGGTAGACATATTCTAGATTCGGGGGCCATGATGACTTCCTCGCACACCAAGGCCAGTTTCCACTGGGACGATCCGCTGCTGCTCGACGCGCAGCTCAGCGACGACGAGCGCGCCGTGCGCGACGCGGCACGCAGCTACTGCCAGGAGCGGCTGGCGCCGCGCGTGCTCGAGGCCTTCCGCAACGAGAAGACCGACGTCGCCATCTTTCGCGAGATGGGCGCGCTCGGCCTGCTCGGACCCACCATCCCCGAGGCCTACGGCGGCGCCGGCCTCAACTACGTGAGCTACGGCCTGGTCGCCCGCGAGGTGGAGCGGGTCGACTCCGGCTACCGCTCGATGATGAGCGTGCAGAGCTCGCTGGTGATGGTGCCGATCAACGAGTTCGGCACCGAGGCGCAAAAGCGCAAGTACCTGCCGAAGCTGGCCACCGGCGAATGGATCGGCTGCTTCGGCCTCACCGAACCGAACCACGGATCCGACCCCGGCAGCATGGTGACGCGCGCGCGCAAGGTGCCCGGCGGCTATGCGCTCAGCGGCAGCAAGATGTGGATCACCAACAGCCCCATCGCCGACGTCTTCGTCGTGTGGGCCAAGGACGACGCAGGCGCGATCCGCGGCTTCATCCTCGACAAGGGGGCCAAGGGCCTGTCCGCGCCGGCCATCCATGGCAAGGTCGGCCTGCGCGCCAGCATCACCGGCGAGGTGGTGATGGACGAGGTGTTCTGCCCCGAAGAAGACGCCTTCCCCGAGGTGCGCGGCCTCAAGGGCCCCTTCACCTGCCTGAACAGCGCGCGCTACGGCATCGCCTGGGGCGCGCTGGGCGCCGCCGAGGACTGCTTCCACCGCGCACGCCAGTACACCCTGGACCGCAAGCAGTTCGGCAAGCCGCTGGCCGCCAACCAGCTGGTGCAGAAGAAGCTCGCCGACATGCTCACCGACATCACGCTCGGCCTGCAGGGCGTGCTGCGCCTGGGCCGCATGAAGGACGAAGGCACGGCCTCGGTGGAGATCACCTCCATCATGAAGCGCAACAGCTGCGGCAAGGCGCTGGACATCGCCCGCACCGCGCGCGACATGCTGGGCGGCAACGGCATCAGCGACGAGTTCGGCGTCGCGCGCCACCTGGTCAACCTCGAGGTGGTCAACACCTACGAGGGCACGCACGACGTGCACGCGCTGATCCTCGGGCGCGCGATCACCGGGATCGCGGCCTTCTGATCAGCGGGCCGCCGCACGCCCGAGGGCGGGGCGTTGCGGCCGTGCGGCCCGTCAGGCGCGTTTCGTGCGCGCCGCTGCGGCACGGGCGCGCTTGGCCGGCGCGCGATGCGACTTGACGACCTCTTCGATCCCCTCGGCGGTACCGCGCACCACCTGTCGCACCGCCTGCACGGCGAGGCTGCCGAGGTCCTGGGCGGTGGCGATCGCTTCCGCGGCGGCGCTCTTGGCGACCGCAGCGGCGTTCTCGCCGGCTTCACCCGCGCCTTCGCGGATGCCTTCGAGCGCGCTGCGCGCGACCGCACCGACCTCGGCGCCGGCCTTGCTGCCTTGCTTGATCGCGGTCTTCACGATCTCGGCGGCGGCGCGCGCGACGTTGCCGCGCGCCTCGTGCACGCCGGCGATCGCCCCCTTGGCGACACCCTTGATGCTCACCGTCAGCTCGCTGCCCGCGTGCTCGGCAGCCTGGATCGCGCCGGCCACGACGTCGCGCAAGACACCGGCGAGCTCCCGCGCCGTGGTGCCGGCCGCGGCCAAAGCGTCAGCCACCGTGCGGCGGGTGAGCTGGGCGATCTCGGCCTCGATGGTCTGCAATTCCTTCAGGCTGTCGGCGATGCCTTGCTTGACGGCGGCACCTGCCTGACCCAACGAAGGTGCGCGCGCCGGACGGCGCGGCGCGGCGACGGGGGTGCGCCGCGCTGCAGTGCGCGCAACGGCGGCGGTCTTGCGGCGGGCGGTGCCGGCGCTCGCAGTGGAGGTGTGATTGGCCATGAGGGTTTGCTCCTGCGGATGCGTTGAATGCGATGAGACGCGATCGATGAGGTGAACCGCCCTCCAACGTAGTGCACGACCCGCTCGCGGCCTTGACGCAGATCAGCCGGCGTGCAAAGCGCCCGCGCAGGCAGCGTGGCGCATCGTCGGACCGGTTGTTGACGCGGCGCAAGACGGGCCCGGGGGCGGCGCCAACAATTCCTGATGACGCTCGTGCCACGCGCGCGAATCCCGCGTTCTTCTGAGGAGTCATCATGAAACGAGTTCCTGCCGCTCTCGCCGCCGCCATCCTCGCCGCCTTTGCCGCGTCGGCCTTCGCGGCCAAGCCGGTGCAAAAGCGCGACGTCGAATGCGAGGCCAGCAAGGCGCCGGAGAGCACCTCGGCCAAGAACCGCGCCGACGTGAAGGCCGAGGCCCGCGCCGCCAACAAGACGCGCACGTCCGATTGCAGCGACGCCACCATGCCGTCACCGACCTCGACCAAGAAGCGCGCCGACGTGAAGGCCGAGGCCAAGGCCGCGCAGAAGGCCGGCGAAACGCCCAAGGGCGAAGCCGGCGTCACCAAGTAAGCCGCGACCGGCGGGCCCGCCCGCGATGGACCTGCAGTTCCTGGGCGCGACGGGCACCGTGACGGGCTCGAAGACGCTGCTGCGCCACGACGGCGCGGCCGTGCTCGTCGACTGCGGACTGTTCCAGGGCTACAAGCAGCTGCGCCTGCGCAACTGGGCGCCGCTGCCGGTGGCCGCCGTCGACATCGACGCGGTCGTCCTCACGCACGCCCATATCGACCACAGCGGCTACTTGCCCCTGCTCGTGCGGCAGGGCTTTGCGGGCAAGGTCTACTGCACGCAGGCGACGGCGGAGTTGTGCGCCATCCTGCTGCCCGACAGCGGCCACCTGCAGGAAGAGGAAGCGGCCTACGCCAACGCCCACGGTTTTTCGAAGCACCAGCCCGCGCTGCCGCTGTACACGCGCGAAGATGCGCAGCGCTGCCTGGAGCGCCTGGTCGCCATGCCCTTCGGTGCGCACTGGCCGGTTGCCGGCGGCCTGCAGGCGAGCTTCGCGCCCTCGGGCCACATGCTGGGCTCGGCCTTCGTGCAGGTGGAGGATGGCCGCCGCTCGGTGCTCTTCTCGGGCGACATCGGCCGCCCCGACGACCTGCTGCTCAAGCCGCGCTCGCGCATGGCCGGCGCCGACTACCTGGTGTGCGAGTCGACCTACGGCGACCGCCTGCACGAGCGTGGCGACGTGCTGGTCAAGCTCGCCGATGTGATCCAGCGCACCGCCGCACGCGGCGGCGCGGTGATCATCCCCGCCTTCGCCGTGGGCCGGGCGCAGACGCTGCTGTGGTGCATCCACCTGCTCAAGCAGCGGCATTCGATAGACGATCTGCCGGTCTACCTCAACAGCCCGATGGCCGTCGACGCGACCGCCGTGTACCGCCGGCATCACCCGCAGCATCGGCTCAGCCTGGAAGACTGCGAAGCCATGTGCCGCGGCGCGACGGTGGTCAACACGCCCGACGAGTCGCGCGCGCTGAACACGCGCAGCGGGCCGATGATCATCGTTGCGGCGAGCGGCATGGCCACCGGCGGGCGCGTCGTGCACCACCTCAAGGCCTTCGCGCCGGACTGGCGCAACACCATCCTCTTCACCTCCTTCCAGGCCGGCGGCACGCGCGGCGCCGCGATGGTGGCCGGCGCGCCGACGATCCGCATCCACGGCGAGGACGTGCCGGTGCGCGCCGAGGTGGCGATGATCGAGAACCTGTCGGCCCACGCCGACGCCGGCGAGATCGTCGACTGGCTGCGCGGCTTCGAGCGGCCGCCGCGGCAGACCTTCATCACGCACGGCGAGCCGCCGGCGGCCGACGCGCTGCGCCTGCGCATCGAGCATGAACTCGGCTGGCACTGCCGCATGCCCGATTACCTCGAGACCGTGCACCTCGAGTAGCCCTGCGGCCCCCATGCCCGCCAGCCCCAACCTGCTTCGCCTGCGCCGGCTCGGCATCGACACCTACCAGGAGCCGGTGCTGTACATGCACCGCGACTGCAGCGTGTGCCGCGCCGAGGGCTTCGAGGCGCAGTCGCGGGTCGAGCTGTGCCTGAACGGGCGCACCGTCATCGCCACGGTCAACGTGGTCGTGAGCGACCTGGTGGCGCCGGGCGAGGCCGGCCTGTCCGAAGCGGCCTGGCACTTGCTGCAGGCGCAGCCCGGCGAGCTCGTCGACGTGCGGCACAGCCCGCCGCTGGAGTCGCTGAGCCACCTGCGCGCCAAGGTCTATGGCCACCGGCTCGGCGCACGCGCGTTCTCGGCCGTGATCGGCGACATCGCGGCCGGACGCTATTCGGACCTGCACCTCGCCTCGTTCGTCACCGCATGCGCCGGAGACCACCTGGATCTCGACGAGACGATCGCGCTGACCCGCGCGATGGTCAACGTCGGCGACCGCATGCACTGGGGCAACGGCCGGCGCGTGATGGACAAGCATTGCGTGGGCGGCCTGCCCGGCAATCGAACGACGCTGATCGTGGTGCCCATCGTCGCCGCCTGCGGCCTGCTCATGCCCAAGACATCGTCACGCGCGATCACCTCGCCCGCCGGCACGGCCGACGCCATGGAAACCGTGGCGCCGGTCGATCTCGACGTGCCGGCCATCCGCCGCGTGGTCGAGCGCACCGGCGGCTGCATCGTGTGGGGCGGCGCCGTGCGCCTGAGCCCCGCGGACGACCTGCTGATCCGCGTCGAGCGCCCGCTGGACATCGACAGCGAAAGCCAGCTGGTCGCCTCGGTGCTGTCCAAGAAAGTGGCGGCCGGCTCGACGCATGTCGTGATCGACGTGCCCGTCGGGCCGACCGCCAAGGTGCGCAGCGCCTCGGCGGCCGCGACGCTGGGCGAGCGGCTGCACGGCGTGGGTCGCGCGCTCGGACTCGAACTGCGCCTGGTGACGAGCGACGGCCGCCAGCCCGTGGGCCGCGGCATCGGCCCGGCGCTGGAGGCCCGCGATGCCCTCTCGGTGCTGCGCGGCGAGGCCGCAGCGCCGGCCGATCTGCGCGAGCGCGCGCTGCGCCTGGCCGCCGAGGTGCTCGAGCTGAGCGGCCTCGCCGCCCCGGGCCTCGGCCTCGCGCGGGCGCAAGGCGCGCTCGACGTCGGCGCCGCGTGGCACAAGTTCGTCGACATCTGCGAGGCGCAAGGCGGCTTGCGCGAGCCGCCGCGCGCCATGTTCCGCGAGCCGGTCGAGGCGCGGCACGCCGGCCGCATCCGCGCTGTCGACAACCGCCAGCTGGCGCGCATCGCCAAGCTCGCCGGTGCGCCCAAGACGGCCGCCGCCGGGCTGGAGCTGCACGTGCGGCTGGGCGATCGAGTCGAGCCTGGGCAACCCCTGTTCACCTTGCACGGACAGGCGCCCGGCGAACTGGCCTACGCGCGCCGCTACGTCGACGCGCACGCCGACATCTTCGAGGTCGCGCCCGAGGGCTGAGGCTCAATCGGGCGTCGAGAGCAGCGCGGAGGCCCCGTCGTCGCCCGCCGGCCCCGGGGCCGACAGGTCCGCCGTGAGCGCGGCAATGTCCTTCTCTTCCAGCGTTTCGCGCTCGAGCAGCGCCTTCGCGCAACGCTCGAGCACCGCGCGGTTCTGGCGCAGCAGCGCCGTGGCCCGCTCGAGGGCCTCGTCGATCACGCCGCGCACGGCGGCGTCGATGTGCTGCGCCGTCTGCGGGCTGAAGCGGCCCGACGCGGGCGTGCCCATGTCCTGTGGCGCGAGAAAGCTCGGGCGGTCGTCCGCATAGGACACGGCGCCCAGAGCGGGGTCCATGCCATAGCGCATCACCATGTCGCGCGCCAGGTCGGTCGCCTTGGCGATGTCGTCGGCGGCGCCCGTGGAGAGCTCGCCGAACACGAGTTGCTCGGCGGCGCGCCCGCCCAGCAGCACGGTCAGCTTGTTCATGAGCTCGCCGCGGCGCATCAGGTGGCGATCCTCGGTGGGCCGCTGCAGCGTGTAGCCGAGCGCGCCGATGCCGTGCGGCACGATCGAGACCTTGTGCACCTTGTCGGCGCCGGGCAGCGCGAGCGCGGCCAGCGCGTGCCCCATCTCGTGGTAGGCCACGGTCTGGCGCTCCTGCAGGCTCAGGAGGCCGTGCTTCTTCTCGATGCCGGCGACGATGCGCTCGATCGCCTGCGTGAAGTCCGACAGCGTCACGTCCTCGGCGCGCCGGCGCGTGGCCACCAGCGCGGCCTCGTTGACGAGGTTGGCCAGGTCCGCCCCCGCGAAGCCGACCGTGATGGCGGCCACCTGATCGAGGTCGACGTCGGCGGCCAGGCGGACCTTCTTCGCGTGCACCCGCAGGATCGCCGTGCGCCCGGCACGATCGGGCCGGTCGACGAGCACCTGCCGGTCGAAGCGGCCGGCGCGCAGCAGGGCCGGGTCCAGCACCTCCGGCCGGTTGGTCGCCGCCAGCAGCACCACGCCGACGCTCGGGTCGAAGCCGTCGAGCTCCACCAGCAGCTGGTTCAGCGTCTGCTCGCGCTCGTCGTGGCCGCCGGCCAGGAAGGCCGGGCCGCGCGCCTTGCCCAGGGCGTCGAGTTCGTCGATGAAGATGATCGCCGGCGCGTTGGCGCGGGCCTGCTCGAAGAGGTCGCGCACCCGCGCCGCGCCGACGCCGACGAACATCTCGATGAATTCGGAGCCGCTGATCGAGAAGAAGGCGACGCCCGCCTCCCCCGCGACGGCGCGCGCGAGCAGCGTCTTGCCGGTGCCCGTCGGGCCCATCAGCAGCACGCCCTTGGGCACGCGCGCACCGAGCCGCCCGTGCTCCTTCGGGTCCTTGAGGAATTCGACGATCTCCTGCAGCTCGGCCTTGGCCTCGTCGACGCCGGCCACGTCGTCGAAGCGCACGCCGGTCTGCCGCTCCATGTAGACCTTGGCCTTGCTCTGGCCGAGGCTCATCAGGCCTCCGGCACCCAGCTTCTCGCCGAAGCGGCGCACCAGGAAGAACCAGATGCCGAAGAACAGCAGCATCGGCGCGACCCACGACAGCACGTCGCGCAGCCAGGTGGACTCCTGCACCCGCGTATAGGGCACGCCGAAGGTCGCCAGGCGCTCGGCCACCGCCGGCTCCACCATGGCCGCCACGACGCTGGTCTTGCCGTCGGACTGGGGCGACTTCAACTTGCCGACGATGAACTTGTCGCCCACCCGCACCTCGGCGATCTTGCCTTCGCGCAGATAGGCCTCGAAGGTGCTGTAGGGCAGCGTCTCGATGCTGCGGCTCTCGGCCCACCAGTCGCGCAGCACCATCATCGCCAGCAGCGCGAAGACCAGGTAGCCCAGATTCAAACCGTGTTTCTTGTCCATGTGCGCGAGCTGCCGCTTGTCGGCCGGGCCATTGACTCACGCGAGGCTTGCCGGGTGCTTGATCGGGCGCAAACACGCCCCCCGGGGCCGGCGTACAAAACCGTCATGGACCATTCACTCAGCGTTACGCAACGACGCGAGCCATTGTCCTGGCGTTCTCGCTCGCTGCCTAAGCTGTGCCCCAGCCCGATCGACGCATACGGCGCCGATCACCGGTTCGAGGCACCGCGCAGGAGAGGAGAAACCATGCTGTCACACGCCACCGTCGCCGCGGCACGGACCGCGACACCACCCGCTCCGCTGCGCCGCCGCTGCGACGTCGACGACGTGCTGTCCCTGGTGCGCCGCACCTGCGACGCCATGGCCTTGCTGCAGCAGAAGCTGCCGATCCAGCGGCGCGTGGTGCGCGCCGGCGACAGCATCTTCCAGGCGGGCCAGCGCTTCTCCTGCCTGCACGTGGTGCATTCGGGCCTTTTCAAGATATTCAACCTGACGCAAGACGGCCGCCAGCAACTGGTTGCCCTGCACTTCAAGGGCGACTGGCTCGGCTTCGACGGCATTCCCGACGGGCGCCACGAGTGCGAGGCCGTCGCGATGGACGTGGGCGAGATCTGGTCCATCCACTACGACGCACTGCTGCTGGCCTGCGCACGCGAGCCGGCGCTGCTGACCATGCTGCACGCCGCCATGAGCCGCGAGATGGTGCGCGACCGCGACACGATGATGTCGCTGTGCACCCTGACGGCCGAGGCGCGCGTCGCCCAGTTCCTGCGCCACTGGGTCGATTCGCTGGCCGAGCGGGGCCTGCGCACGGACCAGATCACGCTGCGGCTGACGCGCGCGGAGATCGGCAACTACCTGGGGATGACGCTGGAGAGCGTCAGCCGTGCGCTGTCGCGCCTGGCGCGCGCCAACGTGATCGCCTTCGTCGAGCGCGGCCGTCGCCACATCAGCATTCCGGACGCCCGCGCGTTGAGCGATTTCGTGCGCAGCACGCAGGTTCCACACGAGGAGACGAGGCAATGAACACCGACCGCATGGCGCTGCCCTCGTTCAACCCGGCGGCCGGCTTCGCCGCCCTGATCGCACGCCGGCTGGCGCGTCGCCCGCGCGCCCTGCGCGGTTGGATCGCGCCTACGCATGCCGCGGCCCTCGGCGACGAGCCGACCGCGGCGCTGCCCGCGGTTTCGCCCACGCCCGAGGCGCAGGACGAAGACATGGAGCTGCTGCGCCGCCTGCGCGAAGCGGGGCTTTGACACGCAAGGAACCGACATGGACAAGATCTGGCTGGCGTCGTATCCGCCCGGTGTGCGGCACGAGATCAGCGTCGACCGGCCTGCGTCGCTGAAGGCGCTGCTCGAACACAGCTGCGCGCGCTTTGCCGACCGGCCCGCGTTCACCCACATGGGCACCCAGCTCAGCTACGGCGAGCTGGACCGCCTGTCGCGCCACTTCGGCGCCTTCCTCCAGAACGAGCTGGGCCTGGCCAAGGGCGATCGCATCGCAGTGATGATGCCCAACTGCCTGCAGCAGCCGGTGGCCGTGCTGGGTGCCCTGCGCGCGGGCCTGGCCGTGGTCAACGTGAACCCGATGTACACCGCCGGCGAGTTGGCGCACCAGCTGAACAACGCCGGCGCCGCGGCCATCGTGGTGCTGGAGAACTTCGCCGCCACGCTGGAGAAGGCCCGGGCCGAGGTGGCGCCGCTGCGCCACGTCGTCGTCACGCAGCTCGGCGACTTGCTGCCCGCACCGCAAGGCTGGGTGGTCAACACGGTGGTCAAGCGGGTCAAGCACATGGTGCCGGAATGGTCGCTGCCCGGCGCCTGGCACCTGCGCGACGCGCTCGCGCTGGGCGGCCGGCGCACGCTGCACGAGGTGGAGATCGGCTCGTCGGACCTTGCGTTCCTGCAGTACACCGGCGGCACCACCGGCCGGCCCAAGGGCGCGATGCTCAGCCACGGCAACCTCGTCGCCAACGTCGAGCAGACCATCGCCTGGCTCGGCGGCTCGCTCGAGGACGGCGAGGAGACCATCGTCACGGCCTTGCCCCTGTACCACGTGTTTGCGCTCACGGCCAACCTGCTGACCTTCCTGAGGCTGGGCGCCAACAACGTGCTCATCACCGATCCGCGCGACCTCAAGCACCTCGTCGCCACGCTCAAGAGCACGCGCTTCTCGGCGATCACCGGCGTCAACACCTTGTTCGACGCCCTGCTGGATGCCCCCGGCATCGAGGCCGTGGCGCAGCACAACCAGGGCGCGCTGAAGGTCGCCGTGGCCGGCGGCATGGCGCTGCAGCGCAGCGTGGCCGAGCGCTGGCAGAAGTTGTTCGGACGCCTGCTGCTGCAAGGCTATGGCCTGTCCGAAGCGTCGCCCATCGTCTGCGGAGACCGCATCGACGCGACCGAGTTCACCGGCAAGCTGGGTCTGCCCCTGCCCTCCACCGAGGTCGCGATCCTCGACGAGACCGGCCAGCCGGTGCCGCTCGATACGCCGGGCGAGATCTGCGTGCGCGGGCCGCAGGTGATGACCGGCTACTGGAACGCGCCGGCGGAAACCGACAACGTCTTCACCTCGGACGGCTGGCTGCGCACCGGCGACATCGGGCGCATGGACGCCGCCGGCTACGTGGAATTCGTCGATCGCCGCAAGGACATCATCGTGGTCTCCGGCTTCAAGGCTTTCCCGGCCGAGATCGAGGATGCGGTCAGGGAGCATCCGCTGGTCAAGGACGCCGGGGTGGTCGGCGTGCCCGACGGCCGGACGGGCGAGTCGGTCGCGCTCTTCGTGGTGCCGCGCGACCCGTCGCTCACGGTGGAGATGCTGCGCGAGCACTGCGCCGGGCGGCTCACCGCCTACAAGCGCCCGAAGACCATCGAGCTGCGTGCCGACCTGCCGCGCACCTCGCTGGGCAAGGTTCTGCGCCGCCAGCTGAAGGACGAGGCGATGCAGGCGGCACAGGCGCACGCCGCGGCGTGAAGGGCCGGCGATGGGGCCGCCTCGCGCTGGACCCCTGCGGGTGCTGTCGCTCGCTGGCGGCGGCTTCCTGGGCTTCTACACCGCCTCGGTGCTCGAGGCGATCGAGGCGCGTGCCGGCGAGCCGCTCGGGCGCCGCTTCGACCTGATCGCCGGCACCTCGATCGGCGGGATCCTGGCGCTGGCGTTGGCCTTCGAGATCCCGATGGCCCGCCTGGTCCATCTCTTCGCCGAGCACGGGCCGGCGGTGTTCTCCAACCGCGCCCTGCCCGCAGGCGCACTCAGCCGGCTGATGGACCTCACCCGCTCGGTGCTCGGCCCGAAGTACACCGGCGACGCGCTGCGCGAAGCCCTGTCGGCCGAATTGGGCGAGCGCACGCTGGGCGACGCGCTGCATGCCATCGTCGTGCCGGCGGTGGACGTGGGCAGTTGCGAGACCAAGATCTTCAAGACGCCGCATGCGAGCGCCTCCCGCGGCGACGCCAAGCTGCGCGCCGTCGACGTCGCGATGGCCGCCTGCGCGGCGCCGGCGTATTTCCCGTCGGTGAGCATCAACGACCGCCTGTACGCCGATGGCGGCCTGTTCGCCGTCGCGCCGGACCAGGTCGCGCTGCACGAGATCGAGCACTTCATGGACGAGAAGCTGGAACGGGTCGAGATGCTCTCCATCGGCACCGCCACGGCGCATTACCGGCCGGCCGAAGGCGTGCGCGACGATGCCGGCGCCGTCGGCTGGCTGTCGGACGGCCGGCTCGTGCTCACGATGATCTGCGTGCAGCAGCAGCACGTGCAAGCCATGCTCGAGGATCGCCTCGGGCAACGCTACCTGCGCATCGATGCCGACTGGCCCGCGCAGGGCGGCCTGGGCATCGACGTCGCGACGCCGCGCGCGGTCAAGCAGCTTGCGGCGCTGGCGCGTCGCAGCCTCGACCAGGTGGACACCGAACGGCTGGCCCGCTTCCTCGCCTGATGCAGGGCGACCGCGATCACGCGCCGCCGATGTGGCGCATCAGGCCGCCGTCGACGTAGTAGCTGCTGCCGGTGACGTAGCTCGCTTCATCGCTGGCCAGGAACACCGCGGCGGCCGCCACTTCCTCGGGCCGGCCGGGGCGTCCCATGGGAATGTTCCGACGCGACTGCTCGGCCTTCTTCGGATCGTCGAGGCGATCGGCGGTCATGTCGGTCTCGATCATGCCCGGCGCGATGTTGTTGACGCGCACGCCCCGAGGCGCAAGTTCAAGCGCCAGCGCGCGGGTGATCTGCCGCAGCCCGGCCTTGGCGGCGTCGTAGGAGGCGCTGCCGGGCAGCACGCCAGCGCGATCGCCTGGCCGATGCCACTGTCCGAGCCGGTCACGAGCGCGCTCTTGCGGGCCAGTCGATTCATTTGCCTTCTCCGGTGCACGCCAACCGCATGACGCCGGCTGGCCTTGCCCGGATTCCGAGCAAGCCGCGTTCCGCCGGCGTGCACACCGTTTTGGCAAAACGTGCTGCACCCGATGCGAGAGTCCCCCCACCCGGGTCAGGAACCCGGCTTCATACCGTGGCGTCTAATCAACGCCTTCGCGATCTGCACGACCCACCCGCTGTCCGGATGTCCGTACCCGCCACGCCCAGCCCGGCTTCG
>DATFAY010000241.1:0-7583 GCA_035254085.1 Piscinibacter sp.
GAGCTGGCCCTTCAGCTGGACGTCTCGCGCCCTTCCCTGCGCGAGGGCCTGATCGCGCTCGAAATCGAAGGCCGGGTGGAGATTCGCATGGGGTCGGGCATCTATGTGTGCGCCCCACCGAGCGGCGGCCCGCAGGAGCCGCTGGCGCTCGGCGAGAGCCCGAGCGAGCTGATGCAGGCGCGCTCGGTGCTCGAGGGCTCGATCATCACGCTCGCCGTGGCACGCGCGACGAGGCCTGGCCTCGATCAGGTGAAGGCCTGCCTGGACGCGATGCGACAGGACGTGCGCCGCGGGCAATCGCCGGTGGAGGCGGATCGCCGCTTCCACGTCGCGATCGCCGAGATGACGGGCAATTCGGTGCTCGCTCGCATGGTGAGCGAGCTGTTCGATGGCCGGCATGGCTTGATTTCGGCGCGCATGAGCCGCCACGCGGAGAACGCGACGACCTGGGAATCGGCCTTGCGCGAGCATGAAGCGATCTATCGCGCTCTCGAGTCGCGCGATCCGCAGGAAGCCGCGGCCGCCATGTTCGGGCACCTGACGGCGTCGCGGGAGCGCTGGACCGAGGAGGGCCCGGGGGCGCCCGAGCCGGCCTGACCAATCATCGCTTTCCCTATATTGGCCTGACCACTTTTTGCAGCGTACCATCGTGGCCTTACCAATTTGAGTGGCCGACAGGCGCGCAGATGCTCTCCGCTGAACCATCAGACTCCCTGCCGCTGCTGCGTCTGACGGGCATCTGCAAGGTATTCGGCAGCGTGCTGGCGCTCGACAAGGTCGACTTCGACATCCGTGCGGGCGAGGTGCACGCGGTGTGCGGCGAGAACGGCGCCGGCAAGTCGACGCTGATGAAGATCATGAGCGGCGTCTACCAGCCGGACGCCGGCGCGATCACCTTCGAGGGCCGCGCGCTCGCCTTCGCCACCCCGCGCGCGGCCGAGGCGCACGGCGTGGTGATGATCCACCAGGAGCTCAACCTCATCCCGCACCTGTCGGTGGCGGAAAACATCTTCCTGGCCCGCGAGCCCCAGCGCGGCTGGTTCATCGATCGCAAGCGCCTGCGCGCCGACGCCCAGCGCTGCCTGGGCCGCCTGGGGGTGCAGATCGATCCGCAGCATCCCGTGCGCGGGCTGTCGGTCGCGCAGCAGCAGATGGTCGAGATCGCCAAGGCGTTGTCCATGAACGCCAAGGTGCTCATCATGGACGAGCCCACCTCCTCGCTCACCGAGGCCGAGACGGGCCGGCTCTTCGAGGTCATCCATGAGTTGAAGCGGGCCGGCGTGGGCATCGTCTACATCTCGCACCGGCTGGACGAAATGGCCGGCATCGTCGACCGGGTCACGGTGCTGCGCGACGGCCTTCACGTCCGCACGATGGATTTCGCGGACGCCTCGGTCGACGAGATCGTGTCGCTGATGGTCGGGCGCTCGATGGACGACAAGTTCCCGCCGCGGCATCGCGTGCCCACCGGCGAGGTCCTCCTCTCGGTACGCGAGCTGCGGGTCAAGAATGTCTTCGGGCCGGTGAGTTTCGACCTGCTGCGCGGCGAAGTGCTCGGGTTCTCCGGCCTCATCGGCGCGGGCCGCACGGAGCTGGCGCGCGCAGTGTTCGGTGCCGATCCGGTCGATGGCGGCAGCGTGTCGCTGTGCGGCCGCGAGCTCTCCATCCGCTCGCCCCGCGACGCCATCGCGCACGGCATCGCCTACCTCTCGGAAGACCGCAAGGCGCAGGGCCTGGCCATCAACATGACGGTGGCGCAGAACATCACGCTGGCCCATATGGACGCAGTGTGCGGACGCGGCGGCTTCATCCGCTTCGACAAGGAGCAGGCCACCGCCCGGCGCTTCATCGACACGCTGGGCATCCGCGCGTTCGGCCCGCAGCACATCGCCCGGTTCCTGTCCGGCGGCAACCAGCAGAAGGTCGTCATCGCGAAGTGGCTGTTCCGCGAGGCGCGCGTGATCTTCTTCGACGAGCCCACGCGCGGCATCGACGTCGGGGCCAAGTACGCCATCTACCAGCTGATGGACCAGCTCGCCGCGCAAGGCATCGGCGTGGTGCTGATCAGCTCCGAGCTGCCCGAGATCCTGGGCCTCACCGACCGCGTGGCGGTGTTCCACGAAGGGCGTTTGATGCGGGTGCTGCAGACCGGGGACACCACCCAGGAAGAAATCATGCATTTCGCTTCCGGGCGCAATGGCGCGGGCGCCGCCGGCCCCCTGTCCCACGTTTGCCACGAACAGACTGCCGTCTCTCCATGACCGACCGCCAGAAGGACCTCTTCCAGAAATTCGCCGCGCTCGCGAGCCTGCTGGCGTTGACGGCGGTGTTCTCCGCCGTCAGCCCCGCCT
This sequence comes from Piscinibacter sp., assembly GCA_035254085.1. GTDB lineage: Bacteria > Pseudomonadota > Gammaproteobacteria > Burkholderiales > Burkholderiaceae_C > Albitalea. Next base: position 2,352 of record DATFAY010000241.1, read on the forward strand.
TCTTCTCGCTCGGCAACGGAATGACGGTGGCGCTGCAGGTCACCTCCATCGCCTACCTCGGCATCGCCGCGACCTGCGTGATCATCACGGGCGGCATCGACCTGTCGGTGGGGGCCGTCCTCGCGCTGTCGGGCGTCATCGCCGCGTTGTTGGTGAAGGCCGGCCTGCCGGTGTGGGCCGGCATGTCCGGCGGGCTGCTGGCGGGCGCGCTGTGCGGGGCGATCAACGGCCTGTGCGTCACCTGGCTCAAGCTGCCGCCCTTCATCGCGACCCTGGGGATGATGCTGGTCGCGCGCGGCGTGGCACTGCAGATCACCGACGCCAAGGCCATCGGCGGCCTGGGAGATGGCTTTGCCGAGCTGGGCAACGGGTCGCTGTGGCGCATCGCCAAGGTGGGCAACGACGGCTTTCCCGACGTTCTGTTCCCCGGCATTCCGTACCCCGTGCTGCTGATGGTCGTACTGGCAATCGCCGTGGCGGTGCTGCTCAACCGCACGCGGCTGGGGCGGCACATGTATGCGGTGGGTTCCAACGGCGAGGCGGCGCGGCTGTCGGGCGTGGAAGTGCGCGGCGTCACCCTGTTCGCCTACGTGCTGTCGGGCGCGCTCGCCGGGCTCACCGGCTGCGTGCTGATGTCGCGCCTGGTCACTGCGCAGCCCAGCGAAGGGCTGATGTACGAACTCGACGCGATCGCCGCGGCCGTGATCGGCGGCACGTCGCTGTCGGGCGGCGTGGGCAGCATCTCCGGCACGCTGATCGGCGCCTTCGTCATCGGCATCCTGCGCAACGGCCTGAACATGGGCGGCGTGTCGGCGTTCGTGCAGCAAATCATCATCGGCCTGGTGATCCTCCTCACGGTGTGGATCGACCAGATGCGTCATCGGCGATGAACCTCCCCGGCGGGATGACCGGGACTGAGAGACAACTTGTCTTTACCCAGAGGACCTGAGACATGAAGAAGCTTCTGACCGCATGGTTCGCCTCGACGCTGGTGCTCGCGGCGGCATCCGTCACCCCGGCCCAGGCCGCCGACAAGGAGATCGCCGTCATCGTGAAGACCGCGAACTCCGACTTCTGGCAGAACGTCAAGAAGGGGGCCAACGACGGCGTGGCCGGACTCAAGGGCTACACCGCCAGCTTCCAGGGCGCGGCGTCGGACACCGACCTGGCAGGCCAGGTCGCGCTGGTGGAGAACGCCGTCAACCGCAAGGTGGCGGCGATCGTGCTCGCACCCTCCGACCCCGACGCGCTCATCCCCGCGATGAAGAAGGCCTGGGAGGCGAAGATCCCGGTGATCCTCATCGACTCCGCGGCGGGCAAGGCGGGCGAGAGCTACTACCAGTCCTTCCTCGCGACCGACAACGAGAAGGCCGGCGAGCTCTGCGCGCAGGCCTTGATCGCCAAGGTGGGCGCCACCGGCAAGATCGCGATCATGTCGTACACGGCGGGCTCGGGCTCCGAGATCGGCCGCGTGGGCGGCTTCCGCAAGTACATCGAGAAGCACTCCAAGCTGCAGGTCGTGGGCCCGTTCTATTCGAACTCGCAGATGGGCACGGCCTTGAACCAGACCACCGACGTGCTGGCCGCCAACGCCGACCTCAAGGGCATCTTCGGTGCCAATGAGCCCACCGCCATCGGCATGGGCCGCGCGCTGGTCCAGGCCGGCAAGGCGGGCAAGGTCGCGGCCATCGGCTTCGACGGCAACAGCGACCTCCAGGGCTTCGTGAAGGACGGCACCCTCGAGGCGATCGCGGTGCAAAGCGCCTACCAGATGGGCAGCCTCGGCGTGAAGACCGCGGTCGAAGTGATCCAGGGCAAGAAGGTGCCGAAGTTCCGCGACACCGGCGTGGTGATGGTCACCAAGAAGAACATCGACTCGCCCGAGGCCAAGAACGTCCTCTACTGAGAGCCCTGAGCCGAGGACCGCTTCCGATGAGTGCTTCGCCGCGCGTCGACGCCCACCAGCATTTCTGGCGCCTGTCGGACCGGCAGGGCCAGTGGCCGCCCGCGCAGTTGCGGGCGATCCACCGCGATTTCCTGCCGCACGACCTGGAGCCCCTGCGCCAGCACGCCGGCATCGACGGGACCGTGCTGGTGCAGTCGCTGCCCAGCGAGGACGACACGCGCTGGATGCTGTCGCTGGCCGATGCGCATCCCGTCGTCTGGGGCGTCGTGGGATGGGTGGACATGAAGGCCGCGGAGGCGCCGGCGCGCATCGCCGCGCTGGCCGCACACCCCAAGCTCAAGGGCCTGCGCCCGATGCTGCAGGACCTGGCGGACGACGGCTGGATCGCCCACGCAGCGGTCGATGGGGCTGCCCGCGCGATGGTTCGGCACGGGTTGGTCTTCGATGCGCTGGTGCTGAGCCGCCACCTCGGTGCGCTGCACCGGTTCGCAGCGCGCCATCCGGACCTGCGGATCGTCATCGATCACGGCGCCAAGCCGCCGATCGCCACGGGCGAACTCGAGCCGTGGCGCAGCGGCATCGCGGCATTGGCCGCCTTGCCGAACGTCGCCTGCAAGGTATCCGGGCTGCTCACCGAAGCCGGTTCGCGTCGCAGCGCCGAGGCGCTGCGCCCCTACGTTCAGGCGCTGTGGGATCTGTTCGGCCCCGAGCGCCTGCTCTGGGGCAGCGACTGGCCGGTGCTGCGCCTGGCCGGCGACTACCAGGGCTGGCTCGAAATGAGCCGGGCCCTGTTCGATTCCATCGACCCGGCGTTGTCCGACGCGCGCCGTGCGGACCTCTTCGGCGGCAACGCGATGCGGCTGTACGGCCTCGTTCCTCCTCAACCTGTTGCACCATGCTGACCGTCATCTGCGAGTCCCCGAGAAACCTGCAGGCGCTGCAGCGCCCACGTCCCGAGCGTGCGCCCGGCGAGGTGCTGCTGCGCGTGAAGCGGGTCGGCGTGTGCGGCACCGACCTGCACATCTTCACCGGCAACCAACCCTACCTCGCCTACCCGCGGGTGATGGGACACGAGCTCTCCGGCGTGGTGGAAGAAGCCGACGCCGACAGCGGCCTCGCGCCGGGCGAGCCGGTGTACGTGATGCCCTACCTGTCCTGCGGCCACTGCATCGCGTGCCGCCAAGGCAAGCCCAACTGCTGCGTGCGCATCCAGGTGCTGGGCGTGCATCGCGACGGCGCCTTTGCCGAATACCTCGCGGTGCCGCAGCGCTTCGTCGGCAAGGCGGCCGGTATCTCGCTGGACCAGGCGGCGATGCTCGAATTCCTGGCGATCGGCGCGCACGCGGTGCGCCGCGGCGATGTTGCAAACGGCCAGCGCGTGCTGGTGGTCGGCGCCGGACCGATCGGACTGGCCGCGATGATCTTCGCGACGCTGCGCGGCGCCACCGTCACTGCCCTGGACGGCCGGCAGGACCGGCTCGACTTCGCGCTCGCGCACGTGGGCGTGGCCGCCGCCGTGAAGCTGGGCGACGGCGACGAAGCCGAGCTCTCGCGCCTGTCCGGCGGCGAATTCTTCGACGTGGTGTTCGACGCCACCGGCAGCGCGCAGGCCATGGAACGCGGCTTCCGCTTCGTCGCGCACGGCGGGCGCTACGTGCTGGTGTCCATCGTCCAGGGCGAGATCCGCTTCTCCGATCCCGAATTCCACAAGCGCGAGGCCACGCTGCTCAGCAGCCGCAATGCCACGACCGAAGACTTCGAGACGGTCATGAAGGCGATGCGCCAAGGGTTGGTGCCCGATGCGGCCCTGGCGACGCACCGCCTGGCGCTGGCCGACGTACCCGCCGGCTTTGCCCGACTGCTGGACCCGGCCGAAGGCGTGATCAAGGCCATCGTCGAGTGCTGAGTGCCGCGATGTCCGCCGGCCAGCCCGTCCTGCAGTTCGGCACCAGCCGCTTCCTGCAGGCTCACGTCGACCTCTTCGTGAGCGAAGCCGCCGAGCGCGGCGAAGCGCTGGGCGGCATCACGGTCGTGCAGACCACCGGCAACCCGGCGAGCACGATGCGCACCCGGGCGATGGCGCGGGCGCAGGGATTCGAGGTCATCGTGCGCGGCCTGGTTGACGGCCAGCCGGTGGAGTCCCGCAAGACCTGCCGCTCCGTGCGCGAAGCCTTCCACGCCGATGTCGACTGGCAAGCGGTGCGCGAGCGTGCGCGCGGACCGGTGCAGGTGATCGTCTCCAACACGGGCGACAACGGCTGGGCGCTGACGCCGCACGACGGCCCCGCGCTGCTGGCCGATGCGGCCGCGGCACCGGCCTCGTTTCCCGCCAAGCTGCTGGTGCTGCTGCACGATCGGTGGCAGGTGCGGCCCGAGGCAGCGCTGACGCTGCTGCCCTGCGAACTGGTATCGGGCAACGGAGCGCGGCTGCGCCAGATCGTCGTGCAACTCGCGCGCGAGTGGCGGTGCGCGCCGGCCTTCGTCGACTGGCTGCAGGCGCATGTCGTGTGGGCCAATTCGTTGGTGGACCGCATCGTCTCGCAGGCTCTCGAACCCGTGGGCGCGGTGGCCGAGCCGTATGCGCTGTGGGCGGTCGAATCGCAACCGCGGCTGCAGCTGCCCTGCCGGCATCCGGCCATCGTGCTCACCGACGACCTGGCCCGCCACGAGCGTCTCAAGCTGTTCCTGCTCAACCTCGGCCATACGCTGATGGCCGATCTCTGGATCAAGGGCCGCATGGCGGCGGACATGACCGTGCTGCAGGCCATGCAGGACCCGGCTCTGCGCGCTTGGCTCGAAGAGGCCTGGCAGCAGGAGGTGCTACCGGTGTTCGACGCCCTGGGGCAAGGCGACGAGGCACGCAAGTACCTCGTCGGCCTGCGCGAGCGGCTGCTCAACCCCTTCCTCGCGCACCGGCTCGCCGACATCGCGCAGAACCACGAACAGAAGAAGGCACGGCGCCTGCAGCCGCTCGTCGCGCTCGCGCGGCAACACGCGCCGGGTCTGGCCCAGCCCCGGCTGCAGGCGGCGCTGGCCGCGCACTGAACAAGGAGCAAGCAATGCAACGCATGGGCATGGTGATCGGCATCGAGCCGGATCGCATCGCCGAATACAAGCGGCTGCACGCGGCCGTGTGGCCGGCCGTGCTGGCGCGCCTGGCCGCGTCCCACATCCGCAACTACAGCATCTTCCTGCGCGAGCCGGAGAACCTGCTGTTCGGCTGCTGGGAATACCACGGCAACGACTACGAGGCGGACATGGCCGCGATCGCCGCCGACGCCGAGACCCGCCGCTGGTGGACCTTCTGCGCCCCGTGCCAGCGGCCC
>DATFAY010000242.1:0-5480 GCA_035254085.1 Piscinibacter sp.
GCTCGCCGGGGCGGCGACGCTCGGCGAGGCCGATCGCGACCGGCTGGACATCGGCTTCTGGCAGGGCGTGGGCCTGCAGTTCGTCAACATCAAGGCCTGGATGCTGGCGCTGGCGCTGGCCGCCGGCTGGGTCACCAGCGCCGGCGGGCAACCCGCCAGCAACCCGGCGCAGCGCCTGGCCATCGTGTGCGCCGTGATGCTGGCCTTCGCGCTCACCAGCAACCTCACCTACGCGCTGGTCGGCTCGCTGCTGCGCCAGTGGCTGGCGCAAGGCGCCCGGCTGCTCTGGTTCAACCGCGTGATGGGGCTGCTGCTGCTGGCCACCGCCGCCTGGATGCTGGGCGCATGAACGCACCGTCTTCACTCGGGGCGGGGCGACCTGCCGCGCAAGACGAAGCGAAAGGCCTGTGGCTCGGCCTGCTCGGCGTCGTCATCTTCGCAATGACGCTGCCCATGACGCGGCTGGCGGTGGGGCCGGCGCAGGATCCGCAGCTGCCGCCCCTGTTCGTCACCGCGGGGCGCGCCACGTTCGCCGGTGTGCTGAGCGCGCTGTATCTGCTCGCCACCCACGCGCCGCGGCCGCAGCGGCGGCAGCTCGTGGACCTGGGCGTGAGCGCCGCCGGCACGGTCGTCGGCTTTCCCTTGTTCCTGGCCCTGGCGCTGCGCCACGTCGACGCCATGCATGCGGCGGTGGTGACCGGCGTGCTGCCGCTGGGCACGGCCGTGGCCGCGGCGATCGCGTTTCGCCAGCGGCCGTCGAACGGCTTCTGGCTGTGCGCGGTGCTGGGCTGCGCGCTGGTGCTGGGCTTTGCGGTGCGGCAGGGCGCCGGCCGCCTCGATGCAGCCGACGGCCTGCTGCTGCTGGCGGTGGCCAGTGCGTCGATCGGCTATGTGGCGGGCGCCAAGCTGTCGTCGCAGATGCGCGCCGAGCAGGTCATCTGCTGGGTGCTGGTGCTGAGCCTGCCGCTGACCGCGCCGCTGACCCTGGCGACCTGGCCGCAACAACCGGCGCGCGAGAGCGCCTGGGTCGGCTTCGGCTACGTGACGCTCTTCTCGATGTGGCTCGGGTTCTTCGCCTGGTACCGCGCGCTCGCGCTGGGCGGCACCGTGCGCGTGAGCCAGGTGCAACTGGTGCAGCCTTTCCTCGCCCTTCTGTTCGCCGTGCCCGTGCTGGGCGAGCCGCTGAACGCGACCACCGTGCTGTTCTCGCTGGCCGTCATCGCAACGGTGTTTGCCGGCAAGCGCATGCCGGCCGATCGGCGCGCCGCGTGACGCACGCGCCCGCAGTCTCGATGCACCCCCGCACTTTCATGCCATTCCAGGAGACTCCATGACCTTCCAGCAAGCGCGGCGCGCCGAGCGGATGAATCCCTCGATCATCCGCGAGATCCTCAAGGTGACCGAGCGGCCGGGCGTCATCTCGCTGGCCGGCGGGCTGCCCTCGCCCGACACGTTCCCCGTGGAAGCCATGCGCGAGGCCGCCGAGCGCGTGCTGCGCGATGCGCCGCGCGAGGCGCTGCAATACGCGGCCAGCGAAGGCTACGGGCCGCTGCGCGAGTGGGTGGCCGGCGAGCTCAACGGCGCCGGCCTGCGGGTGGACGCCGCACAGGTCCTCATCACGACCGGCTCGCAGCAAGGCCTCGACCTGGTGGGCAAGATCCTCGTCGATGCCGGCAGCCGGGTGGCCGTCGAGTCGCCAACCTACCTGGGCGCGCTGCAGGCCTTCACGCCCTACGAGCCGGAGTTCGTCTCCGTCGCTTGCGACGATGACGGGCCGCTGCCCGACGAACTCGGCCGCGCACGCGGCGCACGCTTTCTCTATGCGCTGCCCAACTTCCAGAACCCGAGCGGGCGCTGCATGAGCGCCCCGCGACGCGACGAACTGGTGGCGAAGGCACAGGCGCTCGGGCTGCCGATCGTCGAGGACAACCCGTACGGCGACCTCTGGTTCGACCAAGCCCCGCCCGCGCCGCTCGCCTCGCGCTGGCAAGAGGGCACGGTCTACCTCGGCTCGTTCTCGAAGGTCCTGGCCCCGGGCTTGCGCCTGGGCTACGTGGTCGCGCCCAAGCCGCTGTGCCCGAAGCTGCTGCAGGCCAAGCAGGCGGCCGACCTGCACACGCCCAGCTTCAACCAGCGCGTGGTCCACGAGGTCATCCGCGACGGGTTCCTGCGCGAGCACGTGCCGACGATCCGCGCGCGCTACACGGCGCAGCGCGACGCCATGCGCGCGGCGCTCGAGCAAACCATGCCGGAAGGCTGCCACTGGAGCGTGCCGGTGGGCGGCATGTTCTTCTGGGTCGAGCTGCCCGACGGCATCGACGCGATGGCGCTGCTGCCGCACGCGGTGGAGCGCGGCATGGCCTTCGTGCCGGGCGCGGCCTTCTACGCCGATCATCCGAAGTCCAACACCTTGCGCCTGTCCTTCGTCACGGTGCCGCCGCAGCGCATCGCGGAAGGCGTCGCGGCCTTGGCGCAGGCGCTGAAGGAGCAAATGCGATGAGCATCCACGATTTCACCCAGGTCGACGTCTTCACCGACACCGCGCTGCGCGGCAATCCGCTGGCCGTCGTGCACGCGGCCGAAGCGCTCGGTGAGGGCCAGATGCAGGACTTCGCGCGCTGGACCAACCTCTCGGAGACGACGTTCCTGCTGCCGCCGACATCGCCGCAGGCGGACTACCGGGTGCGCATCTTCACCCCGGGGGGCGAGCTGCCCTTCGCGGGCCACCCGACGCTCGGCAGCTGCCACGCCTGGCTGGAACGCGGCGGGGTGCCGAAGACGGCGGGCCGGGTGGCGCAGGAATGCGGCGTCGGGCTGGTGCCGATCCGACTCGATGGCGCGCGTGCCGCGTTCGCGGCGCCGCCGTCGCGGCGCGAGCCGATCGAGCCGGGGCTGCTCGCGAGCGTGCTGTCGGCACTGGGCCTGTCGCCGGCCCAAGTGCGCAGCGCGCAGTGGCTGGACAACGGGCCGCGCTGGCTGGCGCTGCTGGTCGACGATGCCGCGACCGTGCTGGCACTGGAGCCCGACCATGCCGCGCTGAAGGGGTTGGCGAAGGTCGGCGTCGTCGGAGCGCATCCGGCGGGCGCCGAATGCCGCTTCGAAGTGCGGGCCTTCGCTGCGCCGATCGGCATCACCGAAGACCCGGTGACTGGCAGCCTCAATGCCAGCCTGGCGCAGTGGCTGATCGGCGACGGGCTGGCACCCGAGCGTTATGTGGCCGCGCAAGGCACGCGGCTGCAACGCGCCGGGCGGGTGCACCTCGAACGCGACGGCGACACGGTGTGGGTCGGCGGGCACAGCGTCAGCTGCATCCGCGGGACGCTGGAACTGCCGGGCGCGGCCGGATGAGCGCGGCACTCGACCACTTGGTGGTGGCCGCTCGCACGCTCGACGAAGGCGTCGCCTGGTGCGAACGCACGTTCGGCGTGACGCCCGGCCCCGGCGGACGGCATGCGCTGATGAGCACGCACAACCGCGTGTTCTCGATCGCTTCGGCACGCTTCCCGCGCGCCTACTTCGAACTCATCGCCATCGATCCCGCAGCGCCGGCGCCGCAGCGCCGGCGCTGGTTCGATCTCGACACGGCGCCGCTGCAGGAAGCCTGCGAGCACGAGCCGCAGCTCGTGCACTGGGTGCTGCGCTGCGACGACATCGTGGCGCGCTGCGCACGCCTGCGCGCGGCGGGCATCGAGCGCGGCGAGGTGCTGTCGGCACAGCGCGACGGCGACGCCGGCCTGCTGCGCTGGCGCATCAGCGTGCGCGCCGACGGCGCGCGGCTTTTCGACGGCGCCTTGCCGACGCTCATCGAGTGGGAGCAGCGGCATCCCGCCGACACGCTCGCCGACAGCGGCGTGACCCTGGACTCGTTCGAGCTGGCCGGCCTGCCCGCGGCGGCGCGCTCCGACCTCGTCCCGCCCGAGGTCCACTTCGCGCCGGCGGGGCCGCCGCTGTGCGCTCGCCTGTCCACGCCGCGCGGCCCCATCGTGCTGCGTGCACCCTCGCTGGGAGAGAGCCATGTTCAGCCGTGAGGCCATCGCCGACGCGCAACGCATCGTGCGCAGCGTGTTCGCCCCCACCCCGCAACAGACCTGGCCCTTGCTCGACCGGCGCCTGGGCGGCACGGTGTGGATCAAGCACGAGAACCACACGCCGGTGGGCGCCTTCAAGCTGCGCGGCGGCCTGGTCTACTTCGAGGCCTTGCGCGCGCGCGAGCCGGCATGCCGGGGCGTGGTGAGCGCCACCCGCGGCAACCACGGCCAGTCGGTGGGCTTCGCGGCGCGCCGACACGGCCTGCAAGCGACCATCGTCGTTCCGCACGGCAACTCGGTGGAAAAGAACGCCGCCATGCGCGCGCTGGGCGTCGAGCTGGTCGAGCACGGCGACGATTTCCAGGCGGCGCGCGAACACGCCGGCAAGCTGGCGCAGCGCGACGGACTGCACATGGTGCCGTCGTTCCACGAGGACCTGGTGCGCGGCGTCTGCACCTACTGGGTCGAGTTCTTCGAGGCGATTCAGCCGGATCTCGTGTTCGTGCCCATCGGGCAGGGCTCGGGCATCTGCGCCTGCGCCGCGGCGCGCGCGCACACCGGCGCGCGAACGCGCATCGTCGGCGTCGTCTCGGCGCACGCGACGGCCTACCTGGATTCGTGGCGCAGCGGTGAACTGCTGGAGGCGCCGGTCACCACGCAACTGGCCGACGGAATGGCCTGCCGGCGACCCGACGCGCAGGCGCTGGAGGTGATCCGCCGCGAGGTCGACGACATCGTGGCCGTCACCGATACCGAGGTGGGCGAGGCCATGCGGGCGCTGTTCGTCGACACCCACAACGTGGCCGAAGGTGCAGGGGCCGCCGGCCTGGCCGCGGCGATGCAGCAGCGCGGTCGCTGGGCCGGCCGCACGATCGGCGTCGCCGTCACCGGCGGCAACGTCGACAGCGCGCTGTTCGCGAAGGTGCTGGCCGCCTGACCGGCGCGCGGCGCTCAGCCGCGCAGTCGCCAGGCCTTGCGCAGCGACTGCCAGGCGGCGGCGCTGGCGGGGTCAAGCTCGCCCACGACGGCGCTGTAGCGGCGCCACACGACGACGATGCTCGAACCGATGAGGCACAGCATCGTGCCGGCCAGGACGATCAGGGCACGCGACGGCTTGGACTTGTAGTCGGGCGGCACGGCCTTGTCGACCTGCTGCAAGGTGCTGCCTTCCTTGGCCTCGTCGAGCTTGGCGATCTCGTACTGGCGCACGATGCCTTCGAGCAGCGTCTCCTGCAGCTTCAGCTCGCGGCGCGCACGCACGTAGTCGATGGCCGCCGCGGGGATCTTGCCCACCGGCATGTCGACCGCGCTGCCCGCATCGCCGCCTTGCTTCGATTCCATGCGCGCGAGCTCGGCGCGCAGCGCGTTCAGCTCGGAGTTCAGGCGCATCACGTCGGGGTTCTGCTCGGTGGCGGAGGTGCGCAGCACCTTCAGCTGCACCTCGCGCTCGGC
>DATFAY010000243.1:0-3836 GCA_035254085.1 Piscinibacter sp.
GCTGGTCGCCAAGCTGCTGAAGCTGCGCGTCTTCTCCGATGCGGCCGGCAAGATGAATCGCAGCGTGGTCGACGTGCAGGGCGGCCTGCTGATCGTCAGCCAGTTCACGCTCGCGGCCGACCTGAGCGCCGGCAACCGGCCAAGCTTCACCGGCGCGGCGCCGCCGGAGCGCGGCCGGGAACTCTACGAACGCATCCTGGCCTCGGCACGCGCCCAGCACGCGCCGGTGGCACAGGGCGAATTCGGCGCCGACATGAGGGTGCACCTGGTCAACGACGGGCCGGTCACGATCCCGATCAGCCTGCGTGCCTAGTCGGCGAACTGGCCGCTGCGCCTGATCACCGGCCGCCACTTCTCGATCTCCGCCTCGACGAACTTCTTGTGCTGCGCGCCGTCGAGCCGCGCGTCGCCGACGGGCACCGCGCCCATGGCCCGCTCGCGCTGCACGAAATCCGCGTCCTTGAGGGCCTGCCGCAGGGCGCCGTTCACCTTGGCGAGCACCGCCTTGGGCGTGCCCCGGGGCGCATACAGGCCGTGCCAGATCGAGAGCTCGAAGCTAGGGACGCCTGCTTCGTCGAGCGTGGGCAGTCGTGCGAGCGCAGGCGTGTCGACGTGGTGCCGGCCGGTCACGGCATAGGCCTTGACCTTGCCGGTGACGATCTGCGACACGGTGTTGGCGGGCTGGTCGCACATCAGGTCCACCTGGCCGCCGACCAGGTCCGCCAGCGCGGGTGCCGTGTCCTTGTACGGCACCGGGCGCACGCTGATCCCGGTGCTGCTGGCGAACAGGATGCCGCACAGGTGGGAGGGCGATCCGAGACCCGTGTGGGCGAGGTTGGCCTGCCCCTGGTGCAGGCGCAGCCAGGCGATCAGCTGCGCCACATTGCCGGCCGGCAGCGCTGGCTTGCCGACCAGCAGCATCGGCACTTCGTTGACCAGGCCCAGGTATTCGAAATCCTGCAGCGTGTCGTAAGGCAGATGCCGGTACAGCGTGGGGGCGGCCGACAGCCCCGTGTGCGCGAGCAGCAGCGTGTAGCCGTCCGGTGCGGCCTTGGCCACTCGTGTCGCGCCCAGCGTGCCGCCGGCGCCGCTCACGTTCTCGATCACCAGGGTGGCGTTGCCCAGCGGCTTGCGCAGCGCGTCGGCCAGGTCGCGCGCCACCTTGTCGGTCGGCCCGCCCGCGGCATAGGGCACGACGATGGTGATCGGCTTGTCGGGGTACACCGCCCAGGCGCCGCTGGCGGCCAGCGCGGTCGCGATCGCGACCAGCGTGCGTCTCATGGCGCGAGGTCCTTCTCGTTCAGGGACAACATGCCACGCATTGTGGGCAGGGGTGCGCCGCCCACTCGTCGGGAACTACGTAAGCACGCCGCGCGCGGCGGCCTCACTCGTAGCGGCGCGCGTCCTCGATCACCTTGCCGTCGTTGGGCAGCGAGCCGGGCGTGGCCAGCACCACGTCGCCGCGCAGCTTGGTGACGTCGCGGATCGTCTCGGCGATGCGCCGGTCCAGGCCGTCGACGTGCTGCGCGACCTCGACCTGCAGGGTCATGCGGTCGTTGGCCATCTCGCCGCTCACCACCAGGCGCGCGCGGCCCACTTCCGGATGGCGGCGCGCGATGTCGGCCACCTGCGACGGATGCACGAACATGCCGCGCACCTTTGCGGTCTGGTCCGCGCGGCCCATCCATCCGCGCATCCGGGCATTGGTGCGCCCGGTGGGGCAGTGGCCGGGCATGAGCGCCGACAGGTCGCCGGTACCGAAGCGGATCAACGGGTAGTCGGGGTTGAGGGTCGTCACCACGACCTCGCCGACCTCGCCCTCGGGTACCGGCTCGTTGGTGCCGGGTCGCACGATCTCCACGATCACGCGCTCGTCGAGAACGAGCCCTTCGCGCGCTTCGGTCTCGTAGGCGATGAGCCCGAGGTCGGCGGTGGCGTAGCACTGGTAGCCGGCGATGCCGCGCCCGGCCAGCCAGTCGCGCAGGCTGGGCGGAAACGCCTCGCCGGACAGCAGCGCCTTGCGCAGCGAGGGCAGCACCACGCCCATCTCGGCCGCCTTGTCCAGCATCAGCTTGAGAAAGCTCGGGGTGCCGGCGTAGGCATGCGGTCGCAGTTCGCTGGCCGCTTGCACCTGCAGCTCGGTGTTGCCCACGCCGCCGGGAAAGACCGTGCAGCCGAGCGCGTGAGCCGCCGTCTCCATCATGGAGCCGGCAGGGGTGAGGTGGTAGCTGAAGCTGTTGTGCACCAGGTCGCCGGCTCGAAAGCCGGCGGCATACATGGCGCGCGCGCCGCGCCAGTAGTCGCTGGCTGTGCCCTCGGGCTCGTAGATCGGCCCGGGCGAGGCGAACACGCGCAAGGCGCCGCCGCGCGGCCGCCAGCCGATGGTCGCGAAGCCGCCGAAAGGGTCGCCTTGCGCGCGCGTGGCGCGCTGGCGCTCGAGCAGCTCGCTCTTGCGGGTGACGGGCAGGCTCGCCAGGGCGGCACGGCTGTCGATGCGCGCGGGGTCGACGTCGCGCAACGACGCGGCGTACGCGGGCGCGTGCGAGCGCGCATGCGCCACCACCTTCGGCAGCGCCGCCATCAGCTCGCGCTCGCGCAACTCGGGCGCTCGGGTCTCGAGGGCGTCGTAGTACATGGGCGACGCTGAGCTCATCGAATCACTCCTCCGTCCAGCGCGCGAGGCGCTTCTTCAGCTCATCGACGCACCTGCGCACGTCGGCGCTGTTCTTCAACACCAGCGTGTCGAACTCCGGCGAGCGCGCGGGGCGCTTGGCGAGGCGGGCCGTGATCTTGGCCGCGTCGCCCTGGAACTCGGCCACGCGCTGCCCTTGCAGCTCGAAGCCGTCGCCGCGCTCGGCCAGCGGCCGCAGCTCGCGCACGCTGCGCCTGAGCTGCAGCAGCGCTTCGGCCGCCTTGAACGGCGGCGGTGCGAAGAAGTCGTCGCTCATCGCTCGCCCTTGCGCGCCGTCACGAAAGCCACCTCTTGCGGCGCCGGTAGCTCTTCACGTCCTTGAAGCTCTTGCGGTCGCCTCCGCCCACGCCGAGATAGAACTCCTTCACGTCCTCGTTCTCCGCCAGCGCGCGGGCCTCGCCGTCCATCACGATGCGGCCGTTCTCGAGGATGTAGCCGTAGTCGGCATAGCGCAGCGCCATGTTGGTGTTCTGCTCGGCGAGCAAGAAGGTGACCTGCTCCTTGGCGTTCAGGTCCTTCACGATCTCGAAGACCTCCTCGACGATCTGCGGGGCTAGGCCCATGGAGGGCTCGTCCAGCAGGACCATCTTGGGGTTGGCCATGAGCGCGCGGCCGATGGCGCACATCTGCTGTTCGCCGCCCGAGGTGTAGGCGGCCTGCGACGAGCGGCGCGTCTTCAGGCGCGGGAAATAGTTGTAGACCTTGTCCAGCGTGTCGTGGATGGCGGCCTTGCCGTCGCGGCGCGTGTAGGCGCCGGTCATCAGGTTCTCTTCGATGGTGAGGTGCGCGAAGCAATGGCGCCCCTCCATCACCTGGATCACCCCGCGGTCGACCATCTCGGCCGGCGTGAGCCTCTCGATGCGCTCGCCGCGCAATTCGACCGAGCCCTTGGTCACGTCGCCGCGTTCGGCGGCAAGCAGATTGCTCACCGCGCGCAGCGTGGTCGTCTTGCCGGCGCCGTTGCCGCCCAGCAGCGCCACGATCCCGCCCTCGGGCACCTGCAGCGACACGCCCTTGAGCACGAGGATCACATGGTTGTAGATGACCTCGATGCCGTTGACGTTGAGAAGGATGTTCGGTGATGCGCTCATGTCGGGTTCCGGTCATCCCGGCGCAAGCCGGGATCCACGAGTCGGCGCCCTGG
>DATFAY010000244.1:0-5652 GCA_035254085.1 Piscinibacter sp.
CGACTACTTCAGCGGCCTGTTCGACGGCCCCGGCGAAACCCTGATGTGCCTGCCCGCCCAGCTGTCGCTGGCCAGCGCGCACGAACTGGCGCACAAGCTGCACCAGCTGGCCGGCGAACTGGCGCGCCTGCACCGCAACGACCGCAAACTGCCCGCCGAGGAGCGCGACGGCTTCACGCTGATGCTCGGTTTCCGTTCATGGGAATTCGCGGCGTTCACGGCGCTGCGCAGGTAACGCTTGCGTGGGCACGCCGTGCCCACGCGAACCTTCGCATCGATGCCCGCTCCCGCGCGGGCACGCCGTGCCCACCCTACCAGACCGGCCCCAGGAACAGGTACATGGTGCGGTCGCCGTTCTTGGTGGCGCCGGCGCCAAGATAGGCCGGGCCGAAGCGCGTGTCGAGCGACAGGAACGCGCTGCCCGCCTTGTTGATGGTGTCCGCGCGCAGCGGATGTTCGCCGTCGTAGGCACCGCCCGCTTCCAGCGAAAAGCCGGCGCGCACGGTGCCGCCAATGGTCAGCGGCAGCGTGCCGATGCGGCGCGCCAGCACCATCCGGCCGAACGCCACGCCGCGCCCTTCCACCGAATCGGGCGTGGTGCCGGACAGGCGCAGGAAGCCGCCCAGCGTCAGCGGCGCCGAGCCGCGCTGCGCCATGGCCCATTCGCCGTACACGTGCCCGGCCCAGTTGGTGGTGTGCACCGCCGCCATCGCGCTGACCTGCGAGCGCGCCAGCGATTTCGGCGCATCCCTGGTGCCCGGCGAACGCTCGATCGACGCATCGAGCCAGAAGCCGCGGCTCGGGAAAGCCAGCGAGTCGAGCGTATCGACCCGGAAGCGCATGAAATGGGTGGTGTCGTAGAAGTATTGCGACGGCCCGGGCGACTGCGGCACCTGGTCGCGCACCTCGGCGCGCTGGCGATTGGCGCCGACCTGCAAGTCGCCCCAGTTGCCCAGTTCGCGGCCGAGGACCACGCTGCCGCCCGCCTCGTTGTAACTGCGCCGCAACAGGCGCCGCCCTTCGTCGAACAGGTCCGAGGCCGACGAGCCGTACTGCACCGACGGCGCCACGTACCATTTGGCGCCGGGGCCGAGCGGCTGCCAGAACTGGACGCCCGCATCGCGCTTGTCGCCCACGCGCAGCACCGTGCGCAGCTCCGCCCCCCACGGGTTGATCGACGAGCGCACGTGCATCACCTTCAGCGCAAAGCTGTTCGCCTCGTCGAAGTCGCTGGCCAGCTCCAGCCCGACGCGCAGGCGGCTGCTGGCCCACTTCGATTCAGTGGCCTGGATGGTCACGTCGCGCTGGCCCGCCTCGTCCTTGATGTCGGTCTCGATGCGCGCCACGTCGCCGCGGCCGTACAGGCTCTCGGCCGCGCGCCGCACCTCGGCCTGCGTGGCCGGCTTGCCTTCCTTCAGGCCGCTCTGCCGTTCCAGCGCCTCCGGGTTCAGGCTGCCGGTGGCCAGCACTTCCACCTTGCGCAGCGGGAGCGCGGGATCGACCAGGGCCGGCGCCGCGAGGCGGCTGTGTTCATACAGCGCGTATTCCTCTTCCGTCACTGCCAGCGCCGCCAGCCGCGGCGCCAGCGCCCGCGCGGCCTTCTCGCCGGCCGCGATCGCGCGGTCAACCTTGTGGAAGTCGAGGAAGTTCACGCCGTCCAGGTTGGGCGACACCAGCACGTCGCGCGCCTGCAGTTCCTGCAGCGAGCGCTGCACGTTCTGTTCGGTGAGGATGTTGAGCATCTGCTGGGCCACGCCGATCGCGCTGCCGAGCGTTTTCTCGGGCGCCAGCGGGGTGCCGACGTTGACCGCGATGACCACGTCGGCGCCCATCTCATGCGCCAGGTCGACCGGCAGGTTGCGCACCAGGCCGCCGTCGGCCACCAGGCGCCCGTTCACGCGCACCGGCGCGAACACGCCCGGCACCGCCAGCGAGGCGCGCATCGTCATGAACAGCGGGGTGGTCGCCAGCTCCACCAGTTCGCCGGTGACGAGGTCGGACGCCACCGAGCGGAACGGCAGCGCCAGCGCGTTGACCGGCGTGTCGCGCGTCCCCGGCGGCAGCAGGCGGCCCAGCGCCTGCTCCAGCGCCGCATTGTCGGCGGCGGCCGGCGGCAGCGCGACACCGTCGCGGTGCAGGCCCAGCTCGATGCGCGACGGCAGCAGCACGTCTTCCTCGCGGCGGCGGAACACCAGCGCATCGCGCGCCGGACGGTCGGCCACCACCGCATCCCAGTCGGTGTGGCGCGCCAGGTCGTCCAGCTTGTCGATGCCGGTGCCGGCTGCATAGGCGCCGCCGATCACGCCGCCCATGCTGGTGCCGAGCACCATGTCCACCGGCACCTGCATGTCGCGCAGTACGCGCAGCACGCCGATATGGGCGAAGCCGCGTGCGCCGCCGCCGGACAGCACCAGCGCCACGCGCGGGCGCGGCTTGGCCGCCAGCACCGGATCGGCGAGCGCCGAGACAGAAACGAACAGGGCAGCGACCGCTGCCAACACGCGCAACGGCGCAGCCGATCGACGGAACACGAACCGCACTGCCAAGGCTTAACGCGACACTGGCGGCTGGTTCACCGGGCTGCCCGGGGAGCGCACCGGTGGCGGCATCTGGACCGGGGCCTGGACTGCGGGAGCGGCGTTGCCGGCCGGCGCGGCCGGCTGCGCGGGCGCCGGCGTCGACGGCTGTTCCTCATGCCCGCGCACGATACCCAGGTTGGGATCGTCCGGCGCGGCCGGGGCCACCGCCCCCGGGGCAAGCGGCGGCTCGCCGCCGGGCGGCGCGCCCGCGGCCGGCAGGTTGCCGCCGGCCGCCGCCGCCGCGCCCTTGGTGTCGGCCGGCAGGTCGATCCGCTTCATCACGCCGCCGTCGGACAGCATCACGTGGCGCGCGTGCACCTCGCTCACCGTCACGCCCGGCATCAGTTCCCTGCCCACGCGCACCGCCTTGGGCGGCTGGCCGGTAGCGGCCAGGATCGCCACGCTGTCCGCGCCCGCCGCCACCACGCCGGTGAGCTGGTAATTGGTCGCCACCGCCGCCGAGGCCTGGCCGCCAAACAGCGTCGCCGCCGCATCGACCGACGGCTCGGCCGCCGCCACCACGGGCGCGGCCGCGATCGGGCGCTGCGCCGGCTTGTACAGCTGCAGCACCCAGTAGGCGAGCGAAGCGGCCAGCGCGATCAGCGCAAGCAGGGTCAGGACTATGGGCAAACGCTTCATCGGGCTCCTCGGTCAGCGCACCAGCTGGTTAATTTCGATAATTGGCATCAGCACCGCCAGCACGATCAGCAGCACCACCAGGCCCATCGCCAGGATCAGCACCGGCTCGAGCAGGCCGGCGATGGTCAGCGTGCGGCGCTCGAGGTCGTCCTGCTGGGCATTGGCGGCGCGCTCGAGCATCTGCGGCAGCTCGCCGGTGATTTCGCCGGCGCGGATCATGTGGATCAGCATCGGCGGGAAATGCTTCTGCGCCGACAGCGCGCGTGCCAGGCTCACGCCCTCGCGCACGCTGCCGGTGGCCTGTTCCACCAGCTCGCGCATCGCCACGTTCGACAGCGTGTCGCGGCTGGTGTCGAGCGCGCGCAGGATCGGCACGCCGGAGCCGGTAGTGATGGCCAGCGTGCTGGCAAAGCGCGCCGTGTTCAGGCTGCGCTCGAACTTGCCGTACACGGGCGCGGTCAGCAGCCAGGTGTGCCAGCGCCGCTTGAGGTCGGGGTTCTGCAGCGCGCGGCGCCACGCGAACCACGCGGCCACCAGCGCCAGCCCGACGTAGATGCCGTAGGCGCGCACGAAGTTCGACACGCCCAGCATCACGATGGTCAGGAACGGCAGCTTCTGCTTGGTGTTGGCGAACACCGACACGATCTGCGGCACCACGTAGGTGAGCAGGAAGATCACGATCGAAAACGCCACGATGGTCACGATGGCGGGATAGGTGAAAGCGAGCCGTACCTTTTGCACCAGCGCATTGCGCCGCTCGATATAGTCGGCCAGACGCGACAGCACGTGCGACAGCTGGCCGATCTGCTCGCCGGAGGCGACCAGCGCGCGGTAGATGTCGGCGAAATCGCGAGGATGCCGTGAAAGCGCATCGGACAACGACGAGCCGCCCATCAGTTCCGACCGAATCGATGCGACGAGGTCGCGCACGTAAGGGCGTTCGGCCTGCTCCAGCAGGGCTGTGAAGGCCTGCTCCAGCGGCAGGCTGGCTTCAAGCAGGCTGGCAAGCTGGCGTGTGAAGAGCGCGAGTTCCGTGGTCGACAGGCGATCGCCAAAGGCGCGGCTCTTCGCCCGCCCAAGCTCATCGACCTGGGTGGCGATGGCGTCCACCATGATCGGCACCAGGCCCTGCGAGCGCAGGTCAGAGCGCGCCGCGCGCGCGCTGTCGGCGTTCACCACCCCCTTCTTGGTGACGCCTGCGGCATCGACGGCTTCGTAGCGGAATGCCGGCATGGCTTACTCTTTCGTGACACGCAGCAATTCGGCCTGCGTGGTGGTGCCGTCGGCAAGCCAGCGCTCGCCATCTTCGCGCATGGTGCGCATGCCGTTCTTCTGCGCTGTAACGCGGATGTCCGCTTCCGAAGTGCGATCGTGTATCTGCGCGCGGATTTCATCGGTGGTCACGAGCAGCTCGTACACGCCGACGCGCCCCTGGTAACCGGTATGGCCGCATTTGTCGCAACCGACCGCATGCCACTCATGCCCGTCATGCCGGCGACACACCGGGCACAGCTTGCGCACCAGGCGCTGAGCGACAACGCCGAGCAGCGAGGATGACAGCAGGAAAGGCTCGATGCCCATGTCGAGCAGGCGCGTGACCGCCGACGCGGAGTCGTTGGTGTGCAGCGTCGCCAGCACGAGGTGGCCGGTGAGCGAGGCCTGCACGGCGATCTGCGCGGTTTCCAGGTCGCGGATTTCACCGATCATGATAATGTCCGGGTCCTGGCGCAGGATCGCGCGCAGTGCCTTCGCGAAGGTCATGTCGATGCGCGGATTGACCTGCGTCTGGCCAACGCCCGGCAACTCGTATTCGATCGGGTCTTCCACGGTGAGGATATTGGTCTGCGGTGCATTCAGCTGCGACAGCGCGGCGTACAGCGTGGTCGTCTTGCCCGAGCCGGTCGGCCCGGTGACCAGCACGATGCCGTGCGGCTGACTGATCAGCTCGTCGAATGTCGCCTGTACCTCGGCGCTCATGCCGAGATGGCTCAGGTCGAGCCGTCCGCCTTCCTTGTCGAGAAGACGCAGCACCGCTCGCTCGCCGTGGCCGGTGGGCAAGGTCGAGACGCGCACGTCGACGGGCTTGCCGCCGATGCGCAGCGTGATACGGCCGTCCTGTGGCAGGCGCTTCTCGGCGATGTCGAGCTGCGCCATAATCTTGATGCGCGAGATCAGCGATGCGTGGATCGCCTTCTTCGGCCGCACGATGTCGCGCAGTGCGCCGTCGATGCGAAAGCGCACGACGGAAACCTGCTCGAAAGGCTCGATATGGATGTCCGATGCGCCTTCGCGCACGGCCTGCGTGAGCAGCGCGTTGATCATGCGGATCACCGGCGCGTCGTCGGCCGATTCCAGCAGGTCTTCGATGGCCGGCAGGTCGAGCATCAGCTTGTTCAGGTCGAGGTCGGATTCGACTTCGTCGACCACCTGCGCC
>DATFAY010000245.1:0-5382 GCA_035254085.1 Piscinibacter sp.
TCGCCACGGCTTCACCGGGCTTCTTCTTCCACTGCAACAACGTGGCTTCGGCCACCGACTCGGACAGTTGCGGAACCTTGACTTCAACGATTGGCATTTCTTGTCTTTCGCATGTACACGTTCGCCGCGCGAGCCGGCCGGCGGTGGCCGGCCGGACTCAAGCAGTCGCCCCGGCGCGCAGCGCCCTTGGCGACCGCAACGGATCACTTGGTGAGCATGAAGCCCTTGAGCTTGGCGAAGGCCTGCTCCAGCAAGGCCTTCTGCTGTTCCTGGTGCAGGTGCGCGTAGCCCACCGCCGGCGAGGCCGATGCGGGCCGCCCGGCGTAGCCGAGCTTCTGGCCTTCGCTCATGTTCTCGTGGATGTAGTGCTGCACGAAGAACCATGCGCCCTGGTTCTGCGGCTCGTCCTGGCACCACACGATCTCGGTCGCGTTCGGGAAGCGCTTGAGTTCGTTGGCGAACGCCTTGTGCGGGAACGGATAGAGCTGCTCCACGCGCAGGATGACCACGTCGAACGACTTCTTCTCGTCGCGGCGCTTGAGCAGGTCGTACGCGACCTTGCCCGAGCAGGCGATGATGCGCTTGACCTTCTGCGGGTCGATCTCCGGGTTGCTCGGCCCGATCACGGTGCGGAACTCGCCCTTCGTGAACTCCGACAGCGGCGAGGCCGCGTCCTTGTTTCGCAGCAGCGACTTGGGCGTCATGATGACCAGCGGCTTGCGGAACATGCGCACCATCTGCCGGCGCAGCAGGTGGAAGATCTGGCTGGCCGAGGTCGGCTGCACGATCTGCATGTTGTTGTCGGCCGCGAGCTGCATGAAGCGCTCCAGGCGCGCCGACGAATGCTCCGGGCCCTGCCCTTCGTAGCCGTGCGGCAGCATCAGCGTGAGGCCGTTGGCACGGCCCCATTTCACTTCGCCCGAGGCGATGAACTGGTCGATCACGACCTGCGCGCCGTTGGCGAAGTCGCCGAACTGCGCTTCCCAGATCGTCAGGGTGTTCGGGTCGGCGCTGGCGTAGCCGTATTCGAAGCCGAGCACCGCCTCTTCGGACAGGATGGAATCGATGACGACGAACGGGGCCTGGTTCTCCGCCACGTTGCACAGCGGGATGTAGGTGCCTTCGTCCCACTTCTCGCGCTTCTGGTCGTGCAGGACCGCGTGGCGGTGGGTGAAGGTACCGCGGCCGCAGTCCTCGCCCGACAGGCGCACCGCATAGCCGCTGGCCACGAGCGACGCGTAGGCCAGGTGCTCGCCCATGCCCCAGTCGACGTTGATCTCGCCGCGGCCCATGGCGGCGCGGTCGGCGATGACCTTCTCGACCAGCGGGTGCGCCTTGAAGTTGGGCGGCAGCGTGGTGATGCGCTCGGACAGGCGCTTGACCTCGGCCAGCGGCAGCGCGGTGTCGGCCGCGTCGGTCCACTTCTTGCCGAGGAAGGGCGTCCAGTCGACCGCGTACTTGCTCTTGTAGTTGGTGAGCACCGGGTCATGGGTGTGCTTGCCCGCGTCCATCGCAGCGCGGAAGGCCTTGACCATTTCGTCCGGGCCTTCGGCCGCAAGCACGCCCTGCGTCACCAGCTTGTCCGCGTACAGCTTGCGGGTGCCGGGGTGCTGGCCGATCTTCTTGTACATGAGCGGCTGCGTGAGCGCCGGCGTGTCCTGCTCGTTGTGGCCGAGCTTGCGGAAGCACACGATGTCGACCACCACGTCCTTGTTGAACTCCTGGCGGTAGTCGAGCGCGATCTGCGTGCACAGCACGACCGCCTCGGGATCGTCGCCGTTCACGTGCAGCACCGGCGCCTCGATCATCTTGACCACGTCGGTGCAGTACAGCGTCGAGCGGGTGTCGCGCGGGTCGCTGGTGGTGAAGCCGATCTGGTTGTTGATGACCAGGTGCACCGTCCCGCCGGTGTAGTAGCCGCGGGTCTGCGCCAGTGCCAGCGTCTCCATCACGACGCCCTGGCCGGCGAACGCAGCGTCGCCGTGCACGATGATCGGCAGCACGGAGTCGCCTTCCTTGTCGCCGCGGCGATCCAGGCGCGCCTTGACCGAGCCTTCGACCACCGGATTCACGATCTCGAGGTGCGACGGGTTGAACGCGAGGCTCAGGTGGACCGGCCCGCCGGTCGTGGTGACGTCGCTCGAGAAGCCCTGGTGGTACTTCACGTCGCCCGAAGGCAGGTTCTCCGGCGCGGTGTGGTCGAACTCCGAGAACAGGTCGGCCGGCGCCTTGCCGAGCGTATTGACCAGCACGTTCAAGCGGCCCCGGTGGGCCATGCCGATCACGATCTCCTGCACGCCCCTGGCGCCGGCGCGCTGCACCAGTTCGTCCATCGAGGCGATGAAGCTCTCGCCGCCCTCGAGCGAGAAGCGCTTCTGGCCGACGTACTTGGTGTGCAGGTAGCGCTCGAGGCCTTCGGCGGCGGTCAGCCGATCGAGGATGTGCTTCTTCTGGTCGGCGGTGTAGGTCGGCTTGGAGCGGACCGACTCGAGCCGCTGCTGCCACCAGCGCTTCTCGGTCGGCTCGGTGATGTGCATGTACTCCGCGCCGATCGAGCCGCAGTAGGTCTCGCGCAGGGCCTGCAGGATCTCCCGCAGGGTCATGTTCTCGGCGGTCGTGAAATAGGTGTTCGTCGCGCTGAACGTGATGTCCATGTCGGACTCGGTCAGGTCGTAGAACGCCGGTTCCAGCTCGGGGATCTTGGGGCGCTCCTGGCGCTTGAGCGGATCGAGGTCGGCCCAGCGCGATCCGAGCACGCGGTAGGCGGCGATCAGCGACTGGACATGGACCTGCTTGCGCGCGATGGCGAGGTCGGTGCTCGAGGCCTTGGTGCCGAAGGCATTGGCCTTGGCGCGCTGCGCGAACGACTCGATGATCGGCGCGTGCGGCACGTCGCGGTTCTCGGAACCGTCGACGGCGGGGACGTTCTGGAGGGCGTCGAAGTACGAGCGCCAGTTGTCGGGCACGGAGCCCGGGTTGTCGAGGTACTGTTCGTACATCTCCTCGACGTAGGGAGCATTGCCCCCGAACAGGTACGAATTCGACCTGTATTCCTGCATCATCTCGCTCACCTCGTGCACCGGTTTCCGGTGCGATAGTGGGTTGATCAACCTTCCGCGGCTCGGCTTGACCGGTTGGCGGATTGCGACCCGCCTTTACTGTTGCCAGAAAAGGGGACGGGAAGGACCTCTCTAAGTCACGGGGCGCACTGTAACACCGTTGTTCCTCGGGGGACGTTGCGCAAAGCGCAATACCACGCCATCCGCGACGTGTTGCCGCGGGGCGTGGGAAGGTTCACGCGTGGAGCGCTCAGCCCAGCTTCAGCGCGGCACGGGCAGCCTCGTACTCGCGCGCCAGGCGCGCGATCAGCACGCGGGCCGGAACGACCTCCTTGATCGCGCCGATGCCCTGGCCGCAGCCCCAGATGTCCTTCCATGCCTTCTTTGCGTCGCCGCCGAAGTTCATCGCGCTCGGGTCGCTCTCGGGCAGCTTGTCGGGGTCGAGGCCGGCGTTGCGGATGGAGCCCTTGAGGTAGTTGCCGTGCACGCCGGTGAAGAGGTTGCTGTAGACGATGTCATCGCTGCTGCTGTCGACGATCATCTGCTTGTAGCCCTCCACCGCGCGGGCCTCCTCGGTGGCGATGAAGGCGGAGCCGATGTAGGCGAAGTCGGCGCCCATGGCGCGCGCGGCCAGCACCGCGCCGCCGGTCGAGATGGCGCCGCTCAAGGCCACCGGGCCGTCGAACCACTGCCGGATTTCCTGCACCAGGGCGAACGGGCTCTTGACGCCGGCATGGCCGCCGGCGCCTGCGGCCACCGCGATCAGGCCGTCCGCGCCCTTCTCGATCGCCTTCTTGGCAAAGGTGTTGTTGATGACATCGTGCAGCACCACGCCGCCCCAGGCATGCACCGCGTCGTTGACGTCGGTGCGCGCGCCCAGCGAGGTGATGATGATGGGCACCTTGTACTTCGCGCACAGCGCCATGTCGTGCTCGAGGCGGTCGTTGCTCTTGTGCACGATCTGGTTGATCGCGAACGGCGCGGCCGGCGCCTGCGGATGCGCCCTGTCGTAGGCAGCGAGCGTCTCGGTGATCTCGGCCAGCCATTCGTCGAGTTGCTCGGCGGGCCGCGCGTTGAGCGCAGGCATCGAGCCGACCACGCCGGCCTTGCACTGCTCGATGACGAGCTTGGGATTGCTGATGATGAACAGCGGCGAGCCGATGATCGGCAGCGGCAGTTTCGCGAGAACGGACGGCAGGGCCACGGAAGATCTCCAGAAGACGCGTGTCGGGCCGGCCCAGTGTGCGCAGCACGCCGGGCCGCCACAGTCACGGTCGCGACAGGGCGACGCGTGACCGGGAGTCGGAACTCAGAACGATTCGAGGGCGAGCGCGGTGACGCTGTCGCCGCCCTCGAGGATCGCGTCGCGCATCGCGGGCACCTTGCTGAGGATGTGCTCGGCGTAGAAGCGCGCCGTGGCGACCTTGGCCTGCAAGAACGCGGCGTCCGCGCCGCCCGCCGCCAGTTGTTCCTCGGCGACCAGCAGCGCACGCGCCATCTGCCAGCCGGCCATCAGGTTGCCCGCCAGCATCAGGTAGGGCACCGAGCCGGCGAAGACCGCGTTCGGGCTGGCCTTGGTGTGGCCGGCCACGAAGTCGACCACCTGCACGAAGGCTTCGCGGGCAGCGCTGAGCCGCTTGTGCATCGCGCGTGCGGCCACGCTCTCGCGCTTGGACAGCGCTGCTTCGCTTGCCTCGATCTGCCGAGCGATCGCCTTGGCGGTCTGGCCGCCGTCGCGGGCCGTCTTGCGGCCGACGAGGTCGTTGGCCTGGATCGCCGTCGTGCCTTCGTAGATGGTGAGGATCTTCGCGTCGCGGTAGTACTGCGCCGCGCCGGTCTCCTCGATGAAGCCCATGCCGCCATGCACCTGCACGCCCAGGCTCGTCACCTCCAGGCTCATCTCGGTCGAGAAGCCCTTCACCAGCGGCACCATGAACTCGTAGAAGGCCTGGTTCTGCTTGCGCACCTCGGCATCCGGGTGATGGTGAGCCGCGTCGAATGCCGCCGCGGCGACCGTGGCCATCGCGCGGCAACCCTCGGTGTAGGCGCGCATGGTCATCAGCATGCGCTTCACGTCCGGGTGGTGGATGATCGGCGCGCTGCCCGGCAGCGAGCCGTCCACCGGGCGCGACTGCACACGTTCGCGCGCGTAGGCCACCGCCTTCTGGTAGGCGCGCTCGGCCACCGCGATGCCCTGCACGCCGACGGCGTAGCGCGCGGCGTTCATCATGATGAACATGTACTCGAGGCCGCGGTTCTCCTGGCCCACGAGATACCCCACCGCCCCGCCGTGGTCGCCGAACTGCAGCACCGCCGTCGGGCT
>DATFAY010000246.1:0-3776 GCA_035254085.1 Piscinibacter sp.
TCGTGCAGCCGCTGGGGCGGCTTCATCGACGGCATCGAGCAGTTCGACGCCGCCTTCTTCGGCATCTCGCCGCGCGAGGCCGACGCGATGGACCCGCAGCAGCGCCTGCTGCTGCAGACGACCTGGCACGCGCTCGAAGACGCGGGCATCCGGGCCGACGCCCTGGCCGGCAGCGACGCCGGCGTCTTCATCGGCGCAATGACGCACGACTACGAATTGCTGCAACTGGCGCAGGGCCGCACGCTCGACGCCTACTTCGGCAGCGGCACGCAGTCCAGCGTGCTGGCCAACCGCATCTCCTATGTGCTGGGCCTGCAGGGGCCGAGCTGGACGGTGCAGACGGCGTGCTCGTCCTCGCTGGTGGCACTGCACCAGGCGCGCAGCAGCCTGCTGGCCGGCGAATGCGGCCTGGCGATCGTCGGCGGCGTCAACGCCTTGCTCGCGCCCGAGC
The DNA here is from genome assembly GCA_035254085.1 of Piscinibacter sp. Classification (GTDB taxonomy): domain Bacteria; phylum Pseudomonadota; class Gammaproteobacteria; order Burkholderiales; family Burkholderiaceae_C; genus Albitalea. The sequence goes on from DATFAY010000246.1 coordinate 452, forward strand.
TGTTCGTGGCGCTGTCGCAGGCGCAGATGCTCTCGCCGGACGGCCGCTGCCGCGCCTTCGATGCGCGCGCCAACGGCTACGTGCGCAGCGAGGGCTGCGCGGTGCTGGTGCTCAAGCGCCTGGCCGACGCCGAGCGCGACGGCGACCGCGTGCTCGGCCTCGTGGCCGGCTCCGCGGTCAACCAGGACGGGCGAAGCAACGGCCTCACCGCGCCCAACGGCCTCGCACAACAGGCGGTGATGCGTCGCGCGCTCGCCAGCGCCGGCGTCGAGGCGGCCGAGGTGGATTGCGTCGAGGCGCACGGCACCGGCACGGCCCTGGGCGACCCGATCGAAGTCGACGCGATCGTGCAGACCTACGGCCGCACCGCGGGCGACGCGCCGCCGCTCTCGATCGGCTCGGTCAAGAGCAACATCGGCCACACCGAGCCGGTGGCGGGGCTGGCCGGCGTGGTCAAGCTGCTGCTCGCCCTGCACCATGAGCGCATCCCCAGGACGCTGCACGTCGAGCAGATCAACCCGCACATCGATCTGCGCGCCAGCCGCTGCGCGATCGCGACCGAGTCCCGGCCCTGGCCGCGCGGGCCACGTCCGCGGCTGGGCGGCGTCAGTTCCTTCGGCTTCGGCGGCACCAACGCTCACGTCGTGTTGCGCGAGCCGCCGGCCGATCCCGCCGGCCGGGATGAGGATGCGGCGCTGCCGCCGCGGGTCGAGTTGTTGATGCTGTCGGCGCGCAGCGAAGCCGCGCTTCACGCGCAGGCGCGCCGCCTCGCTGCCCGCCTCGCTGCCCGGCTCGCCGACGCCGGCTCCTTGCGCGCGCTGTGCCACACCGCCAACGCGCGGCGCACGCCGATGGTCCACCGCGCCGCCTTCGTCGGCGCGACGCGGCAGGAGCTCGCGAGCTCGCTCGGCCGCTTCACCTGCGGCGAAGGCGACGAGGCGCTTCGCGGCCAGGTGCTGGGCGAGGCGAGCGGGCGCACCGCCTTCCTCTTCAGCGGCCAGGGCAGCCACGACGCCTCGATGGGCCACGGGCTGTACCGTACGCAGCGCGTTTTCCGCCGCACCTTCGATCGCTGCGACGAGGTGCTCGCGCCGCGGCTGGGCTTCTCGCTCGCGGGCGCGCTGTACGGCGGCCAAGACGGTGTGCTGGACCTGGGCCGCACCGCTCATGCGCAGCCGGCGCTGTTCGCGCTCGAGATGGCGCTGGCTGCGCTCTGGCAGTCGCTGGGCGCGCGCCCCGACTGCCTGCTCGGCCACAGCCTCGGCGAATACGCCGCGGCCTGCGTGGCCGGCGTGTTCAGCCTCGAGGACGCGGCGCTGCTCGTCGCCGAACGCGGCCGCCTGATGGATTCGCGCACGCCGCAGGGCGCAATGGTGGCGGTGCATGCCGCAGAGCCGACGCTGTCGCGCCTGATGTGCGAGTTCGCGGCGAGCGATCACCACGAAGTGGCCATCGCCGCGCGTAACAGTGCCGACAGCGTCGTGCTGTCGGGTTCGGCCGACGCCGTCGATCGCGTCCTGGCGCAGTGGGCGCCGCACGGCGCGTCGGCCACGCCGCTGGCGGTCGCGCGCGCCTTCCACTCGCCCTTGATGGAGCCGATGCTGGCCGAGTTCGAGCACTGCCTGCGGCGCGTGGCGATGAAGGCGCCGTCGATCACGCTGGTGTCCAACATCACCGGGCGCGCGGTCGGCGAGCAGGCCGCCGAGGTGTCCTACTGGCTGGACCATGTGCGCAAGCCGGTCGAATTCCTGGCCGGCATGCGCTGCCTCGACGAGATGGGCTGCCGACGCTTCATCGAGATCGGGCCGCACCCGGTGCTGTGCCGCCTGGGCCAGCGCAGCGTCGAAGGCGGGCATTGGCTGCCCAGCCTTCAGCGCGGCGACGACGACGAACGCCGATTCGCGCTGAGCCTGGCTGCCTGGGGGGTGCAGGGCGGCGAAGTCGACTGGACACGCTGGGCCGAGGACCGCTGGCCCGACCAGGCGCCGCCGTCGTTGCCGCGGCCGGTGACGCTGCCGGCCTATCCGTTCCAGACCGAGGCGCATTGGTTCGCGCACGACCGGGAGACACCGGCCGCGGCCGTGCACGCCGCAGCGCCGGCGGTGGCCCCCGCGACCTTGACCGCGCAGCCCGCACCCGACCCGCAGGTGCTGGCCGCGCTGCCGCCCGAGGAAGCCAAGGGCAGGGTGCTCGACTGGCTGCGCGCGATCACCGGCACGGTGCTGAGGCTCGGGGCGGCGCGACAGCGCGAGATCGCGCCTCTGTTCGGGCGCATGCCCTTGAACCAGCTGGGCCTCGATTCGCTGATGGCGGTGGAACTGCGCCAGCGCATCCATGCGGCGCTGGGCGTGGAGCTGCCGCTCAAGCATTTCCTCACCGACACGACCGCAGGCGACGTGGCCGCCATGGTCTATCGGCTGCTCGCGGTGCAGCGCCTGGCGCGCGACGCCGCGGCGCCGGCCGAGGCCGAGTCGATCGAGGAGCTGCTGCTGTGACCCCCGAATCCAGCGGCGCGATCGCCGACATCGCTTCGCGCACCGCCGCGTGTCCCATCGAACCCGGGAGTACCTCCGTGGAAGACCTGCTGAACCGCTTGAGCAGCAACGGCGTGCAACTGCGCGTCGACGGCGAGCAACTGCGCGTCATCGCGCCCAAGGGGGCGCTGACGGCGCCGCTGCGCGAGGCGCTGGCCTCCAGCAAGCAGGCGCTGCTGGCGTTGCTGCGCGACGCCGCGCGACGACCCGAGCCGGCGTCCTTCGCGCCGCGGCCCGAGGCCCGCCACGAGCCGTTTGCGCTGACCGACGTGCAGCACGCGTATTGGATGGGCCGCAACGAGTGGGTCGAACTGGGTGGCTTCTCCACCCACTGCTATTTCGAGCTGGAACGCGCCGGCCTGGACCTGGACCGGCTGGAGGGCGCGCTGCGCAAGGTGATCGCGCGCCACGACATGCTGCGCGCGGTGATCGACTCCGACGGGCGCCAGCGCATCCTCGCGCAGGTGCCGCCCTACACCATCGAGCTGCACGAGCTGCAGGAGGCGCCAGACGACCTGCGCGACGCCGAGCTCGACGCGCTGCGCTCTCGCTTGTCGCACAACCGGCGACCCATCGGCGAATGGCCGCTGTTCGAGGTGGCCGCCGCGGCGCTGCCGGGCGGGCGGTTGCGGCTGTGCGTGAGCCTGGACATGCTCATCATCGACGCCTCCAGCATGTTCCTGTTCTTCCAGGAGTGGCAGCGCTTCTACGACGACGAGGCGTGGGCGCCCGCGCCGCTGGCGCTGTCTTACCGCGACTACGCCGCGTTCGAGCAGACGCTGCACGAGCAA
>DATFAY010000247.1:0-6635 GCA_035254085.1 Piscinibacter sp.
AGGTCGCGCGTGAGTTCGGTCTGGCCGTAGACCATCACGTGCTTGCCGCCGGTGAGGTCGGCGAAGTCGATCCGGTGGCGCACGCCGTCGAAGGCCAGCTCGATGCCGGTGTGCACCAGGCCTTCGCGGTGCATGCGCGCGCCGATGCCGGCCTCGTCGACCAGGTCGATGGTCGTGCGTTCGAGCACGCCGGCACGGATGCGCGACAGCACGTAGTCGGCGCTGCGCCGTTCGACGATCAGGTTGGCGATGCCCGCGCGATGCAGCAGCGCGCCGAGCAGCAGGCCCGCGGGACCTGCGCCGACGATCGCGACCTGCGTGCGCATCACCCCATCGTCACAGCACGGTGCGCAGGCTGGCTTGAGCTTGCAGCAACGCCGGCAGGCAGTCGCTCACGAGCTGGTCCATGGTCACGCGCGCCGCATGCACGCTGATGTTCATCGCCGCCAGCACTTCGCCGCGGTAGCTCTTCAGCGGCACGGAGACCGTGCGAAGGCCCAATTCGAGCTCCTGGTCGACGGTCGCGTAGCCCTGCGAGCGCACCCGCGCGATCTCGCTGCGCAGCCGCTCGGCGTTGGTGATGGTGTTGGGGGTGAGCGGCGCCAGCGTCTGCTTGGCGATCCAGGCGTCCAGCTCATGCTGCGGCAGCGCCGCGAGCAGCACCCGGCCGTTGGCCGTGCAGTAGGCCGGCACCCGCGTGCCCGGCTGCAGCGTCGAGGAGACGACCCGGCCGGCGCTGGTGGCGGCAATGCACATCACGTCGGCGCCATCGAGCACCCCTGCGGACGACGCCTCCTTCATGGCATAGGCGAGCTTGTGCAGTTCCGGCTGCACGATGCGCGGCAGGCGCGCGGAGTGCATGTAGCTCTGGCCCAGGCGCAGCACCTTGGGGCTGAGCGCGTACATCTTGCGCTCGCTGGTGACGTAGCCCAGGTGCTCCAGCGTGATCAGGTAGCGGCGAGCGGCGGCCCGCGTGAGGCCGCACAGCGACGCGACTTCGGTCATGGTCAGGCGCGGCCGGTCCTGGTCGAAGGCCGAGATCACGGCCAGCCCTTTTTCAAGGCCGGCGATCAGGTCGCGCTTTTGCGGCGCCGGCTTGCCGGTCGCGGTGGTGGCGGGCACGCCGGCAAACGCGGCGTCCGTCGTCTGTCGCTCGGACTCGATGTCGTTGCGCTCGAATGAATTCATCATGGACTCCCGACTCAGGGGTGGGCAAATGCGCGCCCGATGCTTCACGAGGCCCCAACGACCCCGGTCAGCTGGGAAATTTACCCACAATCGGAATCCGATGTGTTCGCCTAGGAAACCATTGTGCGCATATCGTGCACTGTGGGCGGTGACCCACCACCCAGTCGCTTGACAGAGTCAGTGCACACTGCCATTAGAGGCTAGTGTTTCAAGCGATCGGGTGCGCGCGCGCCTCGGCCAGCAGTGCGTCCAGCGCGCGGGCCTGCGCCAGCGAGTCGTCGAGCGCGAAACGCAATGGCACCTCCAAGCGCACGGCCGCCTCGAAATGCGCCGCCATCAAGGCATAGGGATCGCAGATGGGAAAGCGCTCGATCTGATCGCCGATCTGCAGCGTCGTTTCGAGCCCCTTGCTCGCGAACGGGACCGGCAGCCGCAGCAGCCCCTGTTCGCACAGCGCCTCGAACTCGCAATGGAAGGGCAGCGAGAACGCGCAGTCCATGTGGCCAAGCACGGGGCCGTTCGGCGTGTCGAAGCGCAGCACGGCGTGCGAGGCATGGTCGACGCTGCCCTCGTAGTCACCGGCGGCGGTGAACTGCGCGGCCACGCTCAGCACGCCGGGCTCGGTCTGTGCCAGCAGGCGCATCAGGCTGAGCGGATAGCAGCCCAGGTCGTAGAGCGCGCCGCCGCCCAGCCGCGGGTCCCAGCGGCAATCGGTCATGTCGCGCAAGGCGTACGTGAAGCTGCCGCGCATCCACTTCAGCGCTCCCAGCGCCCCCCCGTGCACCAGTTCCCTCAGCCGGTCGATCTGCGGATGGAAGCGGTACATGAAGGCTTCCAGCACCAGCCGGCCGGTGGCGCGGCTGGCCTCGCACAGCTGTTCGACTTCGTGCGCGTCGAGCGCCAGCGGCTTCTCGCACAGCACGTGCTTGCCGGCGTGCAGCGCCCGGACGGCCCAGGGCGCATGGGCGTGGTTGGGCAAGGCGTTGTAGATGACGTCGATGTCGTCGCGCGCCACGAGGTCTTCGTAGCTGGTGGCGTGCGTGATGACATGTGCCGCAGCGAAGGCGGCGCCCCGTGCGGCATCGCGGCAGCCGACGGCCACGATCTCGCTGCGCGTGCTGCGCAGAGCGGGGATGAGCGCCGACGCCGCGATGCGGGCGGCGCCGAGGATGCCCCAGCGAAGCGGGCGGCCGGTGGTCATGCGCGCGTCCTCATGGCTGCAGGTCCACGGGCAGCGGCGACGGCGCCTTGACTTCTTCCATGCAGATCATAGATCGCACGTCGTCGACACCGGGCACCTGCATCAGCCGGTCCGTGAGGAACTGCGACAGGCTCTTCAGGTCCCGCGCGACGACCTTCAACAGGTAGTCGTAGTCGCCCGACACGGTATGGCATTCGAGGATCTGCGGGAAGTCGCGGATGCTGGCTTCGATCTCGCGCACCCGGCCGAACTGCCCACCGTCGATGTTGAGGCTCACGTAGGCCATCACGCCCAGGCCCAGGGCTTGCGGCTGCACCTGCGCGCGGTAGCCGCGGATGACGCCGTGCTCCTCCAGGGCGCGCACGCGGCGAAAGCACTGCGGCGCCGACAGATGCACCCGGGCCGACAAGTCGACGTTCGAGGCGCGGCCGTCGGCTTGGAGCACATCAAGAATCTTTCGGTCCAGCCCGTCCAGCAATTGAGCGGCCATGCGAAGTGTCCATCAAAAGAACGGATCATGCGCCAATGCGGAGAGTCATGCAATATTTGGAAAGCAAATTTCGCCTGCGCAGGCCTAGACTCGATGACACCGATCCATTGCCTGACCACAGGACGCTTTCATGACCACCGCCGCCCGTGCCGCTGCGCTCCAAGCCCGAGCCGCCCAAGTCGCCGCCACCAACGCCATCGACCTCGAACAGCGCTTCGGCGCGCACAACTACCATCCCTTGCCGGTGGTGCTGAGCCGCGGCGAAGGCGTTCACCTGTATGACCAGCAGGGGCGCCGCTACCTCGACATGATGTCGGCCTACTCCGCGGTCAGCTTCGGCCACAGCCACCCGCGGCTGGTGGCGGCACTCACCGCCCAGGCGGGCCGACTCGCGATCACCAGCCGTGCCTTCCATACCGACCAGCTGGGGCCCTTCCTGGAAGCGCTGTGCCGCGCCACCGGCATGGCGCGTGCCCTGCCCATGAACAGCGGCGCGGAAGCGGTGGAGACGGCCATCAAGGCGGCGCGCAAATGGGCCTACAAGGTCAAGAAGGTGCCGGACGGCCTGGCGCAGATCCTCGTCGCCGAAGGCAATTTCGCCGGCCGCACGACCACCATCGTGGGCTTCTCCAGCGAAGCGCAGTACCGCGACGGCTTCGGTCCCTTCGCGCCGGGCTTCGCCAGCGTGCCCTTTGGCGATGCGGCTGCGCTCGAGGCGGCGATCACGCCGCACACGGCCGCGTTCATCGTCGAGCCGATCCAGGGCGAAGCCGGCATCATCGTGCCGCCCGCGGGCTACCTCAAGGCGGTGCGCGAGATCTGCACGCGGCATCGCGTGCTGATGATCTGCGACGAGGTGCAGACCGGCCTGGGCCGCACCGGCCGCATGCTGGCCTGCGACCACGAGGGCGTGCGCCCCGACGGCCTCACGCTGGGCAAGGCGCTGGGCGGCGGGCTGCTGCCTGTGAGCGCCTTCCTCGCCCGCGAGGACGTGATGGCACAGTTCACGCCGGGCGACCACGGCAGCACCTTTGGCGGCAACCCGCTGGCGGCGGCGGTCGGTCTGGCGGCGCTCGACTTGCTGGAAGGCGAGGAGCTCGCGCGCCGCGCGCACGACCAGGGGGCCTACCTGATGGCGCAACTGGGCAAGTTCGGCCACCCGGCCATCCGCGACATCCGCGGCAAGGGACTGCTGGTCGGCGTCGAGATCGACCCTGCGTTCGCCAGCGCGCGCGAAGTCTGCGAGGGCCTGATGGCCGAAGGCGTGCTGAGCAAGGACACCCACCACACCGTGGTGCGTCTGGCGCCGCCGCTGGTCATCGAGCGCGAGCAGATCGACTTCGCCGTCGCAGCGATTCGCAAGGTGCTGCACTCGCTGGAGGGCCGGCGTACGGCGCAGCGCGACGAGGCCGTCGCCGCCTGAGCGCCGCCGTGCTGCCGATCGGCGCGCGTCAGACGCGTTCGACGATCAGAGCGATGCCCTGCCCCACGCCGATGCACATGGTGCACAAGGCGTAGCGGCCCTTGGTGCGCTGCAGCTGGTTGACGGCGGTGGTCACCAGGCGCGCTCCGCTGGCGCCCAGCGGATGACCGAGCGCGATGGCGCCGCCGTTCGGGTTGACGCGCGGATCGTCGTCGCGCAGCCCGAGGTCGCGCAGCACCGCGAGGCCCTGGGCGGCGAAAGCCTCGTTGAGCTCGATCACGTCCATCTGGTCCAGCGACAGGCCGGTCAGCGCCAGCACCTTGCGCGTCGCCGGCGCCGGCCCCATGCCCATGATGCGCGGCGCCACGCCCGCGGTCGCCATGCCCAGCACGCGCGCGCGCGGCGTCAGGCCATGGCGCGCGGCGCTCGCCGCGTTGGCCAGCAGCAGGGCGCACGCGCCATCGTTCACGCCGGACGCATTGCCCGCCGTCACGCTGCCGTCGGGGCGCACCACGCCCTTGAGCTTGGCCAGCGCCTCGAGCGAGGTGTCGCGGGGATGTTCGTCACGGCTGACCACGATCGCCTCGCCCTTCTTCTGGGCGATGGTGACCGGCGTGATCTCGGCGTCGAAGAAGCCGGCCTGTTGCGCGGCCACCGCCTTGCGCTGCGAGGCGAGCGCCATGCGGTCCTGCGCCTCGCGCTCGATCTTGAACTCGGCGGCGACGTTCTCGGCGGTCTCGGGCATCGAGTCGGTGCCGTACATCTCCTTCATGAGCCGGTTGACGAAGCGCCACCCGATCGTCGTGTCGTAGACGGCGTTGCTGCGCGAGAACGCGCTCTCGGCCTTGGGCATCACGAAGGGCGCGCGGCTCATGCTCTCCACGCCGCCGGCCAGCATCAGCTGCGCTTCGCCGCAGCGGATGGCGCGCGCGGCGGTGCCGATCGCGTCCATGCCGGAGCCGCACAGGCGGTTGACCGTCGCGCCCGGGACTTCGATCGGCAACCCCGCCAGCAACGACGACATGCGCGCGACGTTGCGGTTGTCCTCGCCCGCCTGGTTGGCGCAGCCGAAGATCACGTCGGTGAGCCCACCCCAGTCGACACCCGGGTTGCGCGCCATCAGGGCCTTCAGCGGAATCGCGCCCAGGTCGTCGGTGCGCACCGAGGCGAGCGCGCCGCCGTAGCGGCCGAACGGCGTGCGCACGGCGTCGCAGATGAATGCTTCGGTCATGGTGCTCCTCTGTTCAATCGGCCAACGGGACGCCCGTGAGCCGCTGCAGCTCGGCCAGGGTCATGCCCGGCGTCATCTCGATCACCTTCAGGCCTTGCGGTGTCACGTCGATCACCGCGAGGTCGGTGTAGATGCGGCTCACGCAGCCGATGCCGGTGAGCGGGTAGCTGCAGCGCTCGACGATCTTGCTCTCGCCGCCTTTCGTCAAGTGCTCCATCATGACGTAGGTCTTCTTGGCGCCGATCGCCAGGTCCATCGCGCCGCCCACGGCCGGGATGGCGTCGGCGCCGCCGGTGTGCCAGTTCGCGAGGTCGCCGCCGCGCGACACCTGGAAGGCGCCGAGCACGCAGATGTCCAGGTGCCCGCCGCGCATCATCGCGAAGCTGTCGGCATGGTGGAAGTAGGCGCCGCCGGGCAGCAAGGTGACGGGCTGCTTGCCGGCGTTGATGAGGTCGTAGTCCTCCTCGCCCGGCGCCGGCGCGGGCCCCATGCCCAGCAGGCCGTTCTCGCTGTGCAGGAAGACCTCGCGCTCCTTCGGCAGATGGTTGGCCACCAGCGTGGGCAGGCCGATCCCGAGATTGACGTAGGCGCCCTCGGGAATGTCGCGCGCGACGCGCGCGGCCATCTGGTCGCGGTTGAGCTTGTTCATGGCGTCCTCAGGCGGCTTGCTTGAATCCGGCCGCGGTGGCCGGGCGGCGCGGCACGGGCACCACGCGCTGCACGAAGATGCCGGGCGTCACGATGTGCTCGGGATCGAGCCCGCCCAGCGCGACCACCTCGTGCACCGAGGCCACGGTCGTCCTGGCCGCCATCGCCATGATGGGCCCGAAGTTGCGCGCCGTCTTGCGGTAGACCAGGTTGCCCCAGCGGTCGCCCGCCTCGGCCTTGATCAGCGCCACGTCGCCATGGATCGGGTACTCGAGCACGTACTGCCTGCCGCCGATCTCGCGCGTCTCCTTGCCCGCGGCCAGCTCGGTGCCGTACGCCGTCGGGCAGAAGAACGCGCCAATGCCCGCGCCGGCGGCGCGGATGCGCTCGGCGAGGTTCCCTTGCGGCACCAGCTCCAGCTCGATCTTGCCGCTGCGATACAGCCCGTCGAAGA
>DATFAY010000248.1:0-9743 GCA_035254085.1 Piscinibacter sp.
CGAAACTGAATGGCGCGAAGGCCGAAAGCATCGATCGCGCCACGGGCGTCGTTTCCGACGAAGTGATGGACAACGGTCCGAAATTTCAATCGACAGAAAACAGCAGACCACGGACGATTGAACCGCAGCAGACCGACACCATCAACAACGACCTCGCTGACTTGGCCGACATACCGCTCGCGCACGCAGATATTGGCCTCCGCGTCTACTACCGGGTTTGGTACCTTCCTTGGCAATACAGCGCGCTCTATCGCTTCGAAACGCAACGGGCAGTCGATGGTCACTTGTTCTGGGTGCCAAAGTCGAAAGTCGAAACTCACACTTGACGGCCTTTATGGTCGTCTGAACGCGGGTCAGCGGTTCAGCCCGTCCCGGAGTGCCCGTTTCATCAGCGTCTGGTACGGAATGCCGAGTTCCGCTGCCTTTCGACGGAAGTCACTCAAGGTCGCATTCGGCACACGCAGGCTGATGCGAGTGGTCCGCCCCGTCGTTCCGGCGGAACGCTTCTCCGCCAGTGATCAAGCCCTTCGAGCCCGTTTCGCACGGGCTTTTTCACGTCCGGCATTCACACATCTTTACCCCCCAGCCAAGCCCAGTTCACCGCCGCGGCGGACGATGCCTTCCATGGGCTCGAACCCATGTTCAACAGGAGTAAGGCAATGGGCAACGCAATGACGACGAATTCGACGAGCCCCGCGACGGCGCGCGGCATCAAGTGGGTGCTGGTGGGCCTGGCGGTGGCGGTGTCGGCCACGCTGGCCCTGTCGGCCTGGGCGCAGCCGGGCCCTGGCTGGCATCACGGCGGCGGCATGGACGGCCCGGGCATGTTCATGGGCGGGCCCGGCCACATGGGGCACGGCATGGACCACATGCTCGACGGTGTCGGCGCCACGGACGCGCAGCGTGCGCAGATCAAGCAGATCTTCCAGCAGGCGGCTGCCGACCTGAAGGGCCAGCGCGACGCGGGCCGTGCGCTGCACGAGAAGAGCCTGCAGATCTTCACGGCGCCGTCGGTGGACGCGGCCGCCGCCGAGTCGGTGCGCCAGCAGATGCTCGCGCAGCACGACGCCGCCAGCCGCCGCATGCTGCAGGCCATGCTCGACGCGGCCAATGTGCTGACGCCGGAGCAGCGGGCCAAGCTGGGCACGCAGATCAAGGAGCGCCAGCAGCGCATGCAGGAACGCATGCAGCAGTGGCAGCAGCGCCGTGACGGCGCGGCGCCCAAGCAGTGACCAAGGCACGCGCCGCACGCTCGAACGAAAAGCGCGCGGCCGCGCCCGATGACAGAATCCGTCCGCCCCGCACGCCTCGCGCCTGCGGGGCGCACGTTTGAGGTTCAATCCCCGGTGATGGCTTTGCGACTGCTCCTGATCGACGACGACGCCCGCCTGTCCGCGATGGTCGGCGAATACCTGCGCGCTGCCGGTTTCGAGGTCGAGGCCGCCGGCTCGCTGGCGCAGGGCCGCACGATGCTGGCGGCGAACCACTACGACGCGCTCGTGCTCGATCTCATGCTGCCCGACGGCGACGGGCTGGACCTGTGCCGCGAGCTGCGCGCGAATCCGCGCACGCGGCAGCTGCCCCTGCTCATGCTGACCGCGCGCGGCGAGCCGCTGGACCGCATCGTGGGCCTCGAGCTGGGTGCCGACGACTACCTGCCCAAGCCCTTCGAGCCGCGCGAGCTGCTGGCCCGGGTGAAGGCGCTGCTGCGCCGCGCCGCGCCGCATGCCGAAGGCGACGAGGTGCTGCGCTTCGGCCGGCTGGAGATCGACCTGGGCGAGCGCGTGGCGCGGCTCGAGGGCCAGCCCTGCGACCTCACCAGCCACCAGTTCGACCTGCTGGTCGTGCTGGCGCAAAGCGCCGGGCGCGTGCTGTCGCGCGACCAGATCATGGACTCGCTCAAGGGCCATCCGCTGGAAGCCTTCGATCGCTCCATCGACGTGCACATCTCGCGCATCCGCGCGGTGATCGAGGACGACCCGAAGATGCCGCGCCGCGTGCTCACGGTGCGCGGCGCCGGCTACGTCTTCGCGAAGAAGCAGGATGCCGACGACGCACACTGAGGCGCGGGCCGCATGAGAACGCTCACGCTGCGCATCTACCTGACCGTGGTGGCGGTCCTGGCACTGTTCGCGCTGACCGCGGGCTGGCTGTTCCAGCGCCACATGGAGCAGGAGCGCATGCGTGCCGAGACGGTGCTGTCCGAGCGGATGGCGGCCTGGGGCGAGCTGATCCAGCGCTCCTTGCCCGGCGTGGACGCCCCTGCCGAGGACCAGGCCGCCGCGTTGCGCGAATGGTCGCAGCGCCTGCGCCTGCCGTTGGCGCTGGACGGACCGGGCGGCGAGCGCGTGGGCGCGTCGGAGCTGTTCATTCGCCGCCAGGCGGAAGGCATGGGCCGCGTCTTCGCGATCCGGCTCGAAGACGGACGCACGCTGTGGGTGATGCGCCCGGGCATGCGCCAGCCGCCGGGCATGGGCCATCCCGGCGGCCCCGGCGGGCCCCGCATGGCGCCGCCGGGCGGACCATTCGTGCAACTGCCCTTCGTGCCGCCCGCCTGGCAGCACGGACTCGGCCTGGTGGTGCTGCTGGTCGTGCTCTTCATCGCGGTCGCGGCCGGCGCATGGCCGGTGGTGCGCCACCTCACGCGCCGCTTGCAGGCGCTCAAGCAGGGCATGGAGACCTTCGGCTCGGGCCAGCTGAGCCATCGCGTCGAGGTTGTCGGGCGCGACGAACTGGCGGCTGTCGCCAGGAGCTTCAACGCCGCGGCGTCGCGCATAGAGGCACTGGTGCGCTCGCACCAGTCGCTGCTGGCCAACGCCAGCCACGAACTGCGCTCGCCGCTGGCGCGCATGAAGATGGCCGTCGCCATGCTGGCCGACGCAGCGCCTGCGCAGCGCGAGCGCCTCAAGCACGAGATCGACACCAACATTGCCGAGCTCGATGCGCTGGTCGAAGAGGTGCTGCTGGCGAGCCGCCTCGACGCCGTGCGCGAGCTGGAGCAGCGCGAGCGGGTGGACCTGCTCGGCCTCGCTGCCGAAGAGGCGGCGCGGGTGGATGCCACGCTCGATGCGGACGGCGGGGGCGACATGCTGGCGGTGCTCGGCGACGAGCGGCTCTTGCGCCGGGCCCTGCGCAACCTGCTGGAAAACGCCAAGCGCTACGGCGGCGGCGACATCACGCTCGACGCCCGCAGCCAGGGCGGCGCGGCCGAGCTGCGGGTGTGCGACCGCGGCCCGGGCGTGCCCGAAGCGCTGCGCGAGCGCATCTTCGAGCCCTTCTATCGCCTGCCCGGCCACGCCGAGACAGCGGGCGGCGTCGGCCTCGGCCTGAGCCTCGTCAAGCAGATCGCCGAGCGCCACCACGGCAGCGTCCGCTGCGAGGCCCGCGAAGGCGGCGGCAGCTGCTTCGTGCTGTCGGTGCCGCGCGCCGGCTGACCCGCCACTCCGGCAGGAATGCCGATTGCCGCGTCGACGGCTCCAGTGATTGGAGCAGTCGATGAGAGCACTCTGCTGGCACGGCAAGCACGACATCCGCTACGAGAGCGTTCCCGATCCGAAAATCGAGGAGCCGCGCGACGCGATCGTCAAGGTCTCCAGCTGCGCCATCTGCGGCTCCGACCTGCACCTGTTCGACGGCTTCATGCCGGGCATGAAGGCGGGCGACATCATCGGCCACGAGTTCATGGGCGAGGTGGTCGAGGTCGGCCCCGGCAACCACAAGCTGCGCGTGGGCGACCGCGTGGTCGTTCCCTTCACGATCATCTGCGGCGAGTGCGAGCAGTGCCGGCGCGGCAATTACTCGGTGTGCGAGCGCAGCAACCGCAACAAGGACCTCGCGGCCAAGGCCTTCGGCCACACCACGGCGGGGCTGTTCGGCTACACCCATCTGACGGGCGGCTACGCCGGCGGCCAGGCCGAGTACGTGCGCGTTCCGTATGCGGACGTGGCGCCGGTCAAGATTCCAAACGAGCTGACCGACGAGCAAGTGCTGTTCCTCGGCGACATCCTACCCACCGGCTGGCAGGCCGCGCTGCAATGCGACATCCAGCCCTACGACACCGTGGCGGTGTGGGGCGCCGGCCCGGTCGGGCAGTTCGCGATCCGCAGCGCCCTGCTGCTCGGCGCACGGCAGGTGATCGCGATCGATCATCTGCCCGAGCGCCTGAGCATGGCGCGCGCGGGCGGTGCCACCACCATCGACTTCGAGCAGGAAAGCGTGCTCGAGCGCCTGAAGGATCTCACCGCCGGCAAGGGCCCGGAGAAGTGCATCGACGCGGTCGGCATGGAAGCGCATGCCATGCGATCGATCGACTCGGCCTACGACCGCGCCAAGCAGGCGGTGATGCTCGAGACCGACCGGCCGCACGTGCTGCGCGAGATGATCTATGCGTGCCGTCCCGCCGGCACGCTGTCGGTGCCGGGCGTGTACGGCGGACTGCTCGACAAGGTGCCGTTCGGCGCCCTGATGAACAAGGGCCTCACGCTGCGCACCGGCCAGACGCACGTCAATCGCTGGGCCGACGACCTGCTGCGCCGCATCGTCGAAGGGCAGATCGACCCGTCGTTCGTGGTCACGCACACCGTCAGCCTGGAGAGCGGACCGCAGATGTACAAGACCTTCCGCGACAAGAAAGACGGTTGCGTGAAGGTCGTGATGAAGCCTTGAAGCAGGAGCGCCCCATGAGCACATCGCATCGTCCTTCCCGCGCGGCGCGCACGGCCGGGCGCGTAGCTCGCGGCCTCGGCTGGTTCAGCATCGGGCTCGGCCTGGCCGAGTTGCTGATGCCGCGCGCGATGTCGCGCGCCACCGGCATGCGCGGGCGCGAGCGCACGCTGCAGGCCTACGGCGCACGCGAGATCGCCACCGGCATCGCGCTGCTGGCCGCGCGCGACCCGCGCCCATGGCTGTGGGCCCGTGTCGGCGGCGACGCGCTCGACCTCGCCGCCCTCGGCCGGGAGGGCGGCTGGCGCCGTCCCGGCACCGCGGCCGCGCTCGCGGCCGTCGCGGGCGTCACCGCGCTGGACATGGCCGCGGCGCAGGTGCTCCAGGCGGACACGCGGCGCGCGCATCGGCCGCTGTACGACTACAGCGACCGGCGCGGCCTGCCCTTGCCGCCGCAGGAGATGCGCGGCGCGGCGCTGCTCGACCTCGAGCTGCCCGAGGACATGCGCGCCCCCGCGGCGCTGCGCCCGCTCGCCGAACGCTGAAGATCGTGACACCGCGTCACCCCGCGCCGCCCGCGTGGCGCTAAGCTCGCGAGCACGCTGCAGGTCAGTGGAGGTGACGAGATGCCCGCCAAACCGTTCGACGTCGTCCTGTTCGGTGCCACCGGCTTCGTCGGGCGCCAGGCCGCGGTGGCCCTGCTGCACCGCGCAGCGACCCAGCCGCTGCGCTGGGCGGTGGCCGGGCGCAGCAGCGACAAGCTGCACCAGATGGTTGCGCAGCTCGTCCCCGTGGCCGCCGAGCAGCCGGGCGTGCTCGTCGCCGACGCCAACCAGCTCGATTCCCTGCAGACCATGGCGGCGCAAGCCCAGGTGGTGCTCAACCTGGCGGGGCCCTACGCCATGACCGGCGAGGCCGTGGTGCAGGCCTGCATCGCCAACGGCACCCATCACCTCGACTTGAGCGGCGAGACCTTCTGGGTGCAGCAGCTCGTCAACCGCCACCATGTCGCGGCCGTCGCGGCGCAGGTCAAGGTGATCCCGAGTTGCGGCTACGAGGCGCTGCCCTTCGACCTCGCCACGCTGTGGGCGGCGCAGCAACTGCACGATCGCACCGGCGAGGCCTGCCGCGACGTGAAGATCGTCGTCAACTTCGTCGGCCAGCGCATCAAGAGCGTGCACGACGCGGTCAGCGGCGGCACGATCGCATCGCTGAAGTCGCTGCTGGCCTACGACAACACCGACTGCGTGCGCAACCCGGCCTGCCTGCTGCCGCCGGGCACGCCCGACGCGGCCGAGGTGGCGCAGCGCAATGCCTACCGCTTCGCCCCGCGCTACGACGAGGACGTCGAAGCGGTGGTCGCGCCCACCATTCCGGCGCCGTTCGTCAATCCGCCCACGATCCTGCGCTCGCGGGCGCTGCTGGCCGCCTCGGGACTGTTCAGCAACGACTTTCGCTACAGCGAGGCGATGAACATGAAGTCGCTGGTGCCCAGCGTGTCGTTCCTGCCGCCGTCGAGCACCCTGCCGCTGCAGTGGGCCGCTGCGGCATCGCTCGCCGCGCCCCTGGCCAACCTCAGCGCGGCGCTGGCGGGACCGCTGAAGTTCGAGCGCACGGCGCTGCGCGGCCTGGTCGACTGGATCGCGCCCAAGCCGGGCGAAGGACCGAGCGAGGATGTGCTCGCGCACACCGGCTACAGCCTCGACGTGTTCGCGGTGTCGGTCAACGGCAAGAAGCTGCGCGGTCGGGTCGACGCACAGGGCCACCCGGGCTACCGCTCGACGCCCGAGATGGCGGTGACGGCGGCGGTCGGTCTGGCCAAGGGCACGCTCGGGCGCACGCCGCACTTCGGCGTCGTGACGCCCGCCACCGGCCTCGGCCTGGCGGCGGTGGGCGCGATGCGCGACGCCGGTCTCGTCTTCAGCGTCGTTGCCTGAGCATCCAGAGCAGGAAACCGCACAGGCCTAAGGCGGCCAGCGTGAGCCCGGCAGTGGCGGCCGACCAGAAGCCCTGCGCGCCGCGCAATGCGGCCGGGCCGAGTCCGCTGGTGTCGAAGGCCACGGTGTAGCCGCCGCCCAGGCCCACGCCCCAGATGGCGCTGGCGTAGATGATCACCGGCGCGGTGGCGACCTTGTACGCGCGCAAGGTGAAGGAGGCGATGGTCTGCGCGGCGTCGGCGATGTGGAACAGGATGACCCAGGCGAGCAGGGGCATCGCCGCCGCGATGATCACCGCGTCGTTGGTGTACAGGCGCATCAGTCCTTCGCGCAAGAGGTAGACCGTGGCGCCCATCGCGGCCGCGATCAGGAGGCCCAGCTGCAGGCCGTGCCAGCCGATGCGGCGCGCTTCGTGCCGCGCGTCGGCGCCGATGCTCTGCGCCACCAGCGTCGCGGTCGCGTTGGCCAGGGCCAGCGGCATCATGAACATGATCGACACCATGTTGACGGCGATCTGGTGGCCCGCCACCGCCGTCGCGCCCAGGCGGGCGATGAAGAAGGCCATGAAGGTGAAGCCCGTCACCTCGATGCCGATCGACAGGCCCATCGGCACGCCCAGGCGCAGCAGCGCCGCCAGACTGGCGCGCTGCGGCGGCGCGAGGTAGCGCTCGTGCAGGCCGAAGCTGCGGTAGAACGGATCGCGGCGCAACACCCACCAGGCCGCCGCGAGTTGCAGCGCCATCACGACCGCGGTCGCCACGCCGCAGCCGGCGGCGCCGCCGGCTGGCAGGTGCAGCGTGCCCCAGCGCGTGGGCAGGTCCAGGCCGAACACCAGCAAGCCGCTCAAAGGCACTTTCAGCAGCAGTGCACCGAACTGCAGCGCCATCACGATCTTGGGCCGCGAGACGGCGGTGTTGAAGCCGCGAAACGCGGTGAACACGAGCGCCGACGGCAATGCCAGCGCCAGCCCGAGCAGATAGCTGCGCACCTTCTCTGCCACCGCCGGCTGCGCGTGCGACAAGGCGAGGAACGGTTCGGGCCACAGCAGCACCACGCAGCCGATCACCGACAGGCCGAGCGCCAGCCAGATCGACTGGTGCAACTGCTCGCCCGCCTCGCGCCACTGGCGCGCGCCGTAGAGCTGCCCGGCGATCGGCCCGATGGCGAGCACCACGCCCATGAAGCCGACGAACACCGTCACGTAGACGGCCGAGCCGATGGCGAGCGCCGCCAGATCCTCGGCCGAGTAGCGCGCCACCAGGACGGTGTCGACGGTGCTGAACGCCAGCACCGCCAGCTGTCCCACGAACAGCGGCCAGGCCAGCGAGGCGATCCGCGGCGCGTCTTGCAGCAGGTTGGGGCGCGGGGCCGGCGGCGCGGGCAGTGCGGCGCTCAAGCCGCCCGCTCCTTCGGCTTCGGCTCGGACAGGCTGTCGGGCGGCGGGTGGTCGATGCCCGTCGCCTGGCGCGCTCGCTCGGCGTAGCGATTGAAGCGCCAGGCGGTCGCTTCCATCGTGATGCGACGCCACGTGGCACGCTTTTCGGCCGGCGTCATCACCGGCCAATGCTGCACTTCGTCGAACGTGCGCCCGCATCCCTTGCACACGCTGTCGCCCTGGCTGGTGGAGCAGATGGCGATGCACGGCGCGTCCGGCGTGGTCGCGTACCACGCGAGCCAGGCCTCACGGGCGGCGGCGGGCATCGACTCTTCGTCGCAGGCCGGCTCGTGGTAGTACACGAGCAGCGCGTACACCTCGGCGAGCGCACGCACCTCGGCGCAGGCGGTGATGCCGTCGGGCGAAGGCCTTTGCTCGCGCCACCAGTTGATGGCGGACTCGATGTCGGTGATGTGGATGGCGGCCATGTCGGCAGCGAAAAAAGGGCGCTCAGGATAGCGCCCTTTGAATGCCCATGCCGTCGGCCGCTCAGGCCGGCGCGAACCGGCCGGCCTGGAAGTCCTGCACCGCCTGGAAGATCTCTTCCTTGCTGTTCATCACGAAGGGACCGTACTGCACGATGGGCTCCTTCAAGGGACGGCCGGCGATCAGCAGCGCACGCGCCGGTGCGTCGGCATGCAGGGCCACCCCGTCGCCCTCGTTGCGCAGGATCGCCATGCGCTGCGCCGGCACGGCGGTATCGCCCACGCGGACCTCGCCGCGATAGACGTAGACGAACACGTTGTGCGCGGCCGGCAGGGCCTGCGTGAAATGCGAGTCGGCGTCGAAGTGCAGGTCGAGATACAGCGGCTCGGTGATCTCGCGCTGCACCGCACCGGCGACGCCATGGCTCGCGCCCGCGATGACACGCGCCGTCACGCCCTCGGGAGTCTTGAACTCGGGGATGTCGCCGCCCTGGATGTCGCGGTACCACGGTGCATTCATCTTGTCGCGCGCGGCCAGGTTGAGCCACAGCTGGAAACCTTCCATGCGGCCCTGTTCCTGCTCGGGCAGCTCGGAATGGATCACGCCGCGGCCGGCCGTCATCCACTGCACGCCGCCGTTCTCCAAGAGGCCCTCGTGGCCCGCGCTGTCGCGATGACGCATGCGCCCGGCGATCATGTAGGTGACGGTCTCGAAGCCGCGATGCGGATGGTCCGGAAAGCCGGCGATGTAGTCGTCCGGGTTGTCGGTGCCGAAGGCGTCCAGCATCAGGAAGGGGTCCAGCCGCTGCTGCAGCGGCTGGGTCAGCACGCGCGTGAGCTTGACGCCCGCACCGTCGGAGGTGGCCATGCCGGCCACCTGCCGCTCGACGCTGCGTGCGTGCGTGATGCGCTCGGTGTCGATGGTGCGTGTCGTGGCGGTCATGGGCATTCCTCGTGCGGCGTGAAGTTCAAGCGGGCAGCAGCTGGTCGATCTGGGTCTGTGCCGAGGCGAAGGCCTGGCGTTCCGCTTCCGGCCCCATGGACAGCCCTTCGGCATAGACGAACTGCAGGTCGGTCAAGCCGATGAAGCGGAAGAAGGTCTCGAGATAGGGCACCTGCGTGTCCGCCGGCGTGTTGCGGTACAGGCCGCCGCGCGTCAGCGCGACGTACACCTTCTTGTCGCGCACCAGGCCGACCGGCCCCTTGTCGGTGTACTTGAAGGTGACGCCGGATCGCGCCACCGCGTCGATCCAGTTCTTCAACTGCGTCGGGACGCCGAAGTTG